>JARRQF010000130.1:0-11101 GCA_037382065.1 Candidatus Thiodiazotropha sp. | reverse complement strand
GGGTTGGGCAGGGCGGTGCCGAAACGGTAGGAGTAGCGGTCCTTGATGGTTGGCAAGCGGGTTTTTCGTGACAATGTAACCCGTCCCTGGTTGGCGGAATCGAGTTCCATGAAATAGCCTATTTGAGGATTCCAGGCACTGGTATCATTGTCCTTGAAATCGAAGATCTCACCGTTCTCATAACCTTCTGCCCTGACGCTGTCGCGTACATCGTAGCTGATACCCGCCACCAGAGATTGGCGGGAATCAACTTGGTAGGTATCCTCCAAAGCCAGCGAGTAGCTGCGATCCTCGAAGGTTCGCACCGGCTCGACGTTATCATGCTCTTCGTGGTGGTCGAATTTGTAGTTCAGCGCCAACTTCAGGGTGTGTTCGCCAAGGGGTTTTCCATACTCCAGGCTGGCACCGTAGGTGTAGTCATCATACCAACTCTGAAAAGCGTAACGCCGGGTTTGGGTGGTATAGGTCTTGTCGTCGTAGCTATAGAGCGAATTCTCAAAGATGTCGTAATAGAGGCGGCTTTTGAGGGTAGCACCATCGCCCAGGTCGGTTTGGGTAATCCCGTAGAGACTCTCTTTATTCCAATAGGGCCACTGCCAGAACCGAGTAGTGACACTACTATCCTCACCAGCATAGGGTGGAGTACCCTTCTCACCCTGCTGGTTAACGTAGCCCAATGCGTATTCATCCTTTGGACTCGGGGTGTAACCTAGCTTCAGATTAACCTTGGTATCTTTCCGATAGGCGTTTTCCCGCAACCCACCGTCTTCATAACGCGTGGCAGTATAATCATCCGATAGCCCAAAGCTGTCCTGCTTGAGGTAAGAGCCACTGAACTGGGCATACCAGTGACCTTGATTCGTCCCCAGGTTAATCCAGCCCCGGGCACCGTCACTGCCGGAGATTTCACCCCGGGTATAACCGCCTCCCAGTTCCCCTTCGAGGGCTCGGCGGGGCCGGCGACTGATCAGATTAATTGCACCGCCCAGGGTATTTGATCCGTACAGTACCGAACTGAAGCTTTTATCGATATCGATTTCAGCCAGATCGTAGGTGGTAAAACGCCCGAGATCCACATACCCGTCATAGGGTACGTAAATGGGAATACCATCAATAAATACCGGCACTTGACGCCGATCGAATCCACGCACATAAACCCCCTGTTCATTACGTGGCCCGAAATTGTTCAGAGTGACCCCTGGTATCCGATCAAGTGCTTCCGCTACGGTCTCCCGGTTCTCCTCCCGCAGCACTTCCGCATCAATGCGCTCGGTTCCCAAACCGGGAAGTTCCTGTTCCGCTGTTACTTTGACCCGGCCCAGTTCAAACACTTCTTCGGCCTGCACCGCCTCGGCCAACAATAGCGCCAAGACGAGGAGTCGGATATGGAATTTTCTTTTATACAACATTGGACTGTTCCTAACTGCAACATACAACCATCGACATGCAATACAAATGCATAACGATTACCGTCCAATGCAGATATTATGCCCACTTAGCGCCGATTTCGATTACTCGTTGAATTTATAGGAAATTATCGATACCACGCTATTCAAATATAAGGTGCAAAACAGACAACACCACAACATCTGTCATAACCCCTACAAAGCCATGCCTGCTACCACCCTCTCTGTTTTAGGAGGGTGTCGCAAAAGTCATAGGGTGGGGTTCTGTCCCACCATTAAGGGATGAAATGTAGGATGTGGTGAGGTACGAACCGCATCATGGGTGTTTGTGAGCCACCCCACGATTGATGCGGTTCGCACCGCTCACCGCATCCTACGACTTTTACGAATATTTGCGGCATGCTTTTACAACACCCTCTTTAGGTTAAAAGGACGAGATGTTCAGCGGGCACCCGGAGCTGAAGCCGGGTACCAATACTCATGGCCGGTTCATCGTGATGTCGATGCAGATAGACTCGCTTACCGTCCCGCAATCGGCAGGTCATCTCCTGATAGGGACCGAATAGAGTGTTGTGCTCAACAATCGCAGGTACGCCCTGGTGTTTGACGATGCGCCAGTGTCTAGGCTCCACCCCCAACCAATAACGCCCTCTGCGTTTTGGTCTCAAGGCGGGCAGACATCCCCAGGAACCATGCGCCATGCCCGACTCAAATCGGGCCACCGGCAGCAGATTTTTCCAACCCAGCATCTGTGCGGCCTCCAGGTCCCGGGGGTCGGACAGCACCTCCGCCACTGAGCCGAAACGGCGGAGTTGTCCCGACACCATCACCGCGACCCGATCGGCCAGTTCACGCACGTCTTCCAGGTCGTGGGTTACCAATAACACAGGACGTGCACGCTCCTGGACAACCTCACGAAAGAGCTGCCGCAAGTGGTGACGCAGTGCACTGTCTACTGCGGAAAAAGGTTCATCGAGCAGCAGCACATCCGGATTGGCAGCCAATGTCCGGGCCAAGGCCACCCGCTGACGTTGACCACCGGAGATATGTGCCGGTTTTGCCTGGGCGATATCATGAATACGTAGTGCAGTGAGCCATCGCTCGACCTGTTGCCTCCGTAACTTACGGTTCAGGCCAAATAGTGAGAAACCCAGGTTTTGCGCCACACTCAAATGGGGAAACAGGGCATAGTGTTGAAACATGAGCCCGGCTTTACGCCGCCTGGGGGAGAGATGAATCCCCTGCCTGCTGTCGAACCAGACTCGATCGCCCAGGGCGATACGTCCTGAGCGGGGACGCTCAAGTCCGGCCAAAGCACGTAGCAAAGTGCTTTTTCCACCCCCGGAAGGTCCCACCAGCACCGTGATTTCACCCGAGCGCAGCTGCAACTCAGCCAGAGCGTCGAAGCCCGGACGCGATAACCTAACCGTGATATCCAGACAGCTCATGCATCACACTCCCGCTCTTCGCGATCCGGCCAACCATTGCATCGCCCCGAACAGCAGCAGGGAACCACCACCCAGCAGCAAAGACAGTTGCGTGGCGCAGTCAAAATCCCCATCCAGCACCCGGTTATAGATCGCTAGGGAGAGGGTTTCGGTCTGTCCGATGATATTCCCGCCCAACATCAAAGTAATGCCCACCTCACCCAGCGCCCTGCCGATCGCCAACACCAGTCCTGCAAGAATGGCAGTGTGCACACTGGGCAGTACAACCAGAAAAAAGGTGGCAAACCGGCCTCGACCTAATACATAGGCGGCCTCTGCCAGCTCACTGGCACTGCTTTGCATAGCCGCCTGTACCGGTTTCACGATCAATGGCAGACCGGCGATCAGAGCAGCCAGATAGACACCAAGAGGAGAGAACACCACATCAACACCCAGGTTGTCATGCAAAACAGCGCCAAGCGCCCCTCGGCGGCCGAGCAATAGCAATAGAAAAAAGCCGATCGCAATGGGAGGAAACACCAGGGGTAGAGAGATTAAACTCTCCCAGATGAGTCGCCCTGGTAATCTGGGACGACTCAAAAGCCAGGCCAGCGAAACCCCCAGAACCAGTTGACTCAGGATCATGGCGAGCACCACCTTCAGGCTCAGTCCTATGGGGGCTGGCGCACAGTTTGCCCACAACAGACTCAAAGCCCGGCCTCACGAAGTATGTTATGACTCTCTGGTGACACAAGAAAGTCAATGAACTGCCGCACCTCGTCACGGGCCGACTCTCCTTTAACCACCGCCGCTACGATCTGAATCGGCTCATATCGATCTGCGGGCAATTCGGTATATCCACCAATACGCTCGTGTAATGCCAAGGCATTGGTCAGGTTAATAAATCCCACCTCGACACTTCCCGCCACCAGATGGGAGGAGACCTGTGGGACGGTGGCAAGCACCAGCAGGCGCGAAGCTAGCCGCTCACGCAACCCACTGTTAATGAGAAACTGCTCAGCGGCGCGCCCATAGATGGCCTTGTTCGGATCGGGCACCGCGATAGGTCCCAGCGATTCCTCCAGTAGCGCGTCGATTCCCCCTTCGGGAGGCTGACCGGCCCAGGCCAATACTAACCGGCCCCGCCCAAGTTCGATCATTTCGTCGTACAACCCAGTCACACTTAAGATCCCCCGATCCCCAACCGCCAGGGCGACCCGATCACTCACTTCGCTTTGAGCAATCACCGTGCGCATATTGCCAAACACCGGTGTTACCTCTATTCCGTAGGTATGGGTAAATACTTTATAGAGCGCCAGTAGTGGTTTTTTGTAGCCTGCACCCGCAGCTATGATCAACGGCTCCTGGGCGTGAACCCAGCATGAGGACAAAACCAACAACAACAGAATCGCCAGACGTTTCATTCCTACCTCCTTTTCAAACGGCGATAGCACCATCGATATGCATTGAAATTGCATAATCCTAAACAAATCAGTTGGCCGCTCCATTCTAATAACAGGTATCTGATTTTGAAGAAAATAGCTTCGGTGGTTATGGTCACCTACTGGGTGAATCACGCTACAGCGTGAATGGCACGCTTGTGACGGCACATGACGGCATTGCAACGCCTTGGAATAGCGGGCTATTCCGCGTCATTGCGCACCGTGCATGGATGCACCCGTGTCGCGGGCAGATGGATGTGCAGGAGCGACCCTTGCCCTGTACCACCACAAACGCACCCTTCACACTGCCCAACTGATCTTTTTAGGATAATGTATCCTGCAATTAATCTCTCATCGTTATGCAATGACCATACCAATCGACACAAAAGCGTCAACCTGGTGATTTAAATAGCATTAATCAATCACACAATACTGATGGCCTGTAGGAAAAACGCCAGCATCCCCCATTCTTGTTCGTTAAACGACAAGATAAGCAGGGGGGATACTGGCCAGCAGGGTCGTCAAACACTGTATCTGGTAGTCATGTTATTGAGACGTGCGGCGTTAGGTTATCCAGATTGGCTTTGCATGCAAAGTAGACTCCCTCTCCCCTTGGAGGGTGCTGTAAAAGCATGCCGCAAATATTCGCAAAAGTTGTAGGGTGTGGTGAGGTACGAACCGCATCATGATTTTCGATGTTGTGCCAATATTTGAGTGAGATATTCCATAGTGTTTTTAAACCGATAGGTCACTCTTTTTGAAGTCGCGATAAAATTCGTGATTGCGTAGGATGCGGTGAGCGGTGCGAACCGCATCAATAGTGGGATGGCTCATGAACATCCATGATGCGGTTCGTACCTCACCACATCCTACATTTCATTCCTTAATAGTGGGACAGAACCCCACCCTATGACGTTTGCGACACCCTCCCTTGCGGGAGAGGGCCGGGGTGAGGGGGATCCAATAACCGCTGAGCTCACTAAACTTCTTAACCAAAACGAAATGCTTTGCAACATTTTTGTGGCGATTTATTTCTATTATCCACGAAAACGACTCCTTTATTGTGCAATTGCCCTGGCTAGTGTGGTGCTTCATACACCCGTATGTTGCTGAATCGACTCTCGGCTGAGTGAGTCTCTACTTCATCATGGTCATTGGTGAATGTTAGCCATCGCATCGAACCAGAGTAGTAGCGTCCAACCGGAATTACAAAGTGCTCTTGCCCGCTACCACTATATCTCCCTGCCGAGCTAATACCCCAGTATTGGGTTCCGTAGAGCTTAAAGGTACGATTGCTATTGATCCCATTATCGTCATCAAAACCAATGCCGTGAATCTCTCCTTGTGCAGTACTGGAGAAATCAAATTCCAGTATTGTATTCGGTCCAACGTTATAACTCCCCAAATCTACTTTTTTCCAAACATTGCCAGAGAGACTCACTGCCATCCCATTATCTTCGGTGTATGCTGTTCCACTTATATCTTGATTGGATCCACCATAAGAAAGAACGTCTGTTTCAACGATTTGACCATTGACTTCGACGCTCAACTTATTTGGTGTAATAACCCCGCCAGTCACATCAACTTCAAGATTACATGTTAATATATTACTCAAACTCTTCTCATCCCATAAATCATCGTTTGAAAGTCTGATAGCACTGTAGTTTTCACCTATCTGAATCGCTAAACAGTATTTACCACTCTCTATGCCAGTTAAAGGCAAATTGGTATTTATCTGTTTTATTTCCAGCGGATAGAATGTTCTTAAATCTATATTTTGCTCAAAAGTATAAGTGTTATAGTCATTTTTAAGTATAAATTTAACTTTGGGTTTTATATAAGGTGCTGCATAACCCTTATTTTCGATAGAAAGGTCTAACCCTATGGCATCTGCTTTTTTATTGATTATGAGTTGTTTAGCTACAAGCCTGTAGCCTAGGTTTTCCTTAATCTCGTCATAGCATCCTTCGGTAACCCATCTTTTTAATACATCTGGATCGTAAATGTTATTGAGATATGAGTAATGCATCTTTTTTAATTCTGATATAGCATTAGTACAGTTCGTTAGTGAAACTTCATCATCAGAGCAAGTCTCTCCTCCAATAGGTGCATATTTGGCATCATTGATAACATAATTTTTCCAAAATTCAATATTATCCGAGGGATAAGTCCCCATGTCGGTATCACTAGCCAAAAAACAATCATTGTGGTGACCTATTTTAGCTCTTATATCATCACTGAATGCTATGTCAGAAGTAATATTGCCCTCACTTCCCTCATCACTGTATTCATATGTATTAGCAGTATTAAATAATAACTCTTTATGCATAGGTGTGCGGATTTGAATATATTTATCAGGAAAAATATTCGAAAGCGTCGTGATAATCTCTTTACGATTCTCTATATATTCACTATTCGTATTGGCATAATCACCTGAAAAGCTGTGCCATTCTCCCCAAGCGCCTATAGTTCCAGCTTGTACAATAGATATAATTTCCTTGTGTTCAAGTAGTAGCGGTTTTAATTGAGAGAAGTGCCCTTCAATAATATTCTTATCAGGATCATTCGAATCAATTGGATTATCACCTGATCGGTAAATAAATCTCAATATTAATTTTACACCTGCTTCTTCCGCTTTATTTAAGTTCTGCTTTAGTGTTGATAATAAACTTTTTGGTAAGATTTCAGTTGTGGCATAAGATTCTAGTTGGACTCGTGCATATACTAGCTGATAGCCGTTTTCTTTAGCAGCCATAAAGTTATTATAATCTTTCGCCTCATTAAGCGTGTAAATTGCATCATAAAATCCTCTATCAGGATTGAGTATATTAATGGCGCTATTTTCTATAAACCTAAAAGTATTAGAATTGCTTGCTGCATTACTTACACTGCATACTAATGGTAATGTAAGAGCAGTTAGACTTATTATAATTTTACATTTCATCTTTTTCTCCAATCGTGTCTCTCTCGTCGTTCAGATGTGGATTTGCGATTGAATTAATAGCCCTGTTCTATTCAGGAGTGAGCAAATATCGCAGCTGGGCGACGAGAGGGGGGGCGAGGACGCATCCTCAGGTGAGATGTTCGAGTTTGAGCCTACTTATCGGTTTTTGCTGCGCTTCTCGCTTGCGCCAGAATAGGATAACGAGATGAATGTTATGAGAAGATTATGTCACAAATAGTTACAACGTACAGTTAAGGAGACCATTAATAGTAGAGAACTTAGCGTATCACTCCCAGAGTGCGCTTTTTGCGAACCTGTGTAGTAAATTGTTCAATGATATTTATCTCTACCACCCTTCAATCTTAAAGATTCATTCAGCAAGCTTACGGTCTGCTTCGCCTGAGTCAGGCGTAAACCAGACTTCGAAGCGAGCAGCATAAGGTTTACCCCAGGCTCTCCTGGATTAAGTGAATATACTACTCTATAAATACCTGGTTACATTCCTGCCAGTAATCGGAATGGATGCACGTCGTCGCCTGCGAGACGGCTCGCCAACTCACGCGATTTAGCACGAGCCGCAGTCACTGCGGCTTCAGGATTTTTGAGGAATTCCGAAAACTCTTTCTCCAGTTTGGAGAAGCTTCCACATAGTCACGAAAAGCCTTTGGGTGATCTTTTGATGCCCTGCATAGCGAGGGCATCGCAGGTGTTAATTCCAGTTCTCATCTCTAAATTCTTCGAATAAGCTCATGACTTTAATGGGATTTTCTCTGAGCAGAGAGATCTATGTAACTCCTGGGTTTATGTAGCGATAGATTAGGCTGGCCAGCTAAGGCCAGCTGGTTTCGCAGGTGGTTTCCTGGTTGGCACAAACACCGCGAAACCAAGCACGGCCCTGCGAGGCTTTTTGCTCAGTTTTTGTCAGCTCCTTCAGTCCCATGGTTTGCTGGTTACGCTGACTGACAAGTGAATAATCAAGCAGAACCCATTCACCCGAGCAGGCGATTACTCGCTCAATCCTACCCATTTCGGTTAACCAGTCGCCTTTCAAATCAAGTATTTTTGGGCTCACAGCGTCGGGTCGCAGATGACCGCTAGCGGATTGCACCATGAAATCTATGCTTGTGCTGGGTATCCAGCCAGTACCTGGATAAGTAGCTCGTAACGGTTGATGACTTCGGTCAGGATCATCTTTCGCGCCCTTAATTTTCAGCCAGCCCTGATACGATCCGATGATTTCAAATTCGACGCCAAAGTTACGGCTGTCAAAATTAATCACATAAGCTGGCAGTATGCCAATAACTTCGCTATTTTTTTCTGCAGATGCGTGGACTTCCAGACCGGGTTGATGTGTCTCCTTTGACCAACCTTCAATTGCGCATTCAGTTTCAGCTGTTGGTACCCATGCCTCTCCTGCACAACTTAATGAAGATAGAGAGAGGCAGAAACACAGCACAGTTATTCTACGGAAAGATTTTTTGTGCAGCTCGATTATAATGAGACCTCAGTTAGTACATAATTCTAGATGTCCTGCCACGAATTGGCTCTAATACTATTTTCAAAACAACCATACTCATCAGGATGTATGGTTGTGCAGCCATTCGAATCAGTGTCAGATCGACTCCAAGAGTGTATCTTAAAAGTGCAATCAAAAAAATAGCAAGCACCCATAAAATGGGGCATTGATCCTAGCCTATACCTGAATAATCAACCAGAAGATTCCCTTTATAGAGCTGCATTCTATTTAATATTATTTTAATTTGGGCAGTGGATGATTATCAGATCATATTGATTAAGGTTATATGCCACGACCTTCATTATTTTATATTCCCCTCACCCAGGCCCTCTCCCGCAAGGGGAGAGGGGACATTCTTTTTTGGCTTATCCATTATCTGGAACTATTTCCCTTTCAACTGTCGCGCCATTCACGCTGTAGCCTAACGAACCCAGACGGTAACAGTGTCCAGCTAACAATTTAGGCCAATCAATATATGACAGAGTGAGTCCTTCTGGAAACACTGCGGTTTTATTGTTTGCTTTTGAGTACAAACATTTTACCATGTGCATCTTGCCAAACACTGGTGTTACCTACTATTCTGTAGGTATGGGTAAATACTTTATAGGGTACCAGTAGTATTTTTTGTAGCCCGCACCCACAGCTCAACACAAAAGCGTCAATCTGATGATTTAAATAGCATTAATTAATCACACAATCGATGATAGAAGCCTGCTCAGGCCAGGTGACAAGGCGCAATGCGCAGGAATGGCTCGCCCTTTTCAAGCATTGCAACGCAGTATCCTGGCCTGAGCAGGCTTCCCTTCGGGCGAGACGCTATCATCGTCAATTTGTATGAAGCACCACACTAGGGTCGTCAAACACGGTATCAGGTAGTCATGTTATTAAGATGTGCGGCGTTAGGTTATACAGAAAAGAAAAGAAAAGAATGAGACAAGAATATAGTCGAGATGGATACTATTTGATTCAGGATGTATTTAGTGATGAAAGTATCATCACTCTAAAGAAGGAGCTATCTAATTTTGAAGGAAAATCAAATAACTATGGAATTAGGGATTTGATGAATAAAGTGCCATACATCAAAAGAATGGCGTTATCTAATCCATTAATTGAAATTGCAAAAATTATACTGGGAGAAAATGCACGCCCAGTTAGATCTGTGTTCTTTGATAAACTAAAGGGTGCAAACTGGAATGTAGCTTGGCATCAAGATACATCCATAGCACTAAAAGATAAACATGAAACCAGTGGCTTTGGACCTTGGACCAAAAAACAAGGTGTGGTCCATACTGAGCCTCCTGTTGAATATTTAGCAAATACTTTAACATTAAGAATTCATCTTGATAAAGCAAACACTGAAACGGGTGTTCTGCGAGTTGTACCAGGCACACACAAAGATGGAAGAGTCGAATCAAGTAAAATAGTAAAAATAGTTGAGAATTCCACTGTAATTGAGTGTGAAGCAAATCCTGGTGACGTTCTGCTGATGAACCCTCTGCTATTCCACTCATCAAGAAAGGCAGTCCATCCAGACCATAGAAGGATTATTCACATTGAATATTCTGCTATGGCGTTACCACATCCACTGAAGTGGTTTGAATGTGCTTGACATCCTCACCGCCCTAAAGAAAGGCGATTTCTAGGGCGCTCAGGCGCGGATCAATGCCGCGTTTGAGCGTCGTAGGAATCGCCAGCGAGAATGCCAACACCATGCCGTTGGTTGCGCCTACAAATGGCTTAACCGTCGTGGTGGAAAAAAGCAGTTTCATTTAAACATCGTTCAAGGTAACCTTAAAGAAGTTGGGTTTGGCAATGCCTCGATTGGTTGAGAGGAAGAGGCAGTATGCGGCCTTTGTATGAAAAATCACCCGTCGCAAAAGCGAGTGCAACCGAGGAACCAAATGCGGGAAAGCGGCATGTCCGGGTCTGGTCGGCGTTCCTACCGTAAGATGTTCCACAAGAGAGTTAAGATGAAATCTGAAAGAAAAGGAAAAACACTCGGGACAATAGGAACTATTATTGGCTTAATTGCCTTAGGGGTTGGTTTAATTCATTTTACCTTTGGTCCTATTAATGAACCTCAGCCAGTAGAGTCATTTGTAGCAGATACAACTATTAAACTAAAAAATGCCATTGCAGCCAAAATTAAGGGAGAAGAATATACTCCCCCCAAAGTCGAGAAAACACTTGATGTCGATGAAATTATTTACAAGGGAGTAATGATGAGTGGCTTTATTGCACTTGCCTTTGGAGCATTAGGCTTTACTCAGAGTGAAGAGTGGCGTCCTAGTGGAGTGGCCTTTGTACTAGGCGGTGCTGCTATAACCTTGCAGCTATCCATCGTATTTATCGGTGCGTTACTTTTT
>JARRQF010000129.1:0-9615 GCA_037382065.1 Candidatus Thiodiazotropha sp. | reverse complement strand
AATTTGTATGAAGCACCACACTAGACTGGGTTCCGCCTCTACACATCGTCTTCCCGGAATGAAGGGGTAATCAGAGTTTCCTATATTGGAAAATTAAACCTATAATTAATTTGATATATCAATACCTTAAGTCAGGTATCAGCGCTCAACTGTGGATATTGGTTTAACCTACACCACTTCAGAACAGCATACACAGTTACGCCCATCCTGTTTAGCAGCGTAGAGCGCTAAGTCCGCCTCCTTAACCAGTGTCTCCAGCGAGACCCCTTGCTGCGGATAGGCTGCCACACCAATACTCACGGTGATATTGATACGCTTGCCATCGCTGATGTCAAAGGAGTGACTCTCCACTGCGGCGCACAGGCGTGTGGCAATAGTTCTGGCTGTGGCCACCTGCGTATCTGGTAAAATGATTGCGATTTCATCACCGCCATAGCGGCACACGCGGTCGACGTTACGTGCCTGTTTCAGTAGCAATTCGCTGGTGCTTTTGAGAATGTTATCGCCTGCCTGGTGTCCGTGGCTATCGTTGATGTGCTTGAAGAAGTCGATGTCGAGCATGAGCAATGACACGGAGCCCGCAGTGTGCTGTGTACGGTAAATTTCATCTTTCAGCAAGTCATAGAAGGCATGGTGGTTATAGAGTTCCGTAAGGCTGTCGCGGCAGGCCTGCTCCTCCGCTCGTTCTGCGCGCTTACGATCGGCGATGTCTCTGAAAACGCCGATAAGATAACGCCGGTCGCCCAGAGTGACGACTGAAGAGGTGATTTCTGCAGGGAAGATTACGCCATCGGCTCTTTGTACTGGCAGCAAAACGAGGCCGGTCTCGCCATTGAGCAACGCCTCGAATTGGCGGATAGCCTCGGGGAGGTCCGCAGCAGGATGAATCCCCTCCACGCCCAAATTAAGCAGCTCGTCGAGGCTGTATCCCAGCATACCGCAAATCGCCGCATTCGCCATTCGAAACCGTTTTGTCTGAGCATCTGCCACGAGAATCCCATCCTGCACGGCATTGAAGATCGCCTTGATCTGATTTTCTGATTCTGCCAGTGCCAATTCGACCCGCTTGCGTTCGGTGATGTCGCGCACCGTGGCTTGAAGATATTGCTGGCCCTCCTCTTCCATGCGTGTCAACAACACTTCGGCGGCAAAGGGTTTGCCTTTCAGTCGCCGGTGTGTCCACTCAAAGGCGTGGGAACCTCGGCTCAGGGCGGTCGCGATCATCTCCGGTGCCGCGTCCACCGAGAGACGCCCGTCTGGCTGCTGCTCAGATGAAACATTCCAGGGACCAAGGGCGGTGAATTCGGCGATGCTGGTGGCCCCGAACATATCCAGAGTTGCCTGATTGGCGTCAGTAAAGCGCCAGGATGGCGGTTTGAGTACCATCAAAGCATCACGTGAACTCTCAAACAACTTTCGATATTTTTTCTCAATTCCGTACAGCGCCTCTTCGGCCTGCTTGCGCCTGGTGATGTCGCGATCGATGCCACGATAACCATGTAGTTTTCCATCCTGTCCGATAATCGGTACACCGCTTGTCTCAAGAACGACCCGATGCCCATCCTTGTGCAGGTTGACATTTTCGAGATTGACGAGGGGTTTGCGTAACGACAGGTTATCACCAAACAGCTTTGCCACCCGCTGCGCCTCCTCGGCAGGCATCAGGTCGAAGAGGGGTTTGCCAATCACCTCCTCGGGTAGATAGCCGAGGACCTCTTGAACTCTCGGACTCGTGTAGGTAAAGACAGCCTGCTCATCAACCTCCCAAATCCAGTCATTCGCGGTCTCCACCAGATTGCGAAAGCGCGACTCGCTAATTTGCAGCGCTGTGGTACGCTCGCGAATCTGACCATCGAGATTCTCATTGACCAAGTTGGGTTCCGTCTGGATGGCCACCAGTTCCCGGCTCATGTTGAGCATGTTCTCGTAGAGTGAGAGCATCAAATTCAGTACCTGCTTGCCACCGGCGGAGATGACATAATGCTTGCCACCATAAGCCACCACTTCTCCACGACGCTCTTGCTGTTGCGGCCGTTCGATTGGGGTGTCAAGCAAGGCACGGATGCGCTCCAGCAGATTGGCTTCAAAAAAGGGTTTGACAATGTAGGCGTCGGCACCGGAGTTAATCGCCTCAATGATATCTTCCGGCTCCGACAGCACTGTGAGCAGTATCAGCGGTACGCTCCAAAGAGTCTCGTCATTCTTGATGGCGCGACACAACTGGTAGCCGTTCATCATCGGCATGTTGATGTCACTCATTATCAGGGCTGGCCGGCTCATGCGCGCCGCTTGTAGGCCTTGCTCGCCATTGTGGGCTATGCTTACCGTGTAACCTGCCCCGACAAGTGTGCGGCGTAGCAGCTCGGACGCCTGCTCGCTCTCCTCGACGACCAGAATATCAGCTTGCGAAATCTCGGACTGCGCGGTGGTGTCTGTGCTGCGAGACCAGGCGCTCATCGTTTCAGTTGCAGGAATATCAAAGTCTTCTTCCGGCGGATGATTACCAAGTTTGTTATTCAATTTGTTTTCATTCATCTCACTGTACTCCGATATCCATAATCCCTATTCATCCCGCCAGCTCCAGGTACTCCTGTCGCGCCTGCCGCAGAGTCACCAAGCTTTCTGGGTAGAGGAAGTGGTCAATGCATTGTTTCAATTCCTTGCTTAGGGGACCAAGCGCCACCTCGATCAGTACACCATGGCGCTCGATGAGCTGGTTGGCCTGAACGTTTGAGGCCGCCAGCATCGGCTCCAACTTGGCCAATACTTCTCGAACCTGCGTCCAATCAACTTCATCAGTATAGACACAGGCAGCCTGTGTTGGCAGAGCTGAGAGGATGGCCGTAGTGATTTGCTGCAACTCACTCTCCACGGCGCTAGCCAGTCATTCTATAAAACATAAAGTAAACACTGATTAAGATAGCGATACCCTGCCGATGTCACGACCAAGCCCGAGACACTCGCCAATCTTAGCGGGCTATTCCGCTTGCTGGTTTCAACCTTCCGGCCGCCCTTAATAGAATGGGTAGACACAACCTATCAGGCCAAGCTGAGCGATCGTATCCTTAAGATCGCTCTTTTCGGCAGCCACGCCAAGGATACCTGGGTAAATGACTCAGAGTCATGGCTACGTCAGCGATTTCGATCTCCTGGTATCATTAACCATGAGAAACTGATGGAAGGCCGCAACTTCTTCAAGATATCTGGCAGGGTGGGATTCTGCTCTATGACAGTAATCATAAACCCCTGGTTGGGTAAGCAGGTGAAACAGTTGTAGTCGCTTACCAATGTGGTGTGCCTTGAGAAAATCGCGAGATTTTTAGATTGACACACACCAATACCAATACGAGAAACAATATGAGGACAGTCACCGTTTAGTCGTAATTTAATTCCCATATCATGCCTACCCTACAAAAAAGATCATAGACAACTTGCCTGTATTATCTTATGTTTATTGCTCGTGCATTCATTTGCTTATAGATAGCCTATAATTGTTAAATATTTGATTAGGAATGAATATTTAGTTGATACCAGGGAGGTTGTGCTACAAATACCCCCCTCCTCCCAAATGCATTTAGCAGGCAATTCACCAGCTAAGTGGTCGATTTCTAATAAAGGTAAAACGCATAGTCTCAAATATTGCAGCAGCTAATCCCTCAGATGCAGAGAAATTTTACTCAGCTATTTTTGGGCTGAAGCCCGTAATGGATAAGGATCTATAGCTCAGGTTAGGAAATGAGCACTATGGGTTTCGTAAAAAGAAATATAGCGCTTGAAGACTTTCTTGACTCAGTCGAGTCAAAATGGGTTCGCCTCTCAGATGCGTGTTAAATCATGAGTGGCAAGCAATATGCCCTGAACTTTATTTGGAGAAATATGCATAACGGGTTAAGGGGGCACTCATAATATAATAACTTAAGTATCAATCACTACAAACTCCACTCCCGATAAAACCATGCCCATGTCTGGATTTTCACCCGCTAGCCAGCTACCATGCTAGTCACACGACAAACCAAAGCTACGCTTTGGTCTGCCCCAGAGCATTGCATTACGTGTGACGGTATTCAGATGGCATTTAATATTTTTAGGAAGAATTAGGTAGTTCGGTAGCTACTACTCTTCTTCAATTGGCTTTGAGAAGTATGAGCAAACCTCATACTGCTTTTCCCTTTAATTAAATAGC
The DNA here is from genome assembly GCA_037382065.1 of Candidatus Thiodiazotropha sp. Taxonomy (GTDB): domain Bacteria; phylum Pseudomonadota; class Gammaproteobacteria; order Chromatiales; family Chromatiaceae; genus Thiodiazotropha. The sequence continues at coordinate 5,432 of JARRQF010000129.1, read as the reverse complement.
GCTGCTCTGATGAGCAACTCAGTCCAACAGATATTCATGCACCATGCTGTTCACGACGGATAAATGCATATATATTAGCAGTCTTCAATTCGAGCACTGTGGTATAAGATTCACTGTATTTTGATACATAGAGGTAAGATAATAATGAATGGAGCAGGTGGAAGCTCAGGCGGAATTGGTCACTTCTTTATAGGTTTAATCATGATGTGTGGTGGGTTTTATATGCTACTCAACGCAATCACAGTAACATCACGTTTTAGCTTAGGTTCTAGGCTATACAGTTTTAATGCATTTGGAGGTGGTTTTGGAATTACTGGCGGCACTCTTTTGATTCCATTTATTTTTGGTATAGGCATGATTTTCTTTAACTCTAAAAGTATTTTTGGTTGGCTATTATCAATAGGGTCGATAAGCGCATTAATATTTGGTGTTATATCAACTGTTAGTTTCAGATTACAGACAATGACATCATTTGACCTTATAGTAATTTTGGTCCTGGCTGTAGGTGGACTAGGACTTTTTTTACGTTCATTAAAAGCAATTGACACAAAATACAGTTAATAAAACCATCTTGCATAACCCCAGCAAATATCCGCTCAAGATCGTATATATCAGTTGAAGGCGCCTTCTAAAACATTAAGCTAGCAATCAAATTAACCGACGCACCCGTTACCATTTATCGAAAATTACAGAAAAAATATGGAAAAACTATCTAGAAGAGAATTTGTAAAAGGCAGCGGGCTTTTTATCCTTAAACTGGGTAACACCATCATGTTAGGTGTAATTGCGTACTTAGGCTTTTATATTTTAAAATGGTTGTTAAATGTCACGGCTGATGGATGGCTTGCTATAGGCTGTATTCTTTTGATATTTATCGGCTTATACTTGCTAGTAATAATAATTAATAAATTTATTGAAAAATACAAATCAAAATATGGTTTTAAAGCAGAGGCTAATATAAATGCCTTATCGATAACTATGAAAGCAACATTAATTGGTATATTTTCTGCTATGGGGGCAAAATCGATCTACCAAGAACGCGAGGATAATATTACTATGTGGTTGGTTTTAATAGTTATAAGTATTTATCATTTATTTATAGATTCCAGGAAGAAATTCCTATGAGCTTAACCATTAGGTGAATAGAATGTACCAAGCTTTCTATAACATTATAAGGATGGGAGATGAAGTTCCGTCGAACGCCCCTGTTTCGATAGAGCTGGCGGATGTTTATTCCGAAATTTTTCCATTAATGAAAGAAGATAGGGAATTCTTCGGTTTAATTGACTCAAAAGGAACAACACTTCAAGCCATGTACCACTCTGAAGAAGGTAATTATTGGTTTGAGGTACCTCGTCCAGATTTAGAAGGTTCATTCGGTTCCTATTTAACATTTGACGAGGCTGCCAACCTAATTAAGTCAATTGATGAAGACTTTCCTCTAGAGGGGTTTTCTGGTTTTGAGTTTAATTCATGGTAAATTGACCTGAAATCAGCTGACAAGATTATCAAATCATTCGCTTCACTCACCGGGATGCTCATGATGTCGTGCCCCTTATGGCAACGTTATAGCGCAGTTGAAATACAGCAAGATTCGAATGACTGTCTATACTAGTCACTCAGAATCTATTTGCGAATATTCGCAGCATACTTTTACAACCCCCTTGAAGGGGAGAGGGAGTGTACTTTTCGAGCACATCGTAAACATCAGCTTACTGTGTGGCACCCAAGGGCTTGTTCACGCCAGGGTTCGAACCCCGCACCCCCTCTCCCCTTGCGGGAGAGGGCCGGGGTGAGGGGAATATAAAATAGCGTAAGCGCAGCTTACACCACTATCATGAAATGTGTCATGCGAATTCCAGCCGCTTTCTGAGGTTGAGTGCATTCCATGCACCACAAACAACCTGGGGTTACACAACAAAATATGATGGATGACAAAACGGTTGATTGAGATGTATGTAGTTGCCGCTTCTTCACAATGCCCTGTTTGCTCAACTGCTTTTGGTAATATCTGATGCGCTCCTGAGTGGAGGTAAAATCTGACTCTTCCGGTCTACCGGCTATCTTTGCTCGTATCGGGTTAAGATCAACGTAGCTCATACAGATCAATAGCACCGCATCGTCATTGCCTGCGCCATGGCTTGTAGAGATTTCTTGTATCTTAAGACTCTACTTTAGCTAAATGTACTTTTCAAAATGAGCCACTCCCCGGACAGGACTTTAACCTATTAGATAACTTGCCAATGACAGCATGCGATCTGCTCCCTTTACCAACGTATTCTCTGCATCTGCTTGGTTTCCAATACTATGCGGTTTCGGCCCGTCGGCCTGCTGGCTTGTCTTATTTCCACGTAGTAATGCATACGAAACCTAGTCAAGCTTGAGTATATGAATCGAGCACAATAGAGGTATTCACGTGCGTTGGATTGTGTTGTGAAACTATTTTAGTTAAAGTGATGTGGGATATGCATTCCCACCGCAGGATCGTGAAAACAATGAATGGATATGAAATGAAAATAATATTTTATTACTTAGTTTTCATCTGCCTGTTTAGTATCTCTGGGTGTTATCAGGCAGAAGTTAAGCCGAACTATCACTTTGACCGTGGTACTGTGCTGAAAAAACAGTTTCTGCCTGAAGAGAAGATTGTTGAGCCCACACTGACTCTGATAGACCTGAATAAAAAGTATACTTTTCCACTTGGAGCCTCAATCTGGCATGAAACCAAAGATCACCACTATCTATATATCAAATATCCTGACAGGCGGTTTTCTGCATTTTTAACCTATGCCATAGAGGTGATTGACACTCAACAAGCCAAGCGTCGCTTATTACTGGAAAATATCGTTTACTATCATGATATGATTGATGACCGATTTATTGTGGGAGTGAGAAGAGTACCATCTCAAAAGGATGATAACCTGTATGAAAATGGTACCTTTACACTTGTTGTCACTGATGTGACTTATAATCCCCTAATAACCTCCACCCACACAGTAACAACCGGCAATCATCTTCCCGATTTTAACCATATAAATAGCAATGAAGATGAAATTGATATAAAGAAGCACTTCTATATACACAACCATAGCTTAAAATATCAGACCTCAACTGGCCAAATGAAATCCATCAATCTAAAACCTTGAGATTCTACTACGAGGACAGGCATCATTTAGTCGTTGTTATGAAGGCACCACTATTTGAAATAACCATCAAATTTTGAATGACTTCAGATTATCCAAAATGACGACTGACCTGATATCTGTTTAGATACACGTACTCAAACTTTTTCTCGAACAATCTGAGCATGCTTTAATAAAATGTACTTATTCTAAACCGAACGGAGTCATGCTTTGAGTCACCACCAAATCTAAAATACGAATAACAAGCGCTCCCGATGCAAACCGAGATACATATTCATTGCTCTTAAATGAGGAATAGGATGAAAATTATCAGCTTGATGATTATTTCAAATGGCGGGGCTTTTCCAACAACGATTAAATGGTGAGTGTCTTTGTATTATTATTACTCGCATTAATATTTGGACATTGTATTAATGCAGATTAGCATTTTCTGCGTTGGGCAAATAATGGCTGTCCTGCTATGCTCCTTTATGCAGGAATCGTGAATAATAGAAATATTTGCTTAACTCAATTTTGGGAGATGAAGATGAAGCGTCTGATAATGAGTGGTCTGATGGTTACTTCCATATTGATAACTGGAGTTGCCAGTGCCTCGATTGTGAATGGCTCCTTCGAAGCCCCGGATGTTAAGAGTGGGTCTTGGCAGGTTTTCACTGATATCCCGGGTTGGATAGCTACTGGTGCAGGTGCTGAAGTGCGTGATAATGTTGCGGGTAGCGCCTACGATGGCGATCAGTTCATCGAGTTGGATTCATATTCAAATAGCGCGATTGAACAAACAATTGATACCATTGCTGGTTCGCCTTATGAAATCACCTGGGCATATTCACCTCGCATGGGCAAGCTTAATGCTAATACCAATGGTATTGCTATTTACTGGAATGACGAATTATTGGATGAGATTGCGCTCAGTGGCGTAGGTAACAGTGATAATGTATGGACATTACTGACCACTGATGTGACGGGTTCTGGTTCTGACACGCTAAAGTTTGTTGCGACAGGCGTCAGCGACGCTATGGGTGGCAGCCTTGATGCAATTTCCATACAAGTTGTTCCTGTGCCAGCTGCTGTGTGGCTGTTCGGTTCAGCTTTGGCAGGTCTATTGAGTTTACGCCGTTTATCTGTAAAAGCAGACTAATTAGACCATAAGTATTACGACATTCAGCCGTCGGCTTACGGCAAGGCATCAAAACGCCGCTGTAGCACTCTTGCAACAAGTTTTGATAACGCAGTCCATGAGCAAACACACGACGGCTTGTCTCTAAATTTCAAAAGGTTAGGGGCTCAAGGATAAGCTAGTGTGGTGCCTTGATCTGAGATTTGAGAGATTTGAGCCCCCCATCAAATAGCTATCATTTAAGCTGTTGATTTTCATTATTAATAAAGCAATTCAACGATATAGTGGTGAAGGTTCAAACGTTGGGTGTCCCGATATGTGCTGATTGAGCCACCTTGTTATAACGCCTATTCATTATCTTTATCTATAATGTCTGTGCAGGTTTTTAAGCACTCATTACAAATAGTAACACCTGAATTAGCCTGAATGAACTTACTAACTTCGCTTTTCTTTTTCCCACAAAATGAACAGGTTAGTTCTACTGGTTCCTTCCTTTTATGCCTACCCAATCTTTTTAGTGCTTTTTCTTCTATTTCTTTAATTCGTGCACGCGTGATATCAAATTGCTTACCAACTTCTTCAAGTGTGTGGTCGTCTTTAAAAGCATCTTCGCCAAAACGCTCTCTAAGGGCTTTTGCTTCACGTGCCGTCAAGTTACTAAGCATTTCTTTGCTTATTTCTGGTCCTTCATTTTTGTCATCGTCATCTGACATTATCGGTTTCAAAAGCGTTATAACGCCCGGCTCACCGAGCAAATTTTATTGGCGGCATTTTTGGAACAAAAATGGTGACACTAAATTTTGTCCGGTGCAGCCGTTTGTTAGCCGCTGATCTATTGGTACTCATTTGTCATACGTCCAAGCAGCATCTTCGGGAATATCATCCCATGAAATCCATTTGATGGAATCGGATAGGTCACCAGTATCCATGAAAGTTGTCAAAACTTCCCAAGCTTCTTCAACGGGTACTACACAACCTAATGGCACTTCAAAATCATCAGGACAAACAATTTCACGCAAACATGTTTCATCCCAACATGAACTCTTATCTTTATCATTACTCTGAATGAAGTAACCAGTATCTGTGGAGAGCAATATTAAACTTTGCCTTTCATCTTGTATTGACCTGGAAATTGTCGCTTCTCCCCAAGGGTGGCCAATTGGAGACGAATT
>JARRQF010000128.1:0-25049 GCA_037382065.1 Candidatus Thiodiazotropha sp. | reverse complement strand
ATCCGCGTTGTTGCGCGCCTTGGAAAGGGAGAAGCCATTCCCGGCGGCACGCGCCTAGCGGCTAACCGCTTAGCGTCACGCTATCATCGTCAATTTGTATGAAGCACCACACTAGACTCCACAGTTAACCGCTAATAGTTGATGTCAGGTAATAATATAAAGGATCAAATAATGAATAATATCTTCACCTACTGGGTGAACCCACAAATCCATATCCAACAACGGGTTCTAGGATCATGAGCACCACACCCCCTCCTCCCATTAGGTTAGCTGCCATTGGTATGGATCAACGGCAACGCAATGCCTTGCGCATGCTATTCGATACCAAGTGCCAGAACCGCTATGTTCTGATGGAGGAAGAGTCATCAGAAATCTGCATACTCGATCTGGATGTATTTGGCGGTGAACGTCTATGGCAAGAGTTCCGTCAGCGACATCCCCACCGCCCCTTAATTTTAGTCTCACTTAATGAGCGAGAAGTTGATAATGTTCACACGCTATTTGTAAAAAAGCCGATACCCGTTGACCACCTGATATCGGCTCTGGATCAGCAATATTGCACTCTGAACAAGACGGCTCCTCCAATACCGGCTATCCGGATAGAAGAGCCGCCTCCATCACAGCCGTCACAGCCGTCACAGCACGCTACCCCTCCAGCCTCAGCTCGAACCACTCATCGGGTAGCTTCACTAATGAGTAGCTCACAGGAACAGGTCTTTGTCGGGACATCGCCTGATATCGATCCAAATGATCCCGCCCAGCTGGCAAAGATCTATTACAACCCGCAGCATTATCTGCAAGGGCATATTCAACAAGCCCTGAATCTGGCTGTTCAGCATAACAAAAATGTGGCTATTGAAGGGCCCTGGCCGGCCATTGAACTGATGATAAAAACGCGCCAGATCGTAGTTGACGTGGGGGAGCGACAACTTCGTCCCTTCTGCACCATACCAGACGCGACCCGAGAGGTACCATTGCGAATTCACGACGATGAGAGGCCCACTACCGGCAGACGAGAATATGCCATTTCTGCCTTTATGTGGCAATTGGCGCTATGGGCCTCACGTGGACGACTACCAGCCGGTACCGATCTCTACCAACCCATCTACCTTCGCCGCTGGCCAAACTTTACCCGCTTGGTTGTTACCCCTTATGCTCTTGCAATAGCGGCACTATGGTCTGAACAGCCCCGTTCACTAATCGATACGGCTCAAACCTTGAATATCCCGCAACGCTATGTTTTTGCCTTCTACAGCGCAGCCAAAGCTGTGCAACTGGCTGGCGAAACAAGGCGTGCTGTGGATAGTCGAAGTATCAAAAAACCGGGGACTATTTGGCCGTTTATTGAATCGACTTAGAGGAAATTAGGACAAATCATGAGTGACTATAAGATCATCTTCAGCGGCCCAGTCGGTGCTGGAAAGACCACAGCCATCAATGCTATCAGTGATATTGAAACCGTCACCACAGATGAGATGGCCAGCGATATGACCCGAGATCAGAAACCTGGCACTACCGTAGCCATGGACTATGGCATCATCAAGCTAGAGGGAGCTGAGCGCATCCATCTTTATGGTACACCAGGCCAGCAACGATTCGACTTCATGTGGAATATCCTTACCCAAGGCGGGATAGGCCTGATCCTACTGATTAACAATCAGCGACCAGCCCCGTTTCAAGATATGCAATTTTTCCTCAAAGCCTTCAAAGACTTTATTGACCAGAATAAGGTTGTTATTGGTATCACTCAAATGGATTTACGCAATAAACCAATGATTGAAGACTATCATCTGCAACTTGAAAATAGTGGTGTAAAAATACCGCTTTTCGATGTGGATGCACGTGTGAAGAAGGATGTCTCTCTATTAGTAGAGGCCTTACTCTACTCCCTGGACCCAGGACTTTAAACCTAAAAAAATCAGTGGCTGGGTTGAGGGTTTCGATGCCCCACGCGCCTCGCAACCAGATACATTGGAAAAGCGTCTACCAAATGAGTCGTTGATCGTGGTAATTGCTTTGCGATTCGAGGCAAAGACCATAAAACAGACATTATGTTTTTGGCGACGCCCTACTGTTTCCATTCACGATGGTGCTAGAATCGATTCATACCAACCCCCAGGAGTAAGTTCGTGAATGAAACCGCCAAACGCCTGGCCTCCTATGAAGACCTATTGAAGCTGCCGGAAAACATCGTTGGCGAGATTCTCCATAGCCAGTTGTATACACATCCGCGCCCAGCCCCCAAACATGCGCGTGCCTATTCCGCGCTTGGCTTCTCCATTGGCGGTCCCTTTGATGGCGGCATTGGTGGTCCCGGAGGCTGGTGGATCATTGATGAGCCCGAACTGCACCTTAGCACGAACATTCTGGTGCCCGATATTGCAGGCTGGCGGCGGGAACGTATGCCCAGCTTGCCGGAGACCGCCTGGTTTGAACTGGTGCCAGATTGGATCTGCGAAATCCTCTCTCCCTCCACTGCGCGCACCGACCGCGCCCTAAAGATGCCGCTCTATGCCCAGGTGGGTGTGCCCCATCTCTGGCTGGTGGACCCCGATACGCAAACACTGGAGGTCTACCATCTGCAAGAGAATAGCCACTGGCTACTATTGGTCACACTAAAGGAGAACGAGGCGGTGAGCCAACCCCCCTTCGACGCCATAAACTTTTCCTTGGGGAGTTTATGGGGGTAGTGATCAGAGTGACTAAAGATATGGTTTCGTGATGCTACTCAAGCCACTGGCGTCTTTTGGATATGAGCTACCAGTTTGGCAAACTCTTCGTCATCTGGCTGATTCCCTGCAACACACCAGGCATATATAACCGGGTCTGGAAATTCAAGCAATTGGATGAAATGTCTTTGCAAACGGGGAGATAACTTCGGATAAGAGTGATCCAGAAATGCCTCAAGTAAGAGATCCAGTTCGAGCATCCCCCGCCGACATTGCCAGCGCAAGCGTGCGACATTGGCCAGCTCACTATCCTGAATTATCATGACACCACCCAACTACTCTTTTTAGGTTAAATAGCATCTTTGAGCATGATCGCCTTTATGTGCCCGATTGCCTTAGTCGGATTGAGTCCTTTTGGGCAGGCCTCCACACAGTTCATGATGGTATGGCAACGAAATAACTTGTATGGTCCTTCAAGATTATCCAGTCGCTCTTCCTTTGCCTGATCCCGACTATCCGCAAGAAAGCGACAAGCACTCAACAATGCTTGAGGACCTAAAAACTTATCCGGATTCCACCAGAATGAGGGGCAGGCTGTTGAACAACAGCCACACATAATGCATTCATAGAGACCATCCAGCTTATCCCTATCTTCTGGTGACTGAAGCAGCTCTTTTTCAGGCATCGGGTCTTTGTGTATTAACCAGGGATCTACCTGTTTGTATTGCCTATAGAACTGACTCATATCAACTACCAGATCTCGAATCACTGGACGGCCAGGAAAGGGCCTGACCTCCACCGGCTCCTTTAGCTCAGTCAGTGGGGTAATGCAGGCAAGCTTATTACTACCATTGACATTCACCCCATCTGAACCACAAACCCCTTCGCCACAAGAGTGCCTGAAAGTGAAGGATTCATCCTGTTCTTGAATTGCCAGTAAAGCGTCGCGTAACATCATGCCCTGCTGAGTTTTAATGTCGAACGTCTGCATATAGGGCTGATTGTCGCTGTCTGGATTGTAGCGGTAGACGCTAAATTTCATCGTTGGCCTCATCTCTATTAGTACACTCGCTCTTTCGGAGGAAATCCCTCCACCGTCAATGGCTGAACACGCACGTCTTTGTATTCCAATTTATCCGCCATCTTCCAATACAGAGTATGTTTCATCCACTCGCTATCATTACGCTTCGGATAGTCTGGCCGTGAATGGGCGCCACGACTCTCTTTGCGATGTAACGCAGAGACAGCAATAGCCAAACCGACATCAATCAAATTCTCCAGCTCCAAAGCCTCGGTGCGATTGGTGTTAAAGGTGCTGGAATGATCGGTAAGACGAACATCACTAAGCTTTTCACGCAATGCTTTGACTTTTTCCACACCTTCAGCCATCGTCGTCTCTACACGGAATACTCCGGCATGATCTTCCATGGCTTTGCGAACTTCTTTACGTAATTCACTAACGGTGATGCCATCCCCCTTGGCATCCCATCGACTCAGCCTGGCCATGGCTTGATCAACACTCGCTTCATTCATAGGACGATGGGATCTGTTCTCTTTCACATACTCAATAATGTTGTGTCCCGCCAATCGGCCAAATACCAGAATATCGAGCAATGAGTTACCACCCAATCGGTTGGCGCCATGCACTGAAGCACAGGCACACTCACCTGCCGCATAGAGACCTGGTAGCGGTTCGCCGATCTCATCTGAGGTGGGCATAACGCGACCGAAACGATCCGTAGGGATACCCCCCATGACATAATGCGCTGTGGGGAACACGGGAATTGGGTCCTTTACAGGATCGACACCAGCAAATATTTTCGAACTCTCGCGGATACCTGGCAATCGTTTGGCAATCACACCCTCATCCAGATGGTTTAACTTCAATAGCACATGATCGGCTTCTGGACCACATCCATTTCCATTCCGAATTTCTGTGACAATAGAACGTGAGACCACATCTCGACTAGCCAGATCCTTAGCATGAGGAGCGTATTTCTCCATAAAACGATGCCCGTCTTTATTAATCAGGTAGCCTCCCTCACCACGTACCCCTTCTGTTATCAACATACCCTTACCAACAATACCGGTCGGATGAAACTGGAAAAATTCCATATCCATCAGTGGCAATCCAGCACGCAGGGCCATGCCCATACCATCACCGGTATTGATATGCGCATTACTGGTGGTGCGAAACACCTGACCACACCCCCCAGTTGCTAATAAGGTTGTTTTGGATTCAATCAGCAGCGGCTTGCCGGTAGCGATATTGAGCACCAGAGCACCGAGCACAATTCCCTCATCATCTCTGATCAGGTCGACAGCAAAATATTCATCGTAAAAATGGGTCTTGGCACGAATATTCTGCTGGTAGAGAGTGTGTAGGATCGCGTGGCCGGTGCGGTCTGCCGCAGCACAGGTACGGGATGCCTGATCGCCACCAAAATTCTGGCTCTGCCCACCAAATGCACGCTGGTAGATCTTGCCATTGGTCAGCCTTGAGAACGGCACACCATTGTGCTCCAGCTCATACACGGTGGGGATTGCCTCGCGACACATATACTCAATGGCATCCTGGTCACCCAGATAGTCTGATCCCTTTACGGTATCGAACATGTGCCAGTGCCAGTTATCGGGCGATACATTGGCCAATGCGGCATTCACTCCACCCTGCGCCGCCACAGTATGAGAACGTGTAGGAAAGACCTTGGAGACCACCGCCACTTTTAAGCTGGCATCAGCCAGCTGTAGGGCGGCATTCAATCCGGCACCACCGGCACCTAGTATGAGAGCATCAAAACGTTGCTTTTCGAGCGCCATTTATAATTAACCTTTATTTGTTCAGGCGATATGCGCCAGAATAATAATCTGCAACACCCAGAGTGCGCAGCCGACGAGTACAAAAGCGATTAGAGTCAATAGCGAGACACGGATGGCAATTGGGTGGAGATAATCGATCAACACATCACGAATTCCGACCCAAGCGTGCAGCGTTAGTGAAGCGAAAAACAGCAGCAGACCGAAACTAATCAGTGGCTGCGATACCCAGCTCTGCCAAGCCTGGTAATCGACTGGAGAGTGAAAGATAAGATGCTGAATAAAATAGAGGATGAATAACATCAGATAGATTGCACTAGCACGTTGTAGAAACCAGGCCCTCAAACCACTTGCACGACGGCTCATAGCACTCCTCCCAGCAAAATCAGCGCCACTACTGGCGCAGCCAGTGTAGTGATCCAAGCAGTCTGACGAAACAGTGGCTTATCCACACCAATGTCAATATCGATTAATAAATAGCGAATCCCGGCAAGCAGGTGATGCATAAGCCCCCAGAGGAAGAGAAAAAGAATAAGCCGAATATAAACACCGGTGAAAAGTGCTTTAACTTCAGCGAAACCAGCTTCACTGGAAAGAGAGAGATCAAATAGATAGATCAACAGTGGAATCGATGCCACCATTAACACGCCTGTCACGCGATGTATGATCGACATGACGCCCGCAATAGGTAGATGTATTTTAACAAGATTAAGAAAGACTGGCCTCGATGTTTTCATTTCTGGCATAGTTTCTTCCAATTATTGTAAACTACTCGCGGCTAAAGCTACTGAGCTTCCAATCAAGCGGCATTAGCCGCTAAGATCTTCTTTTTTGACGACTCACAGCCTACCACATGCTTTGCATTCGCTCGACACCTCTTACTCTTGATCTTTTTAGGTTGAAATAAGCAGTTCTCAAAGATCACCAAGCAGGCTCGGCGCTTTTTCAAAGCTGTTTTTTGAATACGCCATAAAATTCGTGATTGCGTAGGATGCGGTGAGCGGTGCGAACCCCATCAATAACGGAGTGCGGTGGCTCGCGAACATCCATGATGCGGTCAGTTGTTCTTGTGTTTAGAAACACTAGCCCGAATAATCTGCGCCAAATCGTGAGCAAACGCCTGGGCAACATGATGTCGGCCAAGCTCGTTCAAATGACCGCCATCCGAGGTATAGTCTCCGATCAAGCCATAGTACTCTTGCCCCGCCATTGTGAATGACTCTCGTTGACCATTGGCATAGGTCGATTGACTACGTGCAATATCAACCAGCGAAGCATCACCATAGGTTTCAAGCAATAGCCGGTTGAAATCATTTCGCTTCTGGTTATCCAGTTTGCTGTTATTTGGCTGGCCGAGAGTCTCACGAATCCAAACTCCAAAACCACCAGGACTGTGCCTAAGTGGCGCTGTTGTATGAATAAAGGTGATATCGGGATGTCGTGCTATCAACCCATCCAGAGTCTCTTGATAGTCACTGAAGAGCTTTGCCACATCAGAGTCTCGATTGATATCGATGTAGCAGAACTTCATCAACGCAAAATCGATCTTCCCTGCAAGCTCCTGATCAATGATCCGTTCAAAATCGACGCACTTGGTTTTAGGCTTTGTGTTTTCACCCACAGCAGTGTGTACAAAAGATCCCTTACCCTCTTCAGGTTGGTATGACTCAAGATCAGAAATTGTCAACCCACCACTTTGCGTCTGTTCTGAGAGTTCTTGCAAGCCTGTAATGATATTCTCACCCACCGACTGATGTCCAAAAAACACCCTGGCTCCTGACACGGTTTGTAAATCATCCACTATTTGCTGTGACATATTCCTCTCCTGAGCACCCTGAGCCTGGTAACCTGAAAGCAGGCCCACTCCAATGGCTATAATTAATGAAATAGTTGCTTGCATCCGCATGATGGTTCCCTCACAGATTGTCATAAGCCTCTTGCAGAAGCTGTTGGGTGGTCTGCCAGTCGATACAGGCATCGGTAACAGAAACCCCATATTTCAAGTCAACCGAATTGATCATGATATCTTGCCGACCAGCATTTAGATGGCTCTCCAGCATGGCTCCGAAAATCATGGCATGTGACTCTCCTGACTGTCTGGAATTGGCTATCTGTTTGATTAAATCTCGCCACACCACCACTTGATGAGAATAACTCTTTTTGCTGTTGGCGTGGGAACAATCAACCATCAATCTAGGTGTTAGTCCAGCATCCCTCAACTTATCAGCAACCTGATGCACATCAGCTTCGTCATAGTTCGAACCGCCACTGCCACCCCGCAGTATTAAGTGAGTATCGGGATTGCCCGAGGTCGCAATAATAGAGGTTTCACCTAACTCATTAATACCTAAAAATGTATGTGGCTTTGCGGCTGACAACAGAGCATCGATGGCAACCTTGGTATTACCGTCCGTTGAGTTTTTAAATCCAACTGGAGTTGATAAACCCGAGGCCATCTGTCGATGTGTCTGACTTTCGGTAGTACGGGCTCCAATAGCTACCCAGCCCAATAGATCGCCAATATATTGTGGGGTAAATGGCTCCAAAATCTCGCTTGCCGTTGCAAGCCCCAATTGATTGATATCCAATAACAGCTCTCTTGCCAAGCGCAATCCTCTCTCCATGTCAAAGGAGCCATTCATTTCAGGATCGTTGATCAAACCTTTCCAGCCAATGGTGGTACGAGGTTTTTCGAAATAGACCCGCATCATTACAAATAGCCGATCGCTCAAGGCATCAGCCAATGGTTTCAAACGTTGCGCATACTCCATTGCTGCCTTGGGATCGTGTATGGAACAGGGCCCAACAATCACCAGTGGCCGTTCATCCTCACCAATAATGATCCGATGGATGATTTCCCGCACCCGAATGACATGTTCATAGACCTCATCACTCACAGGCATCTCTTTCAGTAGCTCTATTGGGCGGATCAGCGGCTGAGTGCTAGAGACCCGTAAATTCGCTACATGATTATATTTTTGCGTTTGAGCTTCGATCATTTGTTATCTCACCAATCGACCGGTAGTTTTATCGCCTTGGAATCCTTCGGGTGATTTTTTTAGGTTCAAACGTGCCTTCGCTCTGTCATGAAGGTAAGCCTCGATGGCCATGTAACCACTTGGAAAGAGTTGTTCTGAATCGGCATGCTGCGGATTAAGACCATGCTGTTTTTCCCAAGTATCGGGTATTCCATCTTGATCACTATCGACAGGATTGGAATCCACTGCTATCGACTTCAAAAACCACTCATCACTCGGCTCGGAGGAGGCACCTCTTCTCCATCCCCCCGTCCCGGCAGTCACCTCACTGATTGTACGCAGGGTAACCCTATCCCGGGGGAAAGCACCTGCCATATCCAATACCTTCTGATAGGCCATGGTAGCACTATCTGTTGTGACGGTCGCAACTGGAAATTCGCTCTTAACCAGATCACCCTTATGGCTGAAACCGATACTGAAGTTATCGAAAAAACCCACATCACCTGGACGATTCACTGGACCATATCCATCAAGCTGGTTTCCACTCAGGAAATATTTCCCCACAGAACTAAAGTGATACAGTTTCACATTAGGTGCATTCGGCCCACGCTTATAGTAATTATTGATCAGATTGATGCCTGCCGCAGGCTTGTGTCCATCATGTCCCAGGCCCTCTTTAAAGTTATAGATAACATTATTTCGAAAGTCGCCTGGCTTACCCTTGACGTAGGGAGAAAGCGAGGGATTACGCCTTGAATTATGTGCAAACAGATTGTGGTGAATTGAAATATTACCACTTTGCGGATAGGCGCTGAGGAGAGCAAAATTATGCCCACCCCCTTTGTCATGTCCCGCAGGATCGGACTCTTCCAACGTGCACCACTGTACCGTAACCTCCGATGAATGAATAATATCAAGTAGTTCATCGTTACCCCATGCGAGGGAGAGATGATCAAGGATCATCTTCTCTGACTTTGGCAGTTGAATCACATCTCCGGTATGCCCGGCAACTGGCTTTTGTCTGATACGCAAAAAGCGAATCACCAAATCATGCAGGCGTTCACTGTTATGCGGCCTGGCGACAATACGGCCTACTAGCGTAATACCGGGACTGGGAGCACTCTCCCCCGCAATGGTGATATTGGAGTGCTCAATACGAAGGTCGCCTCGTATCACACCAGCCACATCAAATACGACGATCCTGGGACCTTTGGCTGCAGCAGCCTCTTGCAGGCTCCCCGGACCCTCAGCATTCAGATTAGTCACTCGAATCACCCGACCCAGTCGCCCCCCCACTGACACAGCACCAAACCCCTCGGCCCCCGGAAAAGCAGGCAGATCATCCTTAGACGCTTCGGCTACTTGCATGAAACATAACATTATTCCGAGTAGCATCTGGCTCCAGATAGAGAAATGTTTCTCCCAGCTTCCTTTTTTCATTTCATATGCCACTATTTTTTAATCTCTGCCAACGAGGCACTCAATAATTGCACCAAATCCAGCGCGTTTAATTCGATTTCCAGGCCACGCCTTCCTGCACTGACATAGATAGAAGAGAAGTCTTGCGCAGACAGATCAATTACGGTCGGTAACAGACGCTTCTGCCCTAATGGACTCACCCCACCCAACACATAGCCGGAGCTTCGTTCTACTGCCTTGGCATCAGCCATGGCTACCTTTTTTACCTTCAAAGCCTTAGCCATTGCCTTCAGATCAAGCTTAGAAGAGACAGGAACCACCCCCACAGCCAAGCCCTTGCCATCAATAGAGACCACCAGAGTCTTAAAGACGCGTTGTGCCTGCAACCCTAACTTCTCAGCCGCCTCTTCACCAAATGATGGATGCTGCGGATCATGCTCATAGGCATGAGTTGTAAATGTGATACCGGCCTTTTTTGCCACATCAACAGCGGGGGTCATAATGCTCCTTTATCAGAATACTTATGAGTAAGAGACAACTTGATGGGTAACATACATAATAAGTAACACCGCTGTTCCAAACAGGTAGAGACCAGGATGAATCTCAATCTCAGCCACCACACCCAGTTTCACCGTCACAATCATAACGGCCACCACCATCACATCCAACATCGCCCAACGCCCATAATCATGCATTAACTTAAGCAGACGAGCGAAACGAGCCGATTGAACTTCACGGGTACGCAATAGAGCAAACAATAACAAGATTTTCAGCATAGGCAACAGCACGCTGAACAGGCCCACAACCACAAATAGAAACCAGTGTCCTCGTTGGAAAAGCGATACCACACCTGAGATGACCGAAAAGGTATTTGAGATAAACAGAAGCTTGGTCAGGGTTAGCATCGGCATCCAGAGACCGGCCATAAACAAGCCACTGGCAAGCAGCAACAAAGCCAGAAGGCGCCGTGCAGCAGTAATAGGTATGGGCAGGCTTTCGGTGGTACCCGTCATATCTGTCGTCTTTGACATTAACCAGATGATCTACCAAGAAAGAATTGGGTGGCAGCGGGTATCAGCCACACCCCGGCACACGATGCCACTGCTGCCGCTGCTCCCTTCCAGGCCTGACGGGGTTCACAGTTTCTCGTTGCGGGGGGACCGATACCAACTACCATAAACTGAGAGTGCTTTTTTGCCCAATTAACCTTTGAACCTAAAAAAATCAGTTGACCGCTCCATTCTAATAACAGGTTTCTGATTTTAAAGAAAATAGCTTTGATGGTTATGGTCACCTACTGGGTGAATCACGCTGCCCAACTGATCTTTTTAGGTTGAAAAACAGTGCTCATATAGGCTATTGTTGACTTCAGAGAATTGGCTCATGTATACAAGGTAATTTCTAATGAAAGGGAATTTTGCAATTCTGCTGCTGGCTTCAGTTTCATTTATTCAACAAGCAACAGCTGATGCTCAAATGTCCCCAGATCAAGCTTTCAGGCAGTTGAAACAGAAGCTGATACAGATAACCAAGGACGGCATAGTAAGCATGCAACAGGCCCAGAACTGCCTGGAAAGCGCTCAGCAGCAGGAGGCTTTCAATAACTGTCTCAGTAGCATGCCCCCCGCAATGAGACGTGATGTGCAGGTTGCGGTCGGGTCTACGCAACCCCCTTCATCAGCCTCCTCTGCAAATCAAAGCGCACCATATGGTTTGTGGTTTAGCGCAGAAACAAAACAAAGCGCAATACAATTTATGACCAATGGCATCGCCGCCAGTAAGATCGCAGCAGAGTGCTTCAGCACCAGCGCATCCATCGATCAGGCTAAAAGCTGCTATTCAGACGACAAACCACAAAATAACCCTCCTAACACCCTGAATAGCAACCTTAACATCCCGAATAACATGCCTCCTCCCCCAAACAATCAACTCAGCGAAGACTGGTAACCATTTAATTCGGAATTGATGATACTTGCTGTGATAAAAATGATCGTTCTGAACCTTCGTGCAGCCTGCTTATCACTCTTAATCTCCTGTTTGCTTCCCTCTATTGGCTTTGCAAATGACATTCTTAGCGGTTGGAACCAACAGGTTGATAAGCAGAAACATACAACCCTATTTCAACCAAAATACGCCGATGCAGAGACTGATATTCTCGTAAAATACTACCCAAGTGTTTTACTCGAGGGTCAAGGCGTCGATGTCTGGTTACGCAACAAGCTCAGCAATAGTAAGGCACCCAAAGGCAAGTGGCAGGGAGAGGCAGAGGTCATTCGCAACACCGCCAATATTGCTCGAGGACACCGCAACTTTACCAAACCAGACGGTAGCACTGGTGTGTTGCAAGCTCAAGCATTTAGCGCTGACCGTCAGTTTGTGCGTCTTTCTGTCATCATCTTCACCGAGAATGATAAAAATAAAGCCTATATGCTCCAAGCCTTGCAAATTGCGATGGATATCATCGCAATTGAGATGGAGGATGCCTTAACGGAAGAACGTGGCCATGACATTGAGATCTCTCCGCCAAAACTGAAAGGCCTTAAAGCAGGTGGCCCAATTAAGCCTGGCCGCTATGTTGGCTCAGGAACCAAGGGCAATGAAACACGAGGTCACTATGAGATTATACTTTATGAAAATGGCGAATATGAATTTCTCAATAGCAAAAAAGACCCAGGTCGTTACGTCTACTCGCAGTCTACTGGAAAATTAAATATCGCTGGAGATTTCTATAACTCCAGCATCTATCCCAAAAGAGAATACTGCGTTTATGGTATCCATAGAAAAACAGGTAAACAGACAATTTATGCCAGAGATGATGACATTAGATATCGTCTCACATGGAATAATCCACCTGACCGCCTCTCACCCAGCGCCAGAGAGGAGTTAGAGGCATTAGAAAAAAAGAGAGCTGAGCAATATAAGTATGTCACCAACCCAGGTGATGGCATTACACCCGATAAGATAGAAGCCATTCTCTATACCTTCCACGACTATTACAGCTACGGCGGCATGCGGAGGGATGAAGAAGCCTATCTATTAATGAAAGATGGACGTGTTATGGATCGCGTGCCTGTTGCGCCAGACATATTGGATGTTGCAAAATCCCGCAGCCGGGAGGCAGATCGCTGGGGCTGGTGGAAACGCGAAGGTAACCAATATAGCTTTGCCTGGGAGGCCGACAAGAAAAATTTTGTTATTCCCAAAGGGCATCAGATTATTGCTAAGCCGATTCCTGCTGGAACCAGGCTGGATGGCAAGTGGGGAAACACCTCAACCTACTCTAGCCTTGACTTTTCCAGCACCTCATTCTGGGGCGTCATACTGGATAAAAGAATGGGGCGTTACGAATTTGATGGCTACAATCTGACATTAACCTTCGACAATGGACTGGTTAAACGGCTACTCACCTTTACCACGGGTGACGACTTCAGAACACTCTGGTTTGAAGGGGGCGATCTAAGTCGAGAGTTAACCGACAAATAGCTCTTAACGTGCGATCAACTGATTTTTTAGGTTCAATTCAGAATTTGAAAAAATCGCTGCTTTGCGGCTTTCTTATCAAATGTCACTGTAACGCCACAGCCCCTTGACTCGTTGACCCTAGCCAATAGATGGTCTGGAAAATCAGCATTTGAGTTTTTATAGTCATTCAAAGCGCACCATACGACTTCTGGTTCCATCACTTCCAATTGCCCAACCTGTAAAAGCTGTTCTATGATGGTAGTGATTTGTTTGCGATCTTGGTTATAGTTACTCTCTAATACCCAAGCAAGTTCACACAGGACGATCTGACCAATAAAACAAGGACTTTTATCAGTACAGTTTGTTTCAATGAATTTGGAGGCTTGTGCAGCCTGCTTCGGGTCATCCTGTACTAAGTAGCGAACCAGCACATCGGTATCCAGCCCCATCAAAATCGGCTACCTCTCGCCTTGACGGTTGCCTGCATATCTTCAAGAGATACAACCTCATCTGGTTTGGGGACAATACCTTTCAATGATACGATGCTTTTAGTGACCGGAATGAAGCTAACCCGATCTTTGCCGTCAAAAATAAAGCAGATTTTGTCACCACTATGAAGACCAAGTCGTACTCGAACATCCTTGGGAATAGTGATTTGCCCCTTGCTGGTAATAGTTGCCGCAGACATCGAAAGCGCCCTCATTAAAAACTTACATATTATCGTAATCCTTACATACAAGTAAGGCAAATGATATTTGAACCTAAAAAGATCAGTTGGGCAGCGTGAAGTGTGCGCTTGTGTGGTGCAGGGCAAGAGTCACTCCTGCACATCCATGGGGTAGTTGACTCAGATTTTATCAGTTTTGAATGCCGGAACTTGGGTCTTTACAAAAGGAGGCAGCCAACCCAGATTCGCTCAGCAGTGGCCATAAACCAGACCAGACATTATCCCGCAGTATTGCTTGAGCCTGATCATTGGGATGAATCCCATCACTCTGCATTAACTGCGGATTCAATGCCACCCCCTCAAGAAAAAAGGCAATCAGGGGAACTGATTCCGCCTTGGCAACATCATAATAGACTTGATGAAAGGCCTTTATGAAATCGCTGCCATAGTTGGGCGGCAGGCGAACCCCCAGCAACAAGACCTGAGCCTTAGCCTGCCTGGATAACTGAACCATGCGTTGCAGATTGCTATGCATTTCCTGAGTATTCAGACCACGCAAGCCATCATTGCCACCCAGCTCAATAATTACCAAGGAGGGATTGAACTTACTTAACAGCGCTGGCAGCCGGGTTAGTCCACCTCGACTGGTATCACCACTAACACTAGCATTAACCACTTTGAAAGCGTCACAATGGCGACTCAGCTTCTGCGAAAGCAGATTGACCCAGCGACGCTCTGTTGTCACACCATAGCCGGCGCTCAGGCTGTCGCCAACAACCAATAGCGTCGCGTCCGCCGCCCATAGAGCCGACGGTACAATAAACAGAAGTAACCATTTCAGCAGGAATTTTTTCATGTTGCAGACATCATCCAATCAACTCCCTGTGACCGCAAGTGGCCTGGAGAAGTTCGTAGAAACCTCTCAAGGGAGACTGGTTATTCTGCAACAGATTAACCTGGAAGTCGCATCCGGCGAAGCGCTGGCCATTCTGGGAGCCTCAGGTTCTGGCAAATCGACCCTACTGGGTCTACTGGCAGGTTTGGATAATGCTTCCGCTGGTGAAGTCAGACTATTCGGCACCTCACTGAGCGGACTGGATGAAGATGGCCGTGCCGCCTTGCGTGCCGGTCAGATCGGTTTTGTATTTCAATCATTTCAACTACTCTCGGGCATGACAGCATTGGAAAATGTCATGCTTCCCCTTGAACTGGCTGGCCATAAAGCACCTGAGCAAGCAGCCAGAGAAGCCCTCTCGCAAGCCGGTCTTGCACAGAGGCTGACCCACTACCCCACTCAGTTATCCGGTGGTGAACAGCAGAGAGTTGCGCTAGCCCGAGCCTTTGCTCCCAGTCCGAAGGTGCTATTTGCAGATGAACCAACTGCCAACCTAGACGCTCATACCGGAGAAAAGGTGGCTGAACTGCTATTCAATCTACAAGAACAGAATAATACGGTGCTGGTTTTGGTTACCCACGATGAGACGCTGGCACAACGCTGCGACCGACGTCTCTATTTACGTGACGGTTGTTTGGAGTCAGAGGCGTGAACCCCTTCTATCTGGCATTGAGACTGCTGCGCAGAGATTGGCGCGCTGGCGAATTGAGGCTGCTGACCAGTGCTCTGGTGATTGCTGTTGCATCAGTCACTTCCGTTGGTTTTTTCACCGATCGTATCGAACGGGCCATGGCTCGTCAGGCAACTGAGGTGCTGGCCGCCGACCTACACATTGAATCCAACCGACCGATCGAGGAAACACTCAGCCTAGAAGCAAAACGCCGTCAACTGAAACTGGCAACAACCGTGAGTTTTCCGAGTGTCATTTTAAGCCATGACAAGACGCAATTGGTACAGGTAAAAGCTGTCTCAGAGGGCTATCCCTTGCGTGGCCAGGTAGAGGTAAGAGACCAGATTAACCAACAAAGCCATGTTACTAACGCACTTCCTAAGGCTGGAGAAGCATGGCTAGAGGAGCGCTTGTTGCCTCTATTAGGGCTTAATATCGGTGACACCTTTAAGCTGGGAAAGAGCCGGCTTAAAGTGACGCGTATCATTACCTATGAACCCGACCGATCAGCCAATCTGTTTCAACTTGCACCACGTGTGATGATCCATCACACCGAGTTAGCAGCTACGGGTCTACTAGGGCCTGCCAGCCGTGCCAGATACTATCTGCTGTTAGCTGGAATAGCTTCCCAGATAAGCAGCTACAGTAGCTGGGTTGCGTTGCAGGATATCCAGGGAATTCAGGTTCAAGATATTCGAAGCGCCCGCCCCGAAGTAAGATCCGCCCTAGATCAGGGAGGACGTTTCCTCCGCCTCGCTGCTGCTACGGCTATTCTTCTTTGTGTGGTTGCGGTCGCTCTATCCAGCCAGCGTTTTGTAGAGCGGCAATCAGATACCAGCGCCTTACTGCGCTGCCTAGGTGCACAACGCCGCCAAGTGACCCAAATCTTTGTCATACGCCTATTGAGTCTGGGTCTGATAGCCAGTGTGGTGGGAGGATTGCTGGGGCTGGCAGCGCAAAGCATTCTCGTGGCACTGGTCGGTCACTGGTTTACACAGCAAATTCCATCCCCATCGGCTTGGCCGTTGCTCTCTGGGCTTGCCACGGGTGTTCTGGTCCTGATCGGTTTTTCGCTGCCAGCAATATTACGCCTTGCAGGAGTCCCGCCTCTGCGTGTCTTCAGGCGTCACTTGGGTGCCCCCCCGATCAGCTACCGATTCTATCTTGCTGCCGCCCTACTCTCCCTGAGCATACTTTTGGTATGGCAGATAGGCGATGACAAACTCGCATTTCAATTGATTGGTGGGTTATTGGCTGGCTTGATTCTACTGCTATTGATTTCCCAAGGATTAGTTCACCTACTCACACCATTGCGCAGCCAGGCTGCCGGATCTTGGCGCTATGGCCTGGCCAGCCTGTCACGAAACCCTATGACCACCAGTGTACAACTAAGCGGATTCGGGCTCGGTATGACTGTCCTATTGATTCTCGCTCTGGTCAGAATCGACCTGTTGGCTAACTGGCGCAGCACCCTGCCAGAAAACAGTCCTAACCAGTTCTTAATCAATATACAGCCTGACCAGGTAGAAGGGGTACGTCATCTGCTTGAGCAGGGAGGCATCACATCGGTTAAGCTCTACCCCATGATGCGAGGCCGTCTTATCAGTATCGATGGCAAGCCTATCTCCACAAAAGACTACCCATCTCCAAGAGCCCAACGTCTTGCCACTCGGGATTTCAATCTCAGTCAGGCAAGCCATATTCAAGCCGATAACAAAATCACAGCAGGTCACTGGTGGACAGAATCAGATTGGGAAAAACCCTGGTTCTCAGTCGAAAAGGGGCTGGCCGAAACCCTTGGCATCCCGCTGGGAGCTTCATTGGAGTTTGAAATTGCTGGTCAACGTATTAGCGGGCGTGTTGAGAACCTGCGATCCGTTAAGTGGGACTCCTTCAATGTCAATTTTTTCGTAGTCGGTACGCCTGGCCTAATGCGTGACCAGCCGTCCACCTATATCACCAGCTTCTATCTGCCTAATGAGAAACGCAAGGTTTTACACCGACTGATCCAGACCTACCCAAGCATCACAGCCCTTGATGTAACGGCTCTGATGCAGCAGGTCCGTTCCATCATGGACCGGGGGGCATTGGCCGTCGAGTCGGTGTTTCTTTTTACTTTGGCAGCCGGATTGATTGTACTCTATGCCGGCATCCAAGCCAGTCACGAACTGCGTGTGCAGGAGACCGCCATCCTACGCACCCTGGGCCTGAAACGACGCCAACTCATCGTCTCCATCGCACTTGAGTTCGCCCTGCTCGGTGGTTTGGCGGGAGTAATCTCTGCTACCCTTGCCACTATTATTGGTTACACACTCTCAACCAGCGTTTTCAACCTGCCTTGGAGTTTCAATCCAAGCCTCTGGATTCTAGCGCTGGGTGGTGGTTCTATTGGTATTGGAATAGCTGGCACACTGGCAAGCTGGTCCCTTTTCAGCACACCACCTATGACAGTTTTAAGGCGGGTTTGAACCTATTGCAAAATCAAGCGTGTCGGTTGAAGCTACTTTAGATGAGAGATGCTATTCAGGCATATTAGGAGGGTCCAGGTCCTCAATTGGTGGTTCGTCTTGTAATTTACTCTGCCACTCTTTGAGCATCTCAACATGCCACCCCTCCTCCTCTACCATTTCGGCGGCCAGCTTTTGAACCTCTTTGCTGGGTGAGTTCTGGGCAATCTGCTGATAGAAATCCTTTCCTCTGATCTCATTGTAGAGCGCAACCTCCATCGCCTGAGTCACGGTCATCATATAATTTGCCTCCTCCATACAGAAAGACTCTGGAGATGAGGGACATCGCCATTTAAAATCCCAGGGAGTGAGCTTTGGTAGATTGAGACCTTTGGTGCGCTCCAAAACCTCGTTGGCATGCTGCCGACTATACCCAGCAAGTTTGCGAAAAAGTTCTGCCACCTGAAGATTATTATGTATCTCCATACTATCAGCCAACTCATCATAGTGATCACTCGATGCCTCTTCCAGTTCTAGGGCATGAACCAGAAACTCCTCAATAGTATCAATCACATCAGTAAGACTATCATTCATAGACAAAACTCCCTCTCCAACTCGCTAAGCTCTGCCTCCTTTTTATTCTCTGGCTGCCAGACAGGAAAGGGGGTGGCGTAGATAATACCTGTTGCCAAACCATCATCCGCCTGGATAATCTGAGCGGCCTTAATCCGGTCATCGGTTGGCACATCGCTAATAAATGGATGGGTCTGCTCTTTCCATTCACGCTGCTCAGGCCGAAAAGTAACACAACCACTGAGTACCTGCACAAAGGAAAACCCAGGATATTGAATCGCCTCAACCAATAAACGAGTCACTTCTGCAGGGTCCCCTGAATAGCCTCGGGCGATGAAACCTGCTCCAGCAGCCAAAGCGATCGCTGCTGGGTTAAAACAGGGAATACCCGTTCCATGGGGCGTCATTTTACTTTTTAGCCAAGTCGGTCTGGTGGTAGGAGATGCCTGTCCTTTGGTCATGCCATAGACCTCGTTATCCATAACGATATAGGTCATATCCATATTCCGCCGGCAGGCATGCAAAAAATGGTTTCCACCGATGGAAAATCCATCCCCATCGCCACCCGCAACAATCACGACCAGATCGGGGCGAGCCGCCTTGAGTCCTGACGCGACAGCCAACGCACGACCATGAATACCATGAAATCCGTAGCTGTCTATATAGGCAGGTAATCGAGAGGAACAGCCGATACCCGATACAACGGCCACATTCTCCTTTACCAGCCCCAGATACGCCATCGCCTTAGTCAAGGCCGCCAGTACAGAAAAGTGGCCACACCCTGGACACCAAACCGGTTTTATATCTGATTTGTAAGCTTTTGCTTTGAGTGAATGTACTGGCATAAATCTCCTCCTGTTGCAGGATAGTACTGCCCCGCCAGGGAATAAATAATGTTCATCAGTCAGAGAATATCCTGCGAGCCTCGCCTGTTTTCGCCATCAAATTCATAGCATATACCATTATCAATAACTTACCCATGCCACAAAATGCAAGAAATACTGAGTAAGTCCCAAAATGGGTTCGAGATCTGACATAAAATATGGGTAAAATTGATGGTCTAAATGCTATCAAATGAGAAATGGGTACACTTGGACATGATTTAGCCCTATGAAGATGTCCGCTGGTAACTAAATCACTTTGGCACCTAAGAATCAGGGGAAAAATAACCACCCAAAGATTGGATGATTATTTATTTCCTCCAGTCTTAAGTTAGGAATAGATCAATTACATGGAGGTACAACACATTGAAATCCCAAGAAAAAACCGTTTTCCCAATAACAATACCATCCTCCAATTGCATGCTCTGTCGCCTGCCAATTTACCAGACTGCGCGAAAAGCCCCGTCGTTCAGGGCAGGGATGAATAGCGCGGACACTGCAGGTATCCATGTTATTTGCTAGCAGGGTGTCTGCTGTTGTTTGATGATGCCAATAGGTACACCACACTACCGAATGAAGAGGCAAAATGCGACAGTTCCCCCGCCTTCTTCTGGCATCGTTTCTGGCTACCTTCTCCACCTTAATCAATAGTGCACCAGCAGCCAGCAACCCTGCCATACCTCAATTGATGCTTGATGGATTCGACAAACTATTTGAACAACCCGTACAGCTTGCACCGACTAAAAGCAGCGATATGGACACTGACTCGGGTAAAGCATTCGCCAAACAGATCAGCACGATCACTGAGCAGGATTTGCAAAAAGCAGCCGAAAATAGATCGGCGATGGCCACTCAAATCGCTAGCAATTTTCCTGAACAGAACAGAGCTGACATGGAGAAAGTATTCAACATTGCCCTATATGTTCAAAAACGCATCGAACAGGCAGCAGGCGTTCCCGAAGGCGATATTCCAACGGCTACCGCATCTTTCCTTTATGGTGCATGGTCTGCCTACAATGAAGGAATGGAAATACCCGATGAAAAACTACCTACATTATACAAGCAGGTCAGCAAGCTGATTGCTAGCAATCAGAGCGTACTCCAGACCAGAATACGGTCAATAACATTAAGAGCATGGTGAAAGAATTACTCTATTCGGCTTTCAAAATCGACGCAAATCGGTTGCACATCACCCAAGAAGGTAACCTGACTCTGCTTTAGCAATTAAGCCTTACATTCTCATATATATTGCTCATTTTGAGAAAATAGCTTCGACAAGGAGTGTCACCGATTGGTGTCTAAAATGGTGGAAATTACTTTAATACGACATGGAAGATCTGAGTTCGAGCTAAAAGGAAAAGCACGATCTTGCGACATTGAGGAGATCATTAGAAGCTATGATCTTGCAGGGATATCAGATGAACCGCCTATGGTTGCCAAAGAAAAAGCACTAACATGCCATGCCGTTGTGTGCAGTGATCTTAATCGTTCCATTGAATCAGCAAAGGCGCTTGGATTTATAAATATTCATGTAACAGATCCACTATTTCGAGAAGTAGCCACACCTCATTTTAAGAGCGGCTCATATGTAATGCCCGTTAGCGCCTGGGGTGTATTACTAAGGAGCCTGTCTGTTTTTGGCTTCTCTCGAAACGGAGAGTCGCTATCCATGGCAAAGCAAAGAGCAGCAGCAGCTACATTGCAGCTGATCGAAATAGCCCATACCTACAACAGTATTTTGCTAGTGGGGCATGCCTTTATAAACCATTTCATAGCTAAAGAATTATTATCGAGAAACTGGATCGGGCCTTCAAAGCCTGGAAGGGGATACTGGGAGTATGGGGTATATAAATATCATGCAACTTGACTGCATCCATGCACGGCGCGCAACGACGCACAATAGCCCGCTATTCCAAGGAGTTGCAACGCCGCCATGTGCCGCCACAAGCGTGCCATTCACGTTGTAGCGTGATTCACCCAGTAGGTGACCATCACCATCGAAGCTACTTTCTTCAAAATCAGAAACCTGTTATTAGAATGGAGCGGTCAACTGATTTTTTAGGTTAAACACAGTATTGAGCCGTGGTTAAGTCGCTTCGGTGGGTTCCTGCTGCTGATGCAAAACCAGATTCCAAATTTTGCGAGCATTCCCTGCATACTGGCGCATCGCACGGATTTGCTCGCCATTAGGAGTGATCTGAAGGCTTTGAGTTGTTTTATCCCTGCATTATACTTTGGCCTATGGAACAAAATAACGATATTAGACACGGCAGGCACTGCCTGTTCTTGATGCACGTTCATTTAGTCTTTGTCACAAAATACCGACATGGCCAAACATCCGCAAAAAGCTGTGGGGCGGTGCGCTCTGGTCGCCCTCCTACTTCGCCGGAAGCTGCGACGGGGCACCTATCGAGATCATCCGCCAATACATCGAGCAACAGCAGACACCGAACTAACAGGACGCTGGCGCGGCCGCGCTATCCATCCCTGCCCTGAACAGCAGGATTTTTCACGCAAACTGGATAAAGTCTCTATACCAACTCGTCAAGTACCCGCAAGATTCTACCAGGGCGGAGTGGTAGCGGTCCCGGTTGGGCTAGGGAGACAGCGGTAGCTGGCAACATGCCCTCGGATCGAAGATAGTGAAAGAGCTGCCCACTATGATTCTGCTCAACAACTAGAATCTTTTCCATGCCGTCGAGCGCCCGAGTCAGTTGATCTCGCTGCAAGGGAGCCAGTAATCGAATGGCAATGACCTTAACCCCATCACTAGGTTGCTGAAACTGTTGCACAGCTTCCTTGACAGCTCCTGTACTGGACCCCCAGGTAATCACACAGGTTGTTCCCTCACCGGCAATGTCTGCCCACTCATCGCCAAAATCGAAATCAATCAACTTGTGCCGTCGTTTATTCAGCTGTTCCCGGTGATCAGTAGCCATGCTTGAAGGTGTACCCTTAGCATTATGCTCTAGCCCATCAGCAGTATACATACCACCAGGCGTTCCAGGGAGAGTCATCGGTGAAACATATTCTGGCACAATCTGATATCGCTGGTACGCCTCATCCGGTGCCGCTTCAATAGCTCTGCTCAACGGCATGTCAACTGTTCTAGGCGCCTCAATAATGGCTTGAGACTGCCCCAGGGATTGATCGGAGAGCACCAAAGAGACGGTCTGCAGCTGTTCTGATAACTGTACAGCCCATTGTGTGGTAAAAACGGCATCATGGATGGATAGAGGCGCCAAAACCAGATGTGGCGCATCTCCATGTAGTCCATACAGTGCGATATTGAGATCGGATTGTTCCGACTTCGTTGGAATGCCGGTTGATGGGCCACCACGCATGACATTAACCACCGTCACTGGTGTCTCACTCATCAGAGCCAAACCCAAGCCTTCCACCATAAGACTCAGACCCGGTCCTGAGGTTGCCGTTAATGAAGGGACTCCGCCAAATGAGGCTCCGATAATCATGTTGATCGAGGCCAACTCATCCTCGGCCTGAAGCAGCGAGCCACCCACCTTTTCCAGTCGAGGCGCCAACCACTCAAGAATCTCACTGGCAGGAGTGATGGGGTATGCAGCGACAAATCGCACTCCACCGCGCAATGCTCCTAGTCCACATGCCTGGTTGCCAGTGATACTCCATCGATCATGCAGCTTTTCAGGAGCAACAAGCACCGCCCGTGGTCGACGATCATGGTTATATCCCAATGCCACAGCACGTACTGCACTCTCCACTACCTCAGCTCCCTTACGACCCAAGATCTGTCTGACACTCTTTTCCATGGCCTCAAGCTGTAGCCCACATACTACCGCTGCTGCCCCTAATGCCACCATATTGATACGTCCATCAGGCAGACTGGAGGCAAAGGACTTGAATGGAATCTCACGAATTTCAGCGCCATTGCTTCGCAACAGCGCCGGCACCTCACCTGCTTTGGCGTCAAATAGGATAAGGCTTTTGGCTGAGAGGGGGATTTCGTCGGCAAAGCGCTCAATATTTAGCCAATCTAGCGCCACCAGCAGGTCAAACTCATCTCCCATACATTCCACGGGCGAAATGCCAAAACGGACCATAGCCGCCGACTCCCCTCCCCGTATTTGTGGCCCAGCAGAACGGGCCATCAATCCCAAAAAACCGCTATGTGCCGCCGCCTCAAGAAGGATGCGTCCTGCCGTTACGGCGCCACTGCCCCCTGAGCCAGTAATCGCCACTGAAAAGCTCTTCGGTCCATCAAAGGTCTGTTGCTGGCTATTCATTGATGGTGAGTACCTCGGTTAAGTTCAACCTAAAAAGATCAATTGGGCAGCGTGAAGGGTGCGTTTGTGGTGGTGCAGGGCAAGGGTCGCTCCCGCACATCCATCTGCTCGCGACACGGGTGCATCCATGCACGGCGCGCAACGACGCGGAATAGCCTGCTATTCCAAGGAGTTGCAACGCCGCCATGTGCCGCCACAAGCGTGCCATTCACGTTGTAGCGTAACTCACCCAGTGGGTGACCAAGTCCATCGAACAATTTTCAGAAAAATTAACATATTAATCTCAGAATGGAGCGATCAACTGATTTTTTAGGTTCAATGCCATTCCCATATTTTCTCTGCCAGCCATAACCGAAACCGAAGCGTCAGTTCAGGTGTGTAACCAACCGATATAAACCTGATATTTCTATCTTTGTCCACGATATAGCTGGTGGGTACTCCCTTGACATGCCACGCAGAAGAGAGTCGGCCTTCACTATCATTGATGGTCGTAAACTCCAACTCATGCTTTCGCATATAGTCTGACAGCTCGCGGTCAGACCCAGATCGCATCGCTACCGTCACGACTGAGTGTTGTTGCGACAGATCGTTGATCGCAGATGACTCCAAACCACACACCGGACACCAAGTTGCCCAGAAGTGTATTAAAACAGGCCAATTGGTGTGATCCACCAGATCTACGAGTTCTCCATTAAGGTTTTTTGCAACTAAGGGGGGCGCTACACCTTTGGCTAGATCCCAAGTCTGCCAAAGGTGCACGACAAATAGAATAACCAAGAGAGCTATCAGCTGTAATACCCAACCTATCAGGCGTTGGTGCAGCCTAACTGATAGCTTTTCGCCCTGCTTCTCTAGGTTAGAAAATTTCGTCATCTATTCTTGAACTAATAAAAACCAGTTAAAGGCTCCATTATGGTGGCACATGGCGGCGTTGTATTCCACTGGAATAGCGTGCTATTCCTCATCATTGCTATTATTGGCCTACTCTCGCTCATCAATCCACGCAGCCTGGATAGCCTCGAGGATCTTCTCTCCGGAATGCTGAGGTTCGTCATCAAAATCGTCCAAGGCAATAACCCAGGAGCGCAGATCGACAAAGTTAATATATCGAGGATCTTCATCTGGGTAGGCCTCGTCAAGCTCAATCGCGATGTTAATGCTATCGGTCCATTTTAACCCCATCACAGCCTCCTAGTGTGGTGCTTCATACAAATTGACGATTATAGCGTGACGCTAAGCGGTTAGCCGCTAGGCGCGTGCCGCCGGGAATGGCTTCTCCCTTTCCAAGGCGCGCAACAACGCGGATGAC
>JARRQF010000127.1:0-9803 GCA_037382065.1 Candidatus Thiodiazotropha sp. | reverse complement strand
TCAGCACCACTTATTAAACCTAATTGAATATAACCCTCGCCACATTAAACAAGTTATTTGTTGTACGATAAAAGCATAGCATTCTACATATGCATTCCCATGCGGGAGAGACAGTGAAAGTATTCGAAAATATCCCGAGAAAGGGAGTGCCACCTCCCCTCCTGGCATGCCGATCGTGCCGCCACAGGCTTTGGGTAAGGTGAATTTGCATAAATTCACCTAAAATGGTTGATAACCTGCCCCCCATCCTTGACCAAACTTGGTTTTAATTTTTAACCAATTGTACCCAACCCCCGCCCCGAGGCCAACGCCCCTTAGACCATAATCATCAACGTAGACCTTCATTCCAAGACCAAAAAAAGACCTACTTCATATACGAGATGTACTCATGACTACTCACCGGAAGATCGTCCAACAACTTACAAGGCGCACCTTTCAGCCTTATACCGTAACTTGACCACTGATACTGCTCAGGTTTGTTTACCATCCCGGCTCGCACCGGATTCAGTTCGATGTATCTCACACATGCCATCAAATAATCATCAGCGTCCACAACACTCGACTTGTATCTTCCTTTTCGTTTTCCTGTTTTCCTTTCACGTGCCCAAAGTCCATTTGCATGATAAAAGCATTACTTCTCTCGCCTTTACATATGTTAATAAAAGCATAGCTACCTTATTATAGAATCCCCCACTAAACCACCTATCTTTGCGGATGAAATTCGACCCATCCTCCCCGTGGAAAACCCAAAAAAGACCCTCCTACCGCTCTTTCCATATGAAGCTGATTAAGCCAAACATAATCATTTGGTGCAGTTACAATAACATTTAAGTTATTTGATAATTGTTTTGCGAACGAATTAACACCCTCACCACTATGGCACGCTATTAAGGTGATATTTTGCCCTTCTTGCCATCCATTATTTTTTAGGAATTCAGCGAACTCATTCGCATTCATAGTTATACGACTATCAGATCGATCATCAAATATTGAGTCTGATGTTGCGTGAGCATATACACCAAAAGTACCTTCATGCCAATTTTTACCGATCACCATTAGTCTATGTTTACCTGGCCCAAACAGTATTATCTTATTTTCCTTATTCTTGCCTAAGGCGTTTTCCGATTCATTGTTAAAAAGATGCACAAACGCCGCACTCACCGCCCCATTTGCAAACTTACCTCCTCCCCACTTCGAGGCAAGCCCACCAGCAATTGCAGCTATCATAGTACGCGCCAATATTGAGCCGGGGCCTGACCCACTGATTTTGCTCATTACACCAGCACCCACTGCATGCCCAACAAATGCCCCTATGAAACCACTCTTAAAGTCACCTCCCGATGCCGCTGTGATCGTACCCTGGGATATTCCATGCAGAGTATTCCTAGCAATCTCTGCTCCGACTGTACCACCGAATGCCTTGTCCATTGCTCCATCTGCAAAAACATTGCCAATAGCACTCGCTAATAGTGCGCTAAAGGCACCAGCAGCCGCGCCTCTAAACGCCCCCTGCATCGTGCCGCTCGTTACATAGCCTGAAGCAAACCCCCCTACCGCACCAGCCGCTGTAACGGCCATCACACCATAGGCACCTCCTCCCATTGCCGCCCCAAAACCGGCAAAGCCATAGCCAAAAGCTGCCATTGTCATACCACCGGTCATGTAGGCAGCGACTACGGCAAACACCACCCTGCCATAACGTCCCATGAACTTCACGACACCGCGCATCATCCATTCAATAAAGTAACCACTGGGATCGGTATACTTCAGCGGGTTATTGAGCACATAACTATAGCGATTGTGGCTCTGGCTGTTATTCGGGCTCTGGATGTGCGGGTCGGCACTTAAGAACCGTCCCAGTTCGGGATCGTAGATGCGCCCATTCATATGAATGATGCCGACCTCATCCACATGTTCATGCCCGGTAAAGCCTCGGTTGGTTAGCGCTGAGGCCTCGATTGGCAGGTCACTGTGCCAGTTGCCAGCACGGCGCATACCGAAGGGGTCGTAACTCATGCGGTCAACGACCACCCCAAAACCATCAGTAATGGTATCCACTGAGCCCAGGGCGTCGGTGTGCAGATAGCGTGTCTTGGTCTCAAGTGCACCCCCTGCCCGCTCGGTGGTGATATGGATCGCTGCCACGCCATCATCGGTATGGATAAAGTGCTTATGGGTGACCGTGCCATCCTGCTCGATGCGCTCATAGGCCTTGCCGATATAGTGGGTGGTCTCTCCAGCACTGGTGCGTTTGATGAAGCGCGCCCGGTCGGGTCCGTAGACAAACTCGGTCCAGTGATCGTCTCGCGCCAGGCGTTGCGGCTTGTTAAAGCTGGTCCATTCGAAGACCCGTCCACCACCATTGAGCAGGTTGCCGTTGCGATCGTATTGGTAACCAGTATGCTCAGAACCGGCACTGAGCAGTGCTGAGGGACCGGCATTGCCCTCTGTGCGTCGTGCACTGCCGTAGCGATAGCGTCCAACGTCAGATTTATAGAGCAGGTTACCGGTCAGGTCGTACTCGTACTCAGTATCATAGCGATAGTCCAGTCCGCTGAGCTTACCGTGGACGCTGTTTTTCGTCAGCCGATCCAGGCTGTCATAGTTAAAACTTTCGTTAACCTCCTGCACCCGGTCATGGCGACTGAGCACGTTATCCATTAGGTCATATTGGTACTCCAGGTCGCGGATGTTACGACCAAACTCAAAACCACTTTGAATGGTCAGCAGGTGTCCGCTGGCTGGGTCGTAGTCGCGAGTGGTTACCACCCCATTACCCTGGCGGTAACCAGTCAGGCGCAGCTCAGCATCCCGAGTGTTAGCCTCCCAGTAGACGACATAGCCATTATTGCTGGTCATCTCTTCCAGGTCATCGCCATCGGAGTTCTCCACCCATAGTTCAGACTGGCGCATACGGTCATCTACACGGCCCGCGATGGCGATTAACTGGGTTGCCGCCGAAAGCGCGTCATTGGCCTGATCCCACAGGATTTCGGCTACCGTATCGATCTCCACTGACGCTTGACCGAGCCGCTCCAGCTGCTCGGAGCTGTAGAGGGCGTCGTCCTGTTCATGTCGCAGCAGATAGTCGGTCTGTCCATCGGCGTTGTAGTCGCCAAAGAAGGCGTAGTCGCCTGTCGCTCTCAGCGAGGGGCGGATCGTGCTATTCCAAGTGGCCGCATCGATGGCCTCGAGGGTAACCTTACCCCCCTCTTGCATGATCACTTTATAGTGGGTCTGCGCCGCCACTCGGATCGGGGTGCTAATCTTTCGCCGCAGAATAATCAACGCTTCGGGGCTCTCCAGATAGCGCTCACCACTGCTGCTATGGGTGTAGAGCTGATAGGCCTTGTGCCGCTGCAGCCCCTCTACCGACCCGCTCACTTCCTGGGTATCAGCCTCTTCGGCGATCTCTTCCTCAAAGGTGTGGGCCCAGGCTTCGAAATCCGCTGCGTCTGCGGCGTAGGCCTCAGCCTGCACCAGCGCTTCGCGGGCGCTCTCCACCGCCATGCCTCGCAGCCCCTGCAAGTGTTCGCGCTCATAGTCGCTGACCTGCTGCACCGGGGATCTTTTGGCAATTAGGTAGCCGTGATCATCGTAGACATTTTCAACCACAAAGTCCCCTGGGCGGGTCTCCCGGATGACCTGGCCAGTGACCGGGTCGTATTCATTAGTTAGGGTGTAGCGCTCACCCTCAATACTCGTGGTCACGCTTTGGGGGCGCCCAAGGGCATCGTAGTGATGGGTTTCGCTATAACCCCCCGGCGCTGTCACCGAACTCAATTTACCAATACCATTGGCCTGATCGTCGTAGGTCCAGACGGTTTCGCCCTCGGCCTCGCTGCGCTGGGTCATGCGACCCAGAAGATCATATTCCATCGTAACCACATGACCTTCGGCATCTCGCTGCCAAACCAGCTCATCCAGGGTGTTATAGCGGTAGCTCCATTCGCCCATATCGGGGTCTTGCATGGTGATTTTGCGCCCCCGGTCGTCGTAGCTCATACGCACCACATTGCCTTTGGCGTCTTCGGTCTCGATTAAATTGTCATAGGCGTCGTAGCGGTGAATGACAAAGGCCCCTTCCGGCTGATCGACACGAATGACCCGATCAAGGGCATCTTTGGTGGTAACCGTCTCACGCCCCTTGGCATCAACCTGGGTGGTCCGCAGGCCGTCATAGTACATCTTGGTTAAGGCCCGAGAGCCATGGTCGGCTGGGGCATCGATTAGGACGGTTCGACCTAGGATGTCATAGCTTGTGTTAACCCAGTAGATCGGATCTCCGGCAAAGTAGCGCCGTGAGGCGCGCAGAACCTGGCCCAGATTGTCGTACTCCGTATCCTGGTAGATAACCTGGTTATTCATACCAACCGTTTCGGCTCGGATCTCTCGACCGAGTTGGTCGTAGTAGACGGTGATCGGTGCCTTACCCGTCTCACGGGTGATATATTTGTAGTGCACGTTGGCTAATGGATAGCGTTCGGTGTTCGCCGGCCAGCCGGCGGGGACGTGCTCGTGGCGCGTACCATCCAACACTCGATAGCGATCCGTTGTGGTGGTGGTGCCATCTTGGCGGGTTTCGCTGGTTTGACGGCAGAAGGCGTCGTAGGTCCACTCGGTAACCCCGCCGTTGGGTCCTTGCAACCAGGTGTTTTTGCCGCAGATGTCGTGGTAGCGGTAGCGCTCGGTCTGTTTCAGGGCATTGCGTGCGAGCACCGGAAAACGCCCTTCGGCATCATACTCAATCCAGCTCTCCCGTGCCTGGCTCAGCCCGGCACCGGTTGTTCGGCTATAGACCTTATTGCCAAAACGGTCGTATTGGTACTCAGTGGTCTTAATCAACTCGGCATCATCTGGCTCGACAACCTCTCGGATCAGCAACCCCTCAGCATTATATTCGAAGGTCGAGGTGCGGCTGGCACTGTGGTTAACCGCCCCACCTTGCTGGGAGCGGGTCACCTCCGAGCGGGCCAAACGCCCCAGGTGCCAGTTCGATAGGTCGACTTCGTGGTAGCTATTGACGGTTCGGGTGGTAAAGGTCTCACCACCTCCTTTTGTGGTGATGGTTGATGTCAGCAGATTACCAAAGTCATCATACTCGCCATTATCGATTCTAACCTCTTTAATCAGCTCACCTTGCAGGGTATATTCCCAGCTGTGGCTGTTTTTCACATAGCTTTGATAGAGCTCACCCTCATGGCCAGTCGGCGAGTAGATTGGCTGCTGGTTAGTTGTGCTACGGGATAGCAGAGTGCCATCCGGTGTTCGCACCTCGGTTAGTTTTGCTCCACCAGTATGTGGAAAGACCTGCTCAAACTCAGTGCGTGTGACAAGCCCATTCTGTTCATTGGTGGCTTCAATGGCGCCAAAACCCAATGGGCCACGCCCCCGCTTGTCGATACGCAGATCTTCATAGCGATAGGAGAGGCTGTTGGTGCCCTCTATCAGACCATTGGAACTGGTAACAGCCGTGACCACTCGCAACGGCAGTTGGACAGGTAAGGAGGCGTACTCAAGCTCGCTGTATTCCCCTTTGGTAAAGTGCTCATTGGAACCAGCAATCGACTGGTAATCGATCGCGATCTCAACCCCACTGCCGGTGGTAATGTGGGTGATATCTCCTGCATGGGGGAAGGTCGAGTAGGCCACCTCGACATTCTGCTCATGAAAGCCAACGATGTCAGCCAAGCCATCTCCATTGACATCGACAAGCCTGCGCAGATGACGCTTGTTATCATAGCCGCCACTGTTGGTAAGAGCACTTATTGGCGCAAAGCCATCATGAATCTTCACAGGATGATTGAAGCCCTCGCCCACTGAGGCCGAGGCATAGACCCCATCGTCGGCAAAACCGACAATATCCATCCGACCATCGCCGTTCATATCGGCCAGGGCGATCGCATGTTTCTTTCTTATATCCCAACCATTAACCGTTATATTGGCATCATGGGGATCATCATCTTCGGGATTATGATTGTGATTAGGTATGGTGTAGGTCGCATAGGGCTCGCCGGTTTCCTGACCAAATTTATTCAGCCAGAGAGTCGGCTCAAGAAATCCCCTACCGGTTCCAAGAGCGACATGGACACCATCATGGGTAAAACCCACAATATCGAGCATGCCATCGCCATTGATATCGGCTAGTTCGCGACTGCTCCAGATATTAAGCGCTTCATTTTGCACGAAACCATTAATCAGTTTGACACCCTGGCGAAAATGATCCCCCTCAGAAAACGCCACGATGACACCATCGTTGGCAAAGCCAATGATGTCTGCCCGCCCATCGCCATCCACATCGGCCACATAGCGTGGGTTTCGTTCAATGCCCCAACTCGCATCACCAAAACCTTCGTAGCTGTCAAAGGCTTCGCCTGAGGCCCTTCTGACAACCACCTGATGTTCCGCAAAACCAATCACATCGGGCAGCGTGTCACCATCCACATCGGCCAACATCCGGGGGTGCTGCTCCACCCGCCAGCCATCACCGCTACTTGGGGTGGCATGTCCAAACTCACCATCGATCCAGAGCACTGGTGGGGCAAACGAATGTCCCTGTGAGAGGGCGTAGTAGACGCCGCGGTCGCCAAAACCGACCACATCTGCCATGCCATCTGCATTGATGTCGGCCATAGTGCGGATATGTTGATCAGTGTGCCAACTTCCAGCACTCGCCAAATAACCAAATGCCACCAACCTAGTGAAGCTTTCGCCCGAGGCAAGCTCGACATCCACGCCGTGATCACCAAAGCCCACAATATCGGCCACACCATCACCATCCACATCGGAGAACAGCCGCAGGTGGCGACCCTCTTCCCAGCGATCACCACCACCAATGGTGAATCTATTCTCAACCAGCGTTTCGATCTCTTGCTGGGGGATCATCGATGGCGTCCAGGCTTCATAGTCAAAGCGGGTAGCAGGCAGGCAGCTACCCTCTCCAGCACACTCTTTGATACTCACAATACGGCTTTGCCAGGTGGTGCCGGCTAACTCGTAACTGGGGGTATAACTCCTAATCAGCTGTTGCCCGCGATAGACTTGGAGCTGTTTGAGACGGCGCCCGATGGTGTTGGTCGACCCAGCCAGGTAGCTGACAACACGGTCTATCTTCTCACGATCCTCATAGACAAATTGAACGCGATTGCCACTGTAGTCAATCTGACTTGGATAGATCTCACCTGTCTCTGACAAGTTGTCGTAGCTGAAGTGGATCTCGTTTCCAACCGCATCTTCAATGCGTGCAACATGCCAAGATACGTTAAAGTGACCACCCAGCAGTACAAGATCAACGTCTGAATTGCTGACCAATCTGCTGTTTTCACTGCTGCCCAACTCAAGGGTCTGCCCCTCTTTGGTCTCTACCCGCCAGCTCGCCGGTCCATGCTCAAGGTCGCCGCCTATTGAGGTAATGCGGGTGTAACTATCGATCTCTGTGTGGTATTGCGTACCATCTGCACCATATTCGCCACTCACCGCCACCAGGCGTTGACCCCCCATGCAGTAGCGGTCGTTTGCATTAAAGTGGATGCTGCCCTTTTCTCCATCCTGGGCCAGTGTCTTGGGGCAGCGGTAGATCGAGGTCAGCCCTTGCAGCTGCCAACCCAGTCCCATCCAGCCAACCCCCGATTGGCTCGAGTAATTTAGGGAGAGCTCCGGCTGCATACCCGCCACACCAGCCGGTAGTTGTATCGGGATATGGTAGTTCGCCGCTCCTGCTGCAACAGAAAACTCCCCCGACAGCGATCCAAAATCAAAGTCATCGCCATGGCTTTGAGCCCCCAGTAACAGGCCCCCCATCAGTAAGGCGTAGCGTCCTATTTGTGCTAATCCCTTCACCCCATCTCTCCTGTCATTGCATCTCAGCAAGTTGCGCCTTCAGCGCGTTGAGTTTGCTGGCAAATGCCTGCTGCTTGGCTTCATCATTCTGTCCGACAACCTGGCTACCCTGTGATTGCCTGATGCGTTGGGCATCATTGAGCTGTCTCTTTGTTTGCGCGACCCGCTGCTGCAGCAAGGCCGCTGTCTCTGCGGCTTGGCGATGCTCTTGTTCAATCGCCTGCTTTAACTCGGCCGTGATGTCGCCGTTATCAGGCGGCTCATGACTAAAACCCTGACCGACAGGCTGTGCTAGGTGGTTTGCCTCAGCAGTAGCAACTGGTGCCTCATCCGCAGGTTGTACCGGCAGCACCCTGCCATGTACAAAAATACCCAGCGCAATAAACGCGAAAGCGATTAAAAGCAAAAGGGTTACGTTTCGGGGAAGAACGGTTATGTGAATCGACATGACAAAGTATCCTGTTCTATTCCGCGCCGCAGGTCATTAACAGACCTGCGGCCACTCTTACTATGCGCTCTGTGATGCCAGCACGAGGCCGCGTTTGTCGCTATTTGGCAATAATGCGGTGTAGCTTGTGCGCTGGACGCATCCCCAACATCAGCTCCTCTTCTTCTGCTCGGCAGTGGATATCGGCCAATTTGCCTGAGGAGTAAAGCGTAAGAATTAAGGACTGTAGGGTTGACTGCCCTGCTGGCACATAGCACAAAACATCGTCTGATCGCCTAAAGTAGAGTGGGTTGGCCTCTGAGTTTTCCCACAATACAATTCTGTCAATAGAGACATTTGCGCCAAAGTTAAGACCCGTATCATCTACTGGTTCAGGATCAACAGGTTCGGGATTAATGGGCTCGGGATCGACTGTCTGTGGAGGAACCGCGCTAGGTGCTGGTACAAAATAGTTTCCCGATCCATCGATAAGCCTATTGGCGAGTCCACCTCGTATTCCATGTATATAGATAGGTTTACCCTGGTGCTCCTGCTTCTGCGCTTCCGAAAAGGTATAGATGAAACGATGGCTACCATCCTCCCCTGGATGACCACAATGGTTATCCACCGCCGGCTCACTCGCATTTGATGCCAAACCACTTCCAATGGCCTGGCCGGAGCCTGCTGGACCATCAACATAAACATGAAATTTCAGACTATCTGTGCTTCCCCGATCACACACAAAGCCTGCAACATAGGAGTCGTTATACACGCCATCCATAATTCCCATGACTAAATCTGCGAAGGCAGCAACTGGACTGAATGCCAATGCCATCAGTATGTAAAATTGTTTCATGGACTTCATAATCCTCTCCATATTAAACAAGTTATTCGTTAGTTAATGGCTTTATCCGACTTCGCCATAAGATGTTCCTAAAACCGAAAAAATCAGTGGACCACTGAAAGCTTTTTAATAAGCAATACTTTCCCTGAAATACCAGGAGGAGATAAAAAGAAAAGGATGAAAGATGCAGAGGAGTGAATGATGCTACTCAGTAAATCATTCCACTTAGTTGCAATCTTCAATTTGACTCACTCCCTTGAATTAAGAGCGTTGGATCATCCTACTTCACGCTCTGATAAAAAAATAAACTTAATTTTTTTATGAATGGTATTGAGTTACTCTGGCTAGGATTGCCCTAGTGAGTTTTACCATTTACTTAACTGCGTTCAATTCAAACACAGGGTGCTGATAGCTGTCAAGTATGTGTGGAGAAAATTCGCTTTATATTCCAGTTTGGAAACAAAGCGACTCCAAGCCGCATCACCAATGGCTTTAGCAAGGCGTTTGTGTTTCATCATATTGGAAGATTTCAACGTCTCGACAATGACCGCTTGGTTTTCGTCAACCAGTGTTTGAGAAAGTTTGTGTTGAAAATCGTTGCGAATATTTCTGAGTTTTTCGTGAGCGTTTGCCAACACTCTACGTGCTTTCGCTCGATTGGCTGACCCTTTCTTTTTGCGAGACAACTGGCGT
>JARRQF010000126.1:0-9896 GCA_037382065.1 Candidatus Thiodiazotropha sp. | reverse complement strand
CGGCAGGTGGAGCAACGATTGAGACCTTGCGTAAGTATGTAGAAAATCAGGCTACGCCTGATTAGCCCTTTCATCCCCGCCCGCATTGGGCGAGGGTTTTCGGGCTATTCTGCTAAATCACTAACCGGAAAGATGTCAGGCTGTCACTCCCTTTGGTTAGGTGATGTTAATAACCCTATCAAACAACTGGAAAAATAACAGCCATGCTAAACGATCCATTCGGCCGACATATCGAGTACCTGAGGCTGTCGATAACCGACCGCTGTGATTTTCGCTGTTTCTACTGCCTTCCCAAAAGCCATAGAGCATTCGAAACACCCACGGACTGGTTGACAGTCGATGAGCT
The DNA here is from genome assembly GCA_037382065.1 of Candidatus Thiodiazotropha sp. Classification (GTDB taxonomy): domain Bacteria; phylum Pseudomonadota; class Gammaproteobacteria; order Chromatiales; family Chromatiaceae; genus Thiodiazotropha. The sequence goes on along the minus strand of JARRQF010000126.1, from coordinate 9,550 downwards.
AGAACGCTTGGTCGAGCAGTTCGCCAATCTGGGAGTCAAGCATGTCAGGCTCACAGGTGGCGAACCACTAGTACGCAAGGAGGTAGGCGAGATTGCAGAGCGCATATCGGCTCTACCCGGTATTCAGGAGCTGTCCCTCAGCACCAATGGCTCCCGTCTTACTCAATTGGCAGCCTCACTGCACAAAGCTGGCATCGAAAGACTCAATATCAGTCTCGACACCCTGAATGAACAGAGATTCCATGACATTACTGGCAGCCAACTCAAACCTATACTGGAAGGTATCAAACGGGCTAAGGCTTGTGGCTTCTCCCCAATCAAGATCAATATGGTAGTGATGCGCGGCATCAATGATAATGAAGTGGAGAAGATGGTCGATTACTGTATTAAGCAGGGCTTGACCTTACGTTTTATCGAAACCATGCCAGTGGGCGACGCAGGACGTTCTGCTGACAAGCACTATGTATCACTCACCGAGATTGAGGAGCGATTGAGAAAACGCTACAAACTGCAAACCGCTGCGATGCGTGGCAGTGGACCTGCACGCTATTTTCGAATTGATGACTCTCCCCTGGTCATCGGCTTCATCACCCCCAAGTCGCAGCACTTCTGTGATACTTGCAATCGGGTCCGACTATCAGTAACCGGAGATCTTCATCTCTGCCTGGGTCAGCAAGAAAAATTGGCACTAGGTTCCATGATGCGTTCAGGTGCATCGAATCAGGAGATTTGCAAGGCAATAAGGACAGCTATTACCAGGAAACCACTCAAGCACCATTTCGTAGAGGCACCAAGCGCCATTATCCGTCCCATGTCAGCCCTTGGCGGCTAATAAGTTTGTAGCATCACGCCACCGAGTTGACCTTGTTTATGAGATGTATGCCCTACAAGCAAAGCTAAAAGATTTGCCAATAGGTCAAAACAACCCATATTTACCAAACAATACGACCAGGGTTATTAGCATACCCAGCCCCAGGTTTATTAGAATCAATTTTCGAATCAGTGTAATAGACGACACGACACGCAACTTATCACCCGCTTTCAGCGCCTCACTGAACTGATGATAGGGAATGGCATAGACAAACACGAATATCCCTGCCATTAAGGTCCCTGCTGTCGCCATGAAGCTAAGCCAGAAAGGTATGGCATCTTCAAAACGAGTGAACATCAACCAGAATCCACTGCCCAGAATTGCAATTACCGCTCCCCAAACCCAGGGGAAAAAGCCATCGAAGACCCGCAACAAGAATAGCAGGCGTAAGTCGGGTTCAAGTTGGTCATTAAGTGCCGGCCGCAGCACAACGTGCGAGAAAAAAATTCCTCCCACCCAGATAATGACACCCAACAGATGAAAGGTCAGTGCAATTGACATACTTCGAGACTCCTTTTTTGTTGTTTATACCAACCAGACTCAACCGCAGAATCTAAATCTCTAATCACTTCAATAGGTTGCCTGACTAGTAAGAAAAATGTACTCTTTATTTCAACCTAGAACCAACAATCGAACACTCACTCCAAAATCGAGCCACACAGGACGCTTGCCTTGGCAACAATTTACAACCTCAAACCCCGCTTTCAGAACCTGCTTCGACCGATAAACGCAACACTCGTTGGCCTGGGTGTCACCGCAAACATGGTCACCCTTACTGCGCTCCTGCTTTCTGTTTTACTCGGTCTGGCACTGGCTCTTCGGCCTGACAACGGCCTATTTCTGTTATTGATGCCTTTCTGGCTCTTCATTCGAATGGCCCTTAATGCCATCGACGGTATGCTAGCCAGAGAACACAATATGCAAAGCCGACTAGGCGCTCTGCTCAATGAAATGGGAGATGTTATATCCGATGCTGCTCTCTATCTACCCCTAGCTTTAACCCCTGGATTACAAGGGACTCTGATTGTACTGATCGTACTTCTTTCGGTAATGGTGGAAATGATGGGTGTCGTATCGATCCAGATAGGCGGAACTCGACGTTACGATGGCCCATTTGGCAAGAGTGACCGTGCCTTCGCCTTCGGTCTGATTGCGCTCCTGTTAGGCATAGGTATCACGCCAGGTGTTTGGAGCAATTGGCTACTATGGGCGATGATACTGGCATCCGTTATCACACTATTGAACCGCAGCAGACACGCACTAAGGGAAAAACCGCATGTTCGGTAACCTCTCTACTCCGTTGGTTTGGGCACTGGGAGGACTCTACGCCCTACTCCTGACAGCCAACCTAATTGTATGGATATTACAGCGACGTAGTCTTAAGGATCTTAACGAGCTGGCAGCCCGAGTCAAATCATGGTGGGTAATGATCATCATCTTTACCCTTGCAATAGCTGTCAGTACACAACTCTCCATCATCTTCTTCGCCTTGGTCTCTTTCCTTGCCTTTAAAGAGTACTTGGCCATGACCACCACCCGCCGTGCAGATCGGCGAGTCATCTTCTGGGCATTCCTTGCCATCCCTGTGCAGTTCTATTGGGTAGCCACTGGCTGGTATGGGATGTTCATTATCTTCATCCCGGTATACATGTTTCTTCTACTACCAACCCGCATGGTACTGATTGGAGAAACAAAGGGGTTTCTCAAGGCAACAGGAACACTCCACTGGGGTTTAATGACCACCGTTTTCAGTATCAGTCATGCGGCCTATTTGCTGGTACTACCCTCATCAACTGTTACACCAGCAGGTGGTGCAGGGCTGCTGTTCTTTCTTGTTTTCCTTTCTCAATTCAACGATGTAGCTCAATATACTTGGGGCAAGCTATTTGGCAAACATCCCGTGGTGCCTAAGGTAAGTCCGAAGAAAACCGTTGAGGGATTACTGGGTGGCGTTCTCACCACCACCCTGACCGCCTGGCTGATTGCCCCCTATTTAACTCCTCTAACGGATGGCTGGGCAGCGCTCGCAGGTTTGATTATCGGTCTCTCAGGATTCTTTGGAGATGTGGTGATATCCGCCATCAAGCGAGATATCGGCGTCAAAGACAGTGGTAACCTAATCCCTGGTCACGGTGGCATCATGGACCGGGTCGATAGCCTGACTTTCACTGCCCCACTCTTCTTCCACTATCTATACTACCTATCCTACTGAATCATAATGACTAGACTGTTACAGATGCTCTTTTCTCTGTTATTAGTGAGACCGCTGATTCTATTGGTGTTAGGACTGAATGTTAGATCCCGTCAGCTTCTACCAAAACAGGGGCCGGCCATCATCATCGCCAATCATAATAGCCATCTCGACACCTTAGCACTCATGTCGCTCTATCCACTGAGTATGCAAAACCAGCTGCGTCCAGTAGCTGCCATGGACTACTTCATGCAAAATCCTTTGTTGGCTTGGTTTGCTACCCGAATTATCGGCATCATCCCCTTGCAACGATCTGTCAAGGCAGGAGAGGGAGACCCGCTGGCCAGCAGCGTGGAAGCCTTGCAACGGGGCGAGATACTGATCCTGTTTCCAGAAGGCAGTCGAGGTAAACCAGAGCAACTTGGTACATTCAAGTCAGGTATCGCCCACCTGGCGAAACGGTCCCCTGAAACACCCATCATTCCCGTCTATATGCACGGCCTTGGCATGGCGCTGCCTAAGGGTGAAGCCTTACTAGTACCTTTCTTTTGCGACCTCTTCGTTGGGCAGCCACTATCCTGGCAAGGGGATCGTGAGGGTTTCATGCAAACCTTAACCACAGCCATGAACCAGCTCACCAAACAGGCTGGGTTTTCAAGTTGGGAGTAAACCGAGATGTTTTTTAAATAAATACTTGTCTTAATGATATTCAATAATTATATTTAACAAAACAACTCAACCAATTGATTATTATGCGTTAATAACTTCGCAGAAAATAATAGCCTGTTTCATTAAGGATAGTCAAATATGACAATTTTACATCTTCCCATTGAGAACATTGTTCAATCCCGCTATCCTACTGACACCTGACCCAAAAACATATCCAATAGCCTAGTGGAACAACACCAAACCTTTTCAGCTTTAAAACCTTTACAGCAGGTTGCCTTTTCAGAACCTGCTAATATGGGGCTTGGTGTACCTAAAGGTGTCGATCACAATAAATGGGCAACTCACTTGGCACACCTTTCAGCACGCGAACCAAATAACCTGCTCAATCATGTACGAAGAGTCTACTTACATTTGGCTCGGAATCAGGCCGACGAGCTGTATGGCGCTATGCTGGATCTTCATCTAGTATTAGGCGACAATGGCAATCGGTTGCGTGCCCGTTTACTCCGCCAATCAAGGACGCTATTATCAGAACCGCACTATAATCTATTCCTGACTCACTACAAGCATGGCTTGCAGCGCAATCAGTCATTACCGGCCAGTCGCTACTCTGTACTCGGGAATTTTTTCGACGGAAAAATGTCGTTTCTGAAACAATATACGTCCGACAAGCAGCCCATCAATGAAAGCATTGACCCATGCGAACAAGCCCGAGAAGAGATTATCCATGGTGACGTAGACGCAGCACAGAGCATTCTGGAAAAAGCGCTGATAAGATCACCAGATCGAAAAGATCTGCATCTGGAATTGCTGGAACTCTATTCACATACCCGTTCACTGAGTGATCTCATGGATATGCAGGAACGATTAGGAGATGGCATAGCTATTGCCCAAACAGAGTGGAGTAGGACTCGACAATTACTGGAAAATTGAGATAATCCGGTGCTAGGAAAAATACCCAAGCGCTTAAGTCAATGAGAAATTTGGGTACCAAGGTTACTCTCCTATTGCTCAATTAATGAAAAACAAAGGAGCCTTGATGTCCTTGAGTAGTACTGAACCATTGAAAATTGCTCTAATAGGATTTCATGAGCGAGACAGGGCCATGTTGAACCTGTTTTTTCGCATGCACTGCACAACAGAGTGGCGCATCATAGACTCAGAGCATGAAGCAAATCTCTGCATGCTAGACTTGGACAACATTCATGGCAAAAAATTGCTTCAAGATCAGCGTGATCAGCACCCAGGCCGTCCTTTAATTGTCCTGTCAGTACGCAACCATGAAATTGATGGCGCCAAATTCTTACGTAAACCCATACATACCAAGACTCTGAAACAAGCCCTCGAATTCTATTATGATGAACTAAAGCGCCTACGACTAGACCGCCTACCAAGCGCAGCCGAGGTTATACCTCCGCCCCAACCAGCACCCAGAGCGCATCACAAAACCAAACAATCGCTAGTAGGTTTCGCAAGCAAAAGCACGCGCAATGCCTTAAGCAACCTGGAAAACCAGACACGTGTCATTCATGATTGCTGTGGCGTAGCAAATACCATTGACCTGAATACAAAGAGAAGTTCCGACAAGGCAAAACTCTATTACGACCCCAGCAAACACTTTCTGCGCATTTTGAAAACAGCTGTTGAGCGGTGTCGACAAGAAGGGCAGCCCATACGTCTGCATCTACCAGGCGATAAATACATTATACTCCTACCAAAGGCTGATCTTGCATTGACAGATCTCAGTGACGCCAAGCTGCGGCCGCGCTGTCTGCTCGAAATAAAACAAAACGAAATTGGCATTGAACCACTGCACCAAGGAGAAGCCCAGCTACTAAACACCACTATGCAATCCTCACAGCCGCTCAACACGTTGCTATGGAAAGTGGCTTTATGGAGTTCTCGTGGACGCCTACCCGTAGACACGAACATCAATACATTAGTTAACCTGAGACATTGGCCGAACCTAACCCGATTATTAGCCATACCTCAATTTTTTCGCATTGCAGCTCTCTGGGCAAAAAGTTCGCATTCTTTGGCAAACACACAGCAGATATTGAATATCGAAGCCCGCTACATCTGCGCCTTCTTCAGCGCCTGCTTGGCACTTGATCTATTAAATATACAGTCTGTGGCGACTGCGAGACCAATTCGCGATGCAGTCACATCAAAAAACCCACGCGCCGGTCTGTTTCGACGAATCCTGCGCCATTTGCGCGTAGCGTAAGAATTTATGAATAGAATAAAAGTAGTAACTTATGGCAGAACATAAAATCATCTTCACAGGTCCAGTGGGAGCGGGAAAAACCACCGCAATTTGCTCTTTGTCTGATATACCGCCCATCCTTACCGATGAGATGGCCACAGACATGACAAAAGAGCGCAAGAAGAACACAACAGTCGCTATGGATTATGGCATCATGCAGCTTGGGGAGAAAGAACGCATTCACTTGTACGGTACACCAGGTCAAGAGCGATTCGACTTTATGTGGGATATCCTGACAAAAGGAGGTCTTGGCTTGGTCTTGCTCATCGACAACTCCCGTATGGAGCCATTCCGCGACCTGCATTTTTTCCTAAACTCTTTCAAAGCGTTCATACAACAAACAGCCGTATCCATAGGCGTCACTCGGGTAGACAAAAAGGCGACTCCCGCCATAAACGACTATCACCGCGAAATATCATCCCTTGGATGGCCAGCCCTGCCCATCCTGGAAGTGGATGCCCGTGAAAAAGAAGATGTCTCTCTGCTTGTGCAATCCCTGCTATATTCTTTGGATCCTACACTGGCCGACTGACATGAAAAATATGATCATTGAAGAGGGCCGCCATTTGGAATCCACCCCAGCAGGTGCCTTCTTCATGAGCAGTTCACCTAAAGCTGAACCAGCAAGACGTCTGCTGTTGAATATTATGAGTTCAAACAGCTCACCGAACTGGAATCCCCTGCGCTTGGCTGAGTGGAGCGGGCTGGAACAGAAGCAAGCACTCGAACTGCTCTACCAACTCCAGAAACTGGGCTGGGTAAGTGACCTGAGTCAAGCCCAAAAGGCACCGGAAGGCCCCTTGGAAGAGGTGCTACCCAGTCTATTGGAGCATATCTCCGTGGACAGTAAAGCTTTGCTTGCGGATAATCAGGGATTCTACCTTGGCACCAACGGCATTCCTCATGAAGCCGCTGAAGCGCTCTCAGCCGTCAGCGCTGACCTGGGTTCTCTTTTTGAACGACATGAGCGATTATTGGTTAATAACCTTGGAAGGCGGGAACAAGCCTGGTCATTATCCGATGCAGCAGGTAACAGTCAACTGGGATTTTGGCCACTATATATCGGATCACTACGCTTTGTACTGGTAGTTGAGGGCCGACCCACCTTTAATCAGCCTGCATTCCGGGATCTGGTATGGACCCTTACCCTACGTTATTCAGCCGAAAACCTTTGGGAGAATAAAACGGAATATGCCTGACATCGACTTTCAACAACTAACAGATTATGCCAAACAGTTCACCGGCCTCACGAAAGAACAGGAAGATATCCTCATAGAACTCTCCCAAGAGATAAAGCCTTATCTCCCAAGAATCACCGACAGCTTCTATGAGGTTCTACTGGCAATCCCCAAAGCACAACCCTTCCTTGAGGGACGTGTTGAGACACTAAAGCAGACTCATATCCATTGGCTCGAACAGGTTTTCAGTGGCCCATACGATGCCAACTACTCACAAGCCATGTATCATGTGGGAGATGTTCACGTTAGAGTGGCGCTACCAGTGGAGTTCATGGTAGGAGCTATGACATTAGTAGGAGTACGACTCACTGAAGTACTGGGAGAGATCCTGATCGATGATCCATCACGCCTTAACAAGGCCACTACAGCAGTTACCTCCGCACTTGGTTTCACCTTGATGGTCATGCAACAATCCTATGAATCATCACGTCTAAGCGAAGAGCTGGATAAGTTTCTAAAGATCACCGGCATGAGCCGGACCTTATTCGACAATCTTGCGAGTGTTTACAAGTAATAAACATCGCATACCTAAATATCGCATAAAGGAGCAAACCAACAATGCGCGAAGACATGCTGGCATCTATACTCAGCGACCTCAATGGCACCTCGGCAGATATCGAAGCATCCGCCGTAATCTCCACAGATGGCCTATTAATGGCCTCATTATTACCAGCTAACCTTGATGAAGACCGGGTAGGCGCCATGAGTGCTGCAATGCTCTCATTGGGAGATAGAACAGCTCAAGAGCTGGCACGAGGAGAGCTAGAACAGGTACTCATCAGAGGCAATAAAGGTTATGTCATCATGACCCATGCAGGCACTGAAGCAGTCGTTTCAGTAATGGCGAAATCTACAGCCAAGCTAGGGCTGATATTTCTTGATGTTAAGCGCGCTTCTGAGGCCATATCCAAATTAATTTAGAGTAATCAGGGATGGCGATAAGATGAACGATATGGATCAAAGCGACATTGTGGGTGAGTATCGCGAATACCGCCTAACCTACTATGATGGTAGCAGTCGAAAGGTCCTGGTTACGGATATCGAATCGCCCTATCCTGATGGCCGCCTTATCGTTTCGCGGACAACCCCAACCGGCATCATCACTCATGTCAACCAATCCTTTGTCGACATGTCAGGTTACAAGCAAGATGAACTACTTGGCCAACCCCACTATATTCTACGTCACCCAGAAATGCCGCCCGCTGCATTCAAGGGGCTCTGGGAACAGGTTCAAAATGGCAAAAAATGGCACGGTTACGTAAAAAACCTACGCAAGGACGGAGGCCACTACTGGGTAATGGCCACCGTCATTCCTAATATTAGGAATAGCATAATTACTGGCTACACCTCAGTACGGCGCAAACCATCCCGCCGAAAAGTGGACGAGTGCATCCGCCTCTACCCCACTCTCTTCTAACTTGGATAGACCAATGCCATATCAGCTGACTGTCAGCCCGGATTTTACCCCAGATCATATATCCGGCTGGTATATCTTCAATACCTGGCTGCAAAGAACATGGGGTGAAAACATACATCTGGAACTTTATAATAACTTTAACAGCCAGCGCGCTGCGATCGAGTCGGACAAGATTGACCTGATCTACGCCAACCCATTTGATGCCGCCATACTGGTTCGAGAAAAAAGATTTTTACCAGTAGCCAAGCCCATTCACACTTCCGATGAGGCCCTGATTGCTGTGTGCAAAGAGAGCCCGATACATCATGTAGAGGACCTACCTGAAAGGGTATCCATTGCCACGACAGATGATCCAGACGTCAACCTGATGTGTGCGATGATGCTTGAACCAGCGGAGATCACGCCAGACAACGCCGACCGCCAAATCAAAGACAACTACCCATTGGTTGCAAAAACAGTACTTCAAGGCCAAGCAGAACTTGGCTTCTTTCTACATGAGGCATTTTATTCTCTTTCTGGAATAACCCGCAATCGATTACGCCCCCTGGTAACAAGCCAAATACAAATTATTCACCATACCCTGCTAATAGGCCCAAGATTGGCAAGTAAACGGAAGAAAGTATGTGATTTGCTCATCAATATGCCCCAACTTTCAAAAGGTGCAGGAGTACTCATCTCTCTTGGAATTGATGGATGGGCCGCCGTTGATGACGAAGAGATGGAGTTTATGATCGACCTGATGGACACGCTTAACTATCTTCCTGCATGATCCTAAAAAGACCCGTTGGATAACATGAGGTGTGCACTTGTGGTGATGCAGAGTAGAGGTCGCTCTGGCATAATGCGAGATAGCCCGCTTTCTAAGGAATTGCAACACCGCTATGCCCCCCCACAAGTC
>JARRQF010000125.1:0-10946 GCA_037382065.1 Candidatus Thiodiazotropha sp. | reverse complement strand
GGTAGTTCATCCGATCACAATCACACTTACCTAAATAATGGCGTCCTCACATTAAAAGCGTCAAAAATTGGCTGGAACGAAGGAAACAGCAGTTCTGACCCCTATTTACCCATTCACTACCACTCAGGCACTGTTCACGCAAAGCACAAAGTTATAATCAACGACCAATATCCCAACTATGAAATCAAAGCACGCATACAGGTGCCATTATCTCGAGGTACCTGGCCCGCCTTCTGGCTGGCGGGTGTGAATAGCTGGCCACCCGAAAGCGACATTATGGAATTCAAAGGGAATAATGAGAACTGGCAGAACACCTATACGGGTAGCTGGCAGAATAAAAAGACCCGCGTTTCCAATCCAGAAAATTGGCATACGTATCGTATATGGATAAGCAAGAAAAATGATACAGATGTCAATATTCACTATTACATTGATGGCCAGTGGCAAGCTCAACACACGGCTAATTTCGTCAATAAACCCATGTGGATAATTCTTAATCTACAAACGGAAGGCTCATCTGGTAATCCAGGCCCAAATAGCGATGCCAGGATGCTTGTGGATTGGGTATATGTCGGCCGTAGCGTGAAAGAGAGCGGTCCACTATCTGGCTACGCTTTCTGTGCAAATGAGAGGGAAACTTGTGTTTTTTCAGGCACCCGAGACGTAGTATACGGTGCAGATGGAAAGTTTGATCATCAAACTGCAACCGACAGCATCAACTGCGATAACGAAACGTTTGGAGATCCTATTCGCGGTACCAGAAAAGCATGCTACGTTTCCCAGACGTCCTCTTACAGACCCATGTCGTCATCTGATGTGTCTACACCCAATAAATTAAGTTGTACTGCAGGTAGTATTGATAGCTGGGAGAACGGCTTTATATTAAATAACTTTACTGTCACCAATAACAGTAACACCATTGTTAGAAATTGGTCAGCTGCTCTTGTATTTGGTCGTTCCATAACAATTACCAATGCCTGGGGCATCACTATTTCAGGCTCAGGAGACAATCTAACCGGGACCAATGTTGACTACAATGGTTATCTTGCGCCAGCTCAAAGCGCCACCTTTAGCATACAGGGTACATCTAGCTCATCAATCGACATGCCAGCCTGCCGTGCTGAATAGTTAGTTACCTTGATAGCCTACAGTAGAGATAAACTCAAGTTACTGTTTCTTGACATCCTCGCCGCCCTAAAGAACGGCGAGGATGTCAATGCACCACATTCAGACTGGCTAGCCAGTCTGTGCCAGCAAGCGCTGCTTATACACGACCAGATCCTCAATAGTCAGTACCGGCATGGTATGACATTCTGCAAAGGCGACAATCTCTGGCAGTCGCGCCATAGTGCCGTCCGAATTTGTTAGCTCACAAAGTACGCCGGCCCGCTTGAAGCCGCAGAGATCCATTAGGTCGACCGCCCCCTCGGTATGTCCTCGCCGGGTCAGCACACCACCTGGCTGGGCACGTAGAGGAAAGACATGTCCTGGTCGACTAAGCTCCTCTGGCACTGCTTGGTCGGCGATAGCAGTGCGGATGGTAGTCACCCGATCCGCTGCGGAAACCCCTGTTGTAACACCGTGACGTGCTTCGATGGTTACAGTAAAGGCAGTACCATTGCGGCTACTGTTGTGCTTCACCATCATGGGGAGCTGTAGGCGTTGCAGGTAAGTATCATCAAGACAGAGACAGACAATGCCACTGCATTCGCGGATTAGCATGGCCATCTGCTTGGAGGTAATGGTCTCGGCTGGAAAGATGAGGTCACCCTCGTTCTCTCTCTCCTCATCATCCACCAATAGGATACCACTACCATTACGTAGCGCCGCGATAGCTGATTCGACCCGCTGCTGGGGATCCCCAAAGCGGTTGAGAAGATTTACTGATTTGATCTGATTCATGGTTTTCTCCCACCTGAATCAGGGCGCAAAGGAACGGACCGGTTTTTTTGCTGACACAACGTGTGACAACAAAAACAACAGGCAATAGGACAGCAGACACAACTCAACGAGTAGTGCCGCAGTCTTATCCTCTCCCATCCGGACTCTAACCGTCGGCTCCGGCATCTCACCGGATCTGCTGACCCTGCCATCGGCAGGCGCTCGCGGGCTCACTCCGACTATGGAGTATACCGCCGGTAGGGAATTTCACCCTGCCCTGAGAATAAGTACAATTAATAGACCTGCCCACAAAAATAGTGGCAGCGCAGTTATACTAGGCATTTGGCCCCTAGATTGCAATTTAACATCCTTGGCGCTCAAACGCGGCATTGATCCGCACTTGAATGCTTTGGTTGGTTCCTGCTACTGGCGGCCTGACTGCAACCACACAAATGCACACGTCACACTATCCAACTTAAAGCTGTTACCAAGCTGCAGTGACGCTCATTTCTCCCCCTTGAGCACGTATCGTGCTTCATGTGTGAGGCCCATATAAAGGGCTGCGCACATGGCTATCAGCACCAAGGTAAATGGGAGGCCCACTGTGATTGCCGCCGCCTGCAAAGCTCCTAGGGCATCTGCACCACCACCGAAGAGCAGGGCGCCAGCAATCAGGCCTTCCATAACCGCCCAAAAGATTCGTTGTGGCACTGGTGCATCTAGTTTACCGCCAGCGGTGATACTATCGATGACTAGTGAACCGGAATCGGATGAGGTAACAAAGAAGACCAGAACCAGCACAATGGCAAGGATGGAGGAGAGCGTAGCTAGTGGCAAATGCTCCAGCATTTGGAACAGAGCCAGGGAGACATCGCTAATGCCGTTGGCCAGCTCACCCACATGAGCTTTGATCTGTGCCAAGCCATTGCTACCAAAGGCACTCATCCAAATCAGAGTGATAAGGGTCGGTACCAACAGCACGGCGATCAGGAACTGACGCACAGTACGACCTTTGGAAACACGCGCAATGAACATGCCGACAAAAGGTGACCAGGAGATCCACCAGGCCCAGTAGAAGACCGTCCAGCCATGATAGAACTTCTGGTCGGTTCGATCGATCCAATTGCTAAGTGGAATCAGGTTTTTTACATAGGCTGCGGTGGTATCGTAAAAGCTGCCAAAGAAACCAAGGCCGGCTCCCATAATAATAACAAACAGCAGCAGCAACAGTGCCAGCGTCATATTGATGTTGCTGAGGAGCTTGACTCCGCCATCAAGTCCTCGCACCACAGAGAAGGTGGCTACTGAGGTGACACCGATAATAATAGCAATCTGCGTGTTGATGGTATTGGGAATGTCAAATAGGTATTTAAGCCCCCCTGCCGCCTGCTGCGCACCGAAACCAAGAGAGGTGGCAAGACCGAAGATGGTGGCCATCACCGCCACCACGTCAATAACATGGCCAAACCAGCCCCAGGAGTGGTCCTTGATGAAAGGAAAGAAGGCAGAACGGATGGTTAGCGGCAGGCCCTTGTTATAGGTGAAAAAGGCTAACGAGAGAGCAACCACCGCATAGATGGCCCAGGGATGAAGACCCCAGTGGAACATGGTTGCCCCCATGGCTAGTTCTGCCGCTTCGGGGGTGCCTTTGGCGACGTTAAGAGGTGTGCCCCACCAGTCTGTATAGTAGGCGGCGGGCTCAGCGACGCTCCAAAACATTAGACCGATGCCCATACCAGCGGCAAAAAGCATGGCGAACCAGGAAACTGTAGAGAACTCGGGTTTGGCATCAACGCCGCCGAGTCGAATGCGGCCGACAGGAATCACAATCAGCAATAAACAGAAGATGACGAAGAAGTTGCATGCAACCAAAAACAGCCAGTCAAAGTTATTAATCGACCAGCTTTTAGAGCCATCGAAGGCTTGCTTTGCTTCAATGGGAAAAATCAAGGTGCCAATGACAAACATCAGCACCAGTATGGCGGATATGATGAAAACAGGATTGTGTAAATCCATGCCCCAGTTTCGGAAATTATCTTGTCCTATTTTGTAATCTGTGTTGTAGCGGTTTGGCATGAGTGCTCCAGGTTACTGACTCAAAAGGAGTGATTGGATATCCAGGCCTAGTGTGGTGCACTGAAGTCGAATCGCAGGCCCGCAGCAATTACCCGTCCACCATCGCAGCGCCAGCAGGTTTCATTCATCCCACCGTGTTCTTCTGTGATGGCAGCAGTTTCTTCCTCGCTGTAGTACTCGACAAAGAACTTCAGATCTTCTTGGTATTGGTAGTCCCAGCCGAGCTGAATAATGGTTTCGCCATAGTGCTCCACGTCTGCGACCATCGCCTTGAGGGTGTTCTTGCCGATGGTGTAGCCGGCGTAGAGGTTCATTGCGTGATCGCCATCGGCACCATAGCCTGTGTCGATATCACTTTTATGTTGCTCGTACTTAGCGCCAATATAGAGGCTATCCATGGCTTGCCACATAAGCGAGGTGCCAATAATGACCAAATCATTCGCGCCACCCAGCTCATCAAAACCACCAGAGATGGTGATATTGTCAAAACTGTAACTGAGGGTTCCTTGCAGGCGGTCGTCTGTGTCACCATTACTTTCGGCAGCACCGTTTTCCAGACTGTAGCCGAGGGATCCTGAGAGACCGCTGAAGCTGGGAGAGTAGTAGACAATGGTATCGCCCTTACGGAAGGTTGTGTAGGTGGCGAACCCGCTATAGTAGCTACTGAACATATCAACCGGGTAGGCGATAGCGTTGTAGTAGGGCATCCACATCTGTCCAAGTGACAGATCGCCGAAGTTACCTTTGATGCCAATCTTACCGATACGAATATCCTCATCTTGCTCCCAGGGATCCTGGACTTTCTTATTGGGTAGATCAAGAGGCAGTTCGAGTTTTCCATAGGCTGTGAGGGAGTCGTTAAACTGATGGGTGACGTTAAAGCCGAGTCTAGAATAGGCATCACGCCAGCCAGTGTAGGCGTCGAGCGTATCTTCTTTGTCAGGACTGATTGCTTCGGCGTGGAAACGCAGCGAGCCATAAAAATCGAATTCGATGGCAGAAACCTCTGTGCTATCGATGAAAGCAAGCACGGCAACGCTTGTTGTCATGCAATTTAATTGTTTTCTGTTCATTGAGATATACCTTCAAGAAGGATATGAAATTCTGGTAGATTGACAGATTGCAAGCTACTGTTAATGAAACCAGTGGAGAGAGAGGGTATTTAGCTGTGTCAGATACCACCGACCCATAAACGGCCGATGAGTGAAGCAAAATGGCGGTTACTGATGGTAGTGCGGGATTGTCCACATAAAGTGGGCAATTGTTGAACTCGTGTGACGGGCTCGCCAAGCAATATCTGCTTGCGAATAGATCTATCTAATTTTAAAGCGCAATGCTTATGGTATGAAATACCCATATGCATTGAATTAATTACATGCATTTCTAAACCAGGCGTATTATAAAATAAAGCTGTTACAACATCTTGTAGTAATAGTGAGGATATATTACAGCATGTGGTTACTCTAAAAAATATTATGCCCATAGGATAAATTGATTGCAAACAAGGGGACGCTTATAAAAAGCAGAGCATGGGCCTTCGATATTTGAAAGTTACTTAATCGTGAGTTGTCGTTATGGCACATAGATTACCAGGATGCCAAAAAGCCGAAAATAGCAATATCTCGCATGATATAATTCGATTTATAACATAGATCAGAAGCACGCAGCAAAAAAATATCGGACATCTTGATTATTTCGTTTGATTTATTAGGATCGCCATCTATCCTTTTCATATTAAGTACTGAAATCAATTGTGCTATCTCTGTAAGGCTACGTCAATCGGAGTCTATGAGGTATAGAATAGATCTGTTTTTACTGAGAGATCTGTAGTATGAAACAGTATTTCCAAGTCGAAAGAACCGAGCATCCTGAAAAACTCATGGCAATGTACTATTTACGCTACCAGGTTTTTTGCGAAGAGCGAGGGATCATTCCGAAACATTTATGCCCTAGACAGCTGGAGATAGACGAATATGATGATGTGTCTTTCCATTTTGCGGCGTACCATAATCAGGATAATAAATTAACAGGCACTGTTCGGCTTGTTAGGAGCGACGCGCTCGAACAGTTGCCACTTGGCAAGAGATGCCACATTGATCGCGATCTGCTGCCAATAGGCATCGACTATGCAAAATGCGCAGAAATTTCGCGTCTTGCAGTCAGTAAACGCATTCGGCGACGTGCATCTGATGGTATTTACCCACAAGAAAAGAGGGAAGAGATGGGTTCTTCGGCCCTATTTGAAAAACGTGCTAAATTTCCCGAGATCATTTTGGGTATGTACAAAGCTTTGTATCATGAGACTAAACTTCATGGAATTGAACACTGGTTTGCGGCAATGGAGCCCTCATTGGTTAAGCTTTTACGTAGGATTAATATCCAGTTTAAAGAGATTGGTCCTGAAGTTGATTACTATGGCCCCGTGAAGCCTTATATTGCAAGCGTTTCAGATATCGAATGGTCGATTTACACTCATAGTTCTGAGTTATTCGACAGCTTCACCAGTGGTTTAGATTCGGCATATATTCCTAATTTCACCCGCCACTAAGGGGCGAATGGCTTATGTTCTGGGTCAGTTAAATCGATCCCAGCGGAAGTAAGTACAGTGGGCATGTCAGCAATCACCATTCTTGGCGCTTCAGTAACCGGCAGTCCCGATAGGATGCGGACAATCATGGTGGCCGCCAGAGAGGCAACTGCAAAAGCTCCTGGTGAAACCTGCGAAGCTGGGCAGGGCTTGCCATCTTCCATAATTGTCAAGGCTTGACGGACAACCTGAATAACCTGTGTGTCGATAACACCAGCGAGTTTAGAGATAACATGCGCAAAGGTTTCAGTGTAGCCGAGGTTATCCACTGATCCGGTCTCGGGTAGCTGAAATAGGTGCCGAAAAGTCCATGTAGTCCCTTTTGGAAAGTAGACGCAGGCGCCCCCCCATCCAACTGACAGTGCGGTGATCATCGGCTTTCCATGTTTTTTGCATGCATCGTGCAGAGCCACGATACCGGATAAATCCAAAAAATCGATAGTATCAAATACAATATCTGATGAAGCCACAATGTCATCAACATTATCCGGAGTTAGCGGTTCATTGAGTTGTTGGATATCAGCTTGAGGATTAATGTTTCTTATGCGACGTGCTAGTCCAGTCACCTTGGGAAGACCGATATCTGCTACTTCATAATCCTGCCGATTAAGATTGTGGTTATCTACCGTGTCGCCATCTGCAAAAATAAACCTTTCGAATCCCAGCCTTGCTGCCGCTTCCGCCAGGGCGCTGCCTATTCCACATCCAGCAATAAGCAATCTGCAATTACGAATGCTCTGCTGTGTTTCTGAGGAAACATATCCTGCATTTCGCAGTACTAATGAATCATAAGTAAAAGTCATCTTATTTGCCTGATTAGTGTGTGTATTGCTGTTTTGATTCGCTACACAATAGTGAAAAACATCTCTCATTTCCTAAAGGTCTTGAAAAATAGTAACCTTGAATGTATTCACATCCAGTGCCTATCAAGAAGTCAACTTCCTCTTTAGTTTCAGCTCCTTCCGCAATGACTGATAAGCTTAATCCACTGCAAAGTTGGATGATAGATTTTATTATTGCTTGATTTCGTTCTTCTTCTGCAACATTAACTACAAATGACCTGTCTATCTTTATCTGATCAACGGGTAGATCTTTAAGGTATGCTAGTGATGAATAACCGGTTCCAAAGTCATCGATTGAGATTTCGATCCCCAAACTTCTGATTTCGTACAACTTGGCAATCGATATGTCCTGATATTTAATTGCAGCCTGTTCAGTGATTTCAAATTTAAGAATACTAGGACTGCACCTATACTTAACCAGAAGGTCACGTACTAACTGAATAAAAAAATCATGGTAGAGTAATTGAGGAGAGATATTAATGGCAATCCTAATGTTAGGACAGTAGCCTGAAGCCTCCCACTCCGCACCCTTTGAAATGGCTTTTGCGAGTACAATTTTTTCGATTTCAATGATTAAGCCACTATTTTCCGCATAGGGAATAAATTCATCGGGTGATAAACTACCTCTCGTTGAGTGTTGCCACCGAAGCAAGGCTTCCACTCCTACTACCGCACCTGTAATAGCATTATATTGGGGCTGATAGACCAAGTAATATTCATTATTATTGAGAGCTATTTTTATATTCTGTCTCAATTCAAACATTTTATTATACGTGTTATTGATTTCAGAATTAAACATAAGATAGCCATTTTTTCCATTTTCTTTAACTTTTGATGTCGCCATATGTGCATTTTGGATTAATTTGCTGGTACTTTTTGCATGTAGCGGAAAAAGCGAAATTCCAATGCTGCAAGTGATATAGAACTGATATGCATTTGTGCTGATTGGTTTATCAAAAAGATCAATAATATATTGAGCAGTATCTGTAATAACATCTGTTTTATTTTGATACTTTATGACTAAAAAGAAATCATCTCCTTCATACCTGGTTAAAACACCTCTATTTAAAGTATGTTCATTTAAGCGATTGGCAACAGCTCTCAAGGCATCATCACCTACGCAATATTCAAAGCCATCGTTTATCTCTTTAAAATTATCGATATCAATGTGCAGTAATGCAATATTTTCGATATTCTGATAAGTATTAGAAACGTACTTATTAAGATAAGTAATAAGGAAAAGACGATTGGGTAGATTTGTCAAGTTATCAGTATGTAATAGTTCATTTAACTTAATGTTTTCTAATTTAAGTAAATATCCTATTGAGAAAACAAATGGCGTAAGAAATACTAAAAATAGACACCCTTTGACATAAGAGTTCTTCTTAACGTTATTCAATACATCGTTTAAGTAGCTCAGTTCGACTTCCGATGCCATTACAACGGTTTGACCATTACTGATTTTTATAGGTATGAAAATACCTCTAAATTCTCCCCATTTATCTTTATAATCAACTATTCTGGTTATATGATCTTCAAATGTCGATACTAATTCATTGCTCGCGGTATCGTAAGGGTGATAATAGTGCAGCTCAGTACCGCTATTAAGCTCTTCCTCTGTTGCGCTTGACGCGATTACATAGATTTTTTTATCCTTTAAAACGACAGAGTACAAAAAGGCCAGGCCTGCTTGATTGGTAAAGGATGTTAATTTTTGAATATTTTCCCTGTCTTCTTCTGGTGTTATTGAATCTCGTTTTATTGCGCGTTTAAAAAACCCCTCTCCAAGTAGTTCGTAGACGGCATAGGCACCTAATTTTAACCGCTCGTCAACTGCAGCTATCGCTTCTTCTTTTTTAATTGTCAGAGTATTTGTGCTGTATATATAAACACTTAGAATATAAATAATAAAAGAAAACGCTATTAAAATATATTTATAGTTAACGGCGTGCATTTTCATTATTTTAATACCTTATTCCCTATATACAGTTAGATAGCACCTATCCGTTCTTCACGGAATGTTATGATAACGAGAATTCTATCTGATAGTTATTCTCTATCATCTTGTGCTTTTCTCTGCTGTCGGATAAGTTAGGTAAGATGCATTGTTAAGTACCATTAGTCTGTTCTGCTATGGCGTAAAAACGCTTACTAATCAGCCCATAATAAATACATCTTTCCTGGATATACCTATTCAGCATAGTATAAAACCCCTAATAGATCTCGTAGACTATTAAGCGAAAATCCCATGGCTACATTTGATTGAAAATGGGGGACTGCAGGGCCGAACCCCCAGTGCTGCTGCACGCTCAGACAGTTAAACCTAAAAAAATCAGTTGACCGCTCCATTCTAATAACAGGTATCTGATTTTGAAGAAAATAGCTTCGATGGTTATGGTCACCTACTGGGTGAATCACGCTACAGCGTGAATAGCACGCTTGTGCAACTCCTTGGAATAGCGGGCTATTCCGCGTCGTTGCGCGCCGTGCATGGATGCACAAGTGTCGCGGGCACATGGATGTGCAGGAGCGACTCTTGCCCTGCACCACCACAAGCGCACTCTTCACGCTGTCCAACTGATCTTTTTAGGTTAAAGGTGCCATCGAGAGGCAATGGACTCTTCTTTGTCAACCATGAATTGGTAGGTTTTGAATTTGCCTCCATCAGCTACCAGGTAGTTGAAATGCGTTCTTCCCTGAGCCAGATGCCACCATACTTCAAGAATTGTTTTATTATGACTAACATAAATTAGCTTTGACATCTTTTACCCAATCCTCAGCCTCTTTAGATAACTTAGAAAGCTCATTTAGCTCTATACCCGCCTCACTCTCCATTCCAAGTGACCGTAAAACAGCCGCTAAATTACTACAACTATCACTTCCAGAGTGTTGATGATAATTCCAGGTAGTGCGAACCAGCCACTTTACATTTATATTTTCAATAGAACTCCATAATTCAGGATAAAGAAAATCAGCGAAGTAAACATAGCTTATGCAAATTTTTACCCAACTCCAAAAACTAACTTCGATACCATGCTGAACCTGATAACTCGAATACTCACTTAGCTTATTAATAGTAGGTAGTCCATTCCCAGGCTTCCAAAACGGATGGCCACGATCCAACTTATCCAACTTCCAAAATGCAGTTGTTATGGTACTACGTATTTCATGAGCAAGACCCTCACAATTATTTGATACTTGAGATAAATCATACTCATTTAAAACAAGCTCTAAGTATTGATTCGGGCTAAGCTCTCCTCTTATATATTTTAAATTTATATCACTCATAATTATCTATAGCGTAATTTGTATTATGTTATTCTAAAGTAAAGTTAATGCTTGGTTGCCGTTGCCCCGCACTTACGATAGATTGATAACGAGACTATTCGATATACCCACTCAATCTCAGAAAGCGGCAGGCATTCACATGACACATTTCATGATAGTGATGTAAGCTGCGCTTACGCTATTTTATACTCCCCTCACCCTGGCCCTCTCCCGGGGGGAGAGGGGACGTTCTTTTTTAGCTTGCCCATTGCCTGATATCTATTCCATTTAAC
>JARRQF010000124.1:3031-14637 GCA_037382065.1 Candidatus Thiodiazotropha sp. | reverse complement strand
GGAGTTGAGAGGAACTCAGAAACAGATGGAGCTGTTGATACGTATCCTCACCAGTGCAATGGGGGAAAACCAGAAATTCCGTTCAGCAGTATTACCTTATCGGATGGCTGACCCGATATTTGCTCGCTACCATTCAGGAATGACCTATGGGGATCATGTGGATGACCCCTTAATGGGACTCAGTGGACAACGCTTTCGCAGTGATATTTCAATGACGCTGTTTTTACGCGACCCTAATACCTATGAAGGGGGTGAATTGGTTATTCGTACCACCTTTGGGGAGAAACAGGTTAAATTACCTGCAGGCAGCGCTGTCATTTACCCCTCTTCAAGTTTGCATCATGTAGCTGAGGTCACTGAAGGAGAAAGGTTAGTGGCACTCGCCTGGATTCAAAGCTATGTCAGGGATCCGGCCCGAAGAGAGCTGCTTTTTGAGCTTGATCAGGCGCGGGAAGATTTACTGATGAATCGCTCCGATGCCCCTACCACGGGACTGGTTGACAAATCCTATGCAAACTTATTGCGAATGTGGAGTGACGTTTAACCCTTTAACCTAAAAAATCAGTTGACCGTTCCATTCTAATAGCAGGCTTCTGATTTTGATGAAAATAGCTTCGATGGTCATGGATACCTATTTGACAACGTCGTGTGGTACGCTTGTGGCGGCGTTACAACGCCTTGGAACCGCAGACTATTGCGCATCATTGCGCGACGTACAGGGAGACACAAGTACTGCGGACTCAGAGATATCCCTTGCCCTGCGCCACCATGAGCAGACGCTTCACGCTGGCCTGTCATTAAATTTAAAAAGGTTAGGGACTACAAGATAGGGGCTATTACCTACGACCCTCGCCTTGATCTAAGCCATTCTTGTAGCCCTGTGTGGCGGAATACTTATGGTCTGATTAGTAGGTTGCTCAAGGGCCTTAAACGGCAATATATAATGGCGCCTAGTGCCCCCAATAGATGACCAACGTGATCAACTTTCATGCCTAATAACTCACTAGAATGTTCCTTGAATTCAGCATCTAGGGCAAGCATTGAGGCGAAGAGCAGGAATAACATAATCGCCGCCAGCCACTCCTTAGTAGTTAACTCTTTTTCGTCGGTAAAATATGCAGCGCCTAATCCAAAAACGCCGCCAGATATTCCACATACTGTTATATTTTCAGAATAGAAAATAATTGATAGCGCAGAAACTAAACTGCTAACAAAAAGAACGGTGAAAAACCTTTTTGCTCCAACTCTACGTTCATAGGCAGACGCAAGACCTAAACCAGCAACATTCGCTACGAGATGGATTAGGTTATTGTGAATAAATAGATGCGTTATTGATTGCAGCGGCCACATCAAAATCTGCTCACTATTATTACTCAATGCTAAAGTGCTATATACAGTCTCATCTACAGTTACGAAGTCGAAATTTGTTGTAAGCAGAAATACCAGAAGTATAAAAGACCCTGAAAGCATCGAAGCCCAAACAAACTTAAAATTTTCACGATAAGTAATCGGAATAGATTTCAGATTACTTGGAGCTGGTTTTATGAAAAACAATAACCCTATATAAGCTATTATTGAAGCAATAAATACAATCATTGTACTAAAAATATATTATTCTCAATATGCTGCTGCACATCTGGCGATAACTTTGCAACCGACTCTAGCCCTTTTAACTGCGCCCTTATTTTTATTTTTCGATTATTTCCAAACACGAATTCCATCGGCCTTTGCAATAGACCTTTACCGATTTTCACACTTTCAATTTCATTAAATTCGAAAAAATCATGCTCCTTAAACTTCCCAAGCAAACTTAGCCTGTAAAAATATATACCTTTCTCAGTAACCGCCACGAAGTATTGTTTCATACTCAGAATAAATAGGGGACCGATCAAGATAAGCAGCCAATAATTTGGTGGGCTAACTGCTTGAAAAAAACCTATCAACGAACCTTCATCGCTCAGATTAGCCTCAATGTACTCTTTAGCCTTTTCTTTTTTCATCGTTACCCCAATTAATTAACTGTGAATTTAGTCTCTGGAATTTATTTAACACCCACATGACCAGCTCAAAGCGCAGAACAGAAATAATAATGTTACTTATTTTTCTCTTGGTTTACGATGTTATTAGGCATGACATTGCAGCAACTCAACTAAATCCGAACAAATTATATTTAAACAACCACCTGCCACCAACGTAATTGAAACCATAGTCACTTTCTCTGGCTCATTTTCAGCATGAATGACGAATTCTTTGTTGTAGCCTTCAATATCTTTAACTTCGATATCACCTATTACGTTCAATCGATCAATTTTAAAGTCTGATATTTCATAGACTGACTTAAATCGAATGCCATTAATAGTCGAATTCTGTTCTTTATTCCATATCTCATCAATCTCGAGAGCCAGTTCGAGTGAACCATCACCTTGTATTGTCATAGACTCAATTATTGAATCATGTAACTCAATCTGTTTAAGAATATCTCTGATAGTGCCCATTCTTTAACTCATTTTCGGGCAATAGCCAGTGCCTTGTCTTGGACCAGCCGAGAAAAATAGGTGCATCTGACTCACCTGTGAAATCACGCTCTAGCGAGGCATCGTTTGTTGCAACTACCAGGCCTTTCAGCGCGGGACGGAATCGCTTTCTAAATGCCTCTGACTGCTTGAATAGCAAATCATCTGCCCACCTCAGGAAATCGGCTACAGCGCTATCGGAAAGCAGCGAGAGAAAGAAGATCATCTGTCGCCAAGCATAAGCTGTATTCTTTAGCATGATTAGGCGGGCATGCCAGCTATCTATCTTCATTTGCTGGCGTTTGCAGATCCACTGAAAACACTGCCTTGCCATTTCATCAACCCGACTAGATAGTCCATTGCTCAGATTTAGTCCTATAAACAGTGCAGCCAAGTTCTGAGTTGTCAGTATCTGCTGTTGCTCAATAATCATTCCATTGATAACGGGATCCCATGTGCCAAGGGAGACACCAGCACGGGCTGCGCAAAGCTGGGCGAATTCATTTGGAATCGTCCTAGTAGCGCGTTGAAACAAAGTATGCTTTTTAGTCTTCGTTGCACTTGGAATGTTTAGTATTTCATCGTAGTCTATAGCGTAATATCTCGCATAGAGAGAGCTATTTAAAAGGTCGCCTGCCCTCCTTGCAGACTCGATAAACTTCTCTGAGAAGGCTCCCATAAAAATGTCCGTTGCCAATTCGTCCACAAGCGGGATATCCAGATTAGCGCTCTTAATAAGCCCTCGTAATTCTTG
Source organism: Candidatus Thiodiazotropha sp. (assembly GCA_037382065.1). GTDB lineage: Bacteria > Pseudomonadota > Gammaproteobacteria > Chromatiales > Chromatiaceae > Thiodiazotropha. The sequence goes on along the minus strand of JARRQF010000124.1, from coordinate 11,370 downwards.
CAGGAGTTTATTTGGAATGATGGCATGCGGGAATGAGGTCAAGGTCAATAAGCTGACTTCTTCAAGCGTCTGCTTGGCTAACTCTTGACTTGACATAGTCTTACTACGATAGGCTTCAATAGCTGCAATCCACGGTAACTCTTCTATCTGCACCTGCTTCTCAAGATTCAGCAGGAGCAACGAACGACGACAACGAAAAGCGCGATAGATCGCTGAGTAGAGCTGGCGAAGCGTTGTATCGGGGATGCCCATGGCCTGAATAGTAGAAGTCATTTGCGGCAGAATCAGAGCAAGCATTTCCCCTGAGGTAATGAGACCACGTGCTACCAATCCATCCACTGAGTCATTCAGACATCGCTCGACCTTTCGCTGAATTACGACTGGAATCAAAGTACCCTCAGGTACGCCGTATCTTACTCCCTCCTTTTCGCTCACCGCCTCCTTTAAATGGCGAATATCATCAAGGCCTTCATCTTTAGGATGTTTTTCCAAACGCGGGATTACGACACCTGCGATGGCATGAAAAGTCGGTGCGCTAACGTCAGCCGCTTGCTGACGACGTTGCTCTATGCAGGCCGGTCTGTTGGGTGCCCCCCTTTTCTCCACATATCGACCCAGAATTAATCGAATACGCCCTACTTCCCGACCTGTGAGGCTATCCGGATCGTGTGCACATCTTCCTAGAAATTCACGAAGTTGAGCCGAATACCCTTTCGCTTGCTCCATCTTTCCGCAGAGGGTGTGCTTCTTTCTTAAGGCTGCGTAATCATCGAGAAGGGTCAAGGCACGATCCGCCCAACCGTCTGGATAATGTTGGCAAGGCCAATCGCCCTCAATAGTTTCAAGAAACAAGGCAACAATACGATCATAAAGCGGTAACCATATCTCCACAGACTCCTTTTGTGCCAAGATACGTCTATTTGGTTTAATAGCGCGGAGGCTCTGAAGCGTTTTTCCTACGTTCTGTAGGTGTACTCGCGTGCCAAAAAGCTTAGGCTGCTCCAATGGAACCGGGAAAAAACGTAGCTTCGAGAAGTAAGGAGAAATCTCATCAAGGAGGCTATGCGCAGCCTCAATGTTTTTATTTTCTGCAAGCCAAGCAACAACCAGTAGAGCTCCCTCCTCAGGAACTGTCACATCGTAGCAGCCTGTCTGGAGTTGGGTGCAGAGTTTCGATAACCCTGCATCGGTAAGGAAAAAGGCATTCAGCGCGCTTCGTTCATCACCCTCAGGGATTCCAGGGATATCTTGAATGAGCTTTTTCTCGTGCACCTGAAGCGGACCACTCGATAGAAATTCGCCCGTTGCGAACCCACCACTAACAACCTCAAGAGTCACCCAACTGGGGGTGCCTTTTACAGGCGTTCTCGATCCGTACGCCACGGAGTTTGTTAAAATATTCTTAAGGACGGTCTCCCATTTGGTCATCCTCTCTCTGGCCCGATCACGGGTGGCAGGGTCCTCATGCCCCTCACTAGTTGTGAGCGCTTTAGCAATCTGGAAGGCCGCATAGCCGGGATTTACATCTGACGGCTTAACTCCAACGTCAGGATCTTTATCTCTTTCCATCATTTCTCTACCAGAAAATGGGTCCGGGGGCTGGATTTGAACCAGCGCCCACTCGGTCTGGAGCCGAGTGTTCTACCACTGAACTACCCCGGAATATGATCATCACATCTTAGTCATGCAAATTAAGCTGTAGGAGAAAAGTTGGGGTTCGCACCGCTCACCCGCAACCTAGGCAGTTCGAAAAGATATTCAGGAATACTCTATACAACTACAGGCGAATATTTGCTGTTGTTTTTTCAGAAACGATGCTAACACGTCTCGAAGTATCAATGAATAGAGAAAAACAATAAAAAGAGAAGGGCGCCAACCGGCACCCTTCAAGTTTACACATCACATTGCAAAATCAACCAGATATTTGATCGACAAGCCCCGAAGGGACAATCGCATAATGATCAAACTGCATCGTATAATTTGCGCGCCCTGATGTCAGTGCACGCAGATCACCAATGTAGCCAAACATAGTCGCCAATGGCACATGCGCATCGATTACAACCATAGACCTTCCAGGTTGCTGGTTTAGTATCAGTCCACGGCGTCGGTTCAGATCACCGATACAATCGCCCAAATAGTCGCTAGGTGTCGTGACTTCAACCAACATTACAGGTTCGAGCAGTCGCGGTTCAGCTTGAACAACTACCTCTCGTAACGCAAGTGACGCGGCTATTTCAAAGTCGTATGGCGATGAATCTTGCTTATGATAGTCACCATCCAATAAGGTGGCTTTGAAGTCGACCAGCGGATACCCGAAAGCCACACCAGTATCAGCAGCCCGTCGTACACCAGCTTCTACACTCGGAATAAACTCTTTGGGTATCAAGCCGCCAGTAATTGAGTTAATAAATTCAATGCCTGCGCCACGCTCCAAAGGTTCAAACTTCAACAGAAGATCAGCAAAGTGACCCGCCCCGCCATCTTGTTTCTTGTAGCGGTATTGAATTTCGCGTGTACGCGAAATCGTTTCCCGATATGAAACCTTTGGCTTGCCAGTATTCACCAATACACCAAAATCATCGACTAACTTATTCAGTGTTACTTCCAGTTGCAACTCTCCCATCCCAGACATGATTAACTGTCCCGTTTCAGAGTCCGATCGCATCGATAAACTTGGGTCATCTTTTACAAGACTATGCAAGCATTTCATCAACATAGTTTGATCAGCCAAGCTCTTTGGCTCAATAGCAATATCGATCACCGGATCAGGCACCGAGATACTTTCAAGTATCAGTGGATGTTCCGGGTTACACAACGTATGCCCGGTTGCTGTATGCTTTAAACCTGATAAAGCTACGATATCGCCCGTTTGGGCAAACGCCTTCGACTCACGTTTATCAGCGTGCATCTCATAGATGCGCCCAACACGCTCTTTATGTCCTGATACCGTGTTTAACATTATGTCACCCGTTGTTAGTTGACCACTGTAAATGCGAACAAAGGTCAGTGTTCCATGCTTATCTGTAACGATCTTAAATGCCAAGCAGGCAAGAGGCTCTGCATTTGAACTCAAACGCATAATATCCTTGCCGTCAACCGGTTCAATAGCCGCGATTGCGGGTCTATCTTGCGGAGAAGGTAAATATGCCACAACAGCATCAAGCAACGGTTCAACGCCCTTATTTTTGAATGCCGAGCCACATAGCACCGGAACGATCCGATTGGCTAAGGTGCCACTTCGAATCGCATTTCGCAGTTGTTGCTCGGAAACCGATTCCCCATTGAGGTAGGCTTCTAAAGCTGCGTCATCAAACTCAACAACCGCTTCGATCAACTGGCGACGAGCACATTCAACATTCTCACCCATCTCCTCAGGCACCGGTTGCTCTTGGTAACACTGCATGATGCTATTGTCATCGGGCCAGAGATAGTATTTTTGCGTAATCAAATCGATCACACCGCAAAAGTTTTCTTCCTGGCCAACAGGGAGTTGAACGGGTACAGGTACGGCACCAAGGTGTGTTTTGATCATCTCGATGGTGCGCAAATAATCTGCTCCGACACGGTCCATTTTATTAACAAAACAGATGCGTGGTACACCATACTTATCGGCTAAACGCCAATTGGTTTCCGACTGGGGTTCAACGCCTGCAACAGCATCGAATACCACGACCGCACCATCAAGCACCCGCAAGGAGCGGTTGACTTCTATATTGAAGTCGATGTGTCCCGGTGTGTCGATGATATTCACTTGGTGCTTTTGCCAAAACACCGTAGTCGCCGCACTATATATTGTGATACCGCGTTTGCGCTCTTCTGGTGAGAAGTCCGTCGTTGTCGTACCGTAATGTACATCACCCACTTTATGACTCTTACCGCTATAAAATAAAATGCGTTCGGTCGCTGTTGTTTTGCCTGCGTCGACGTGCGCAATCACGCCAATATTTCTTAATTTGGTTAATTTCATGGTTACCACCCACAAATACCTACAAGGTATCGTTTGAAAGGTCTATCCTGACCTTCCAATCCGTCAAGGTGGTCAGTCAGGCGCTTCGCTTGTTATCTCTAAATAGCTGGCCGAAAGGCAGGCACAAGCCTCCTGACTTCCGGCGTTTATATATTGCTTCAATCAATTTATCGTAAGTTCTCATGACTTTTTATTTCGCATAAAAAAACTCTGGTGGACATCCATTCTTTGAATGGGGCCCGCCAGAGTTGTGGCATTACACAGCTGGAGGCCCAAGCCTCCACTGTAGTGAAGGCTATGACTTAAATATTAAAATGCACGCACGATCAGAGGCCTTAATAAAAGGCATGTATGGTGTGTTACAGCAATTTATCTCTCTCTGTGTCATAGCTTCGCGCTCAGTAGTTAGGTCAAGAAAATTAACATTTAAATATATTTCGGTCAACTATTATTGTGACTTGTGTTACTTATAAAAATCGATTTTGTACCCTGGTAATAGCCTAGGTTAAAAATCGCTTTATAACTTTATCTTTTTCTGAAATGGTGTAGCTATCAAGACAGAATCCTGGTGACAGAAACCACTTGAGTTGTCCTGCTACCCGACGTCAAATCCATTTAACTCCCCTGGTTTCTTAGGAGGCCTAGAGTAAACCTGATGCTTTCGCCAACTGGGCAAAGCGATCCCCCTCTTCCAAGCCGGAATCGTCTGTAACATGAACACCTTACGTCCTTATTTAGGAATGATGGCAATGTGGTAGCTAACTGAGCAGCCCACTACCTGCTGCATGGAGCTTCTTCACCCTCATCCAGGTTCAACCTAAAAAAATCAGTTGACCGCTCCCTTCTAATAACAGGTTTCTGATTTTGAAGAAAATAGCTTCGATGGTTATGGTCACCTACTGGGTGAATCACGCTACAACGTGAATGGCATGCACCAGTTCCACCAATTCCTGCTGGCTCAGGACTTTGGTACGATGAAATCGACTTTTACCCCAAGACGATGCATGAAGGTGCGTCAAGCCAAGGGTAAGAAGGATCATTACGTCACTCAACCACAGCTGAGCCTTGACGCTCTACGATGCTACCCTTTAGTCAGTCAAGACCCGCATCTATTGGGAACTCTCGTGATGAAATACCCAAGGGTCTACCATTTCGCATAACCGATTATATTGAATTGCTTGACTCGACAGGTAGAGTGATCTTAGAAGACAAGCAAGGCTTCATTTCAAGGATCATGTCGTGAATGGCCAAATTAATTTTGATTATAAGATTTGTTCAGGCGTAATTTTTAGGTTCAAGGATTGCATGAGGAGTAAAAGGGCCAAGTCTATACTTATAGTAATTAAATGCGTATCACTCATTAATGTCGAGACCTCTGAGAATAGAATATGAAAATGCTTTTTGCCACGTCATGAATCGTGGTAGGAGACGATAGCAGGCATTCCTTAAAGCGGCGTACTATAAGGCATTTCTTGAATGCTTGAAGGAAGCTCATATCCAGTTTGGCATTGAAGCACATGCTTACTGCTCGATGGGGAATCACTATCATTTACTGCTCAGTACGCCCAGGGGGAACCTGAGTCGCGCCATTGCGAAACCCGGATAGCCCCCCTTATTCTTCATGGCCCTTATTATCTAAACTGATCTATATCTTTATGCCTTTAGAATTACACCAAAGAGCTAGAATTAAAGCATTCAGTAATTTTTGACCATGTTTCTCCTGATCAGACATATGTAGATCAACTATTTTTTCAAAAAAATCGTGATTAAAAGAGACAAGGTTATTTCGAATTAATTCCATTCCTTTATTCCAATCATAACTCTTAAGTGTTTCATCCCATGGAGTTTGCATGGCTAATTTCTTGTATGTGTAGTCTGATATAAAATCTCTAACTATTTCTAGTTGCATTTCTTTCTTCCTGGCATAGACTGGTATTTCTCCGCAATTTGCAATGAATGAATCATCCATAAATGGAACTAATAATTTTACATCTAAAATGTCAGACATCATGCGAATTCTTCCTGAAGAAGCTGCAACACTCCATAAAATATAATACTTATAAAAATCCTCATCATTATAACCAGATAATTTATCAACATAAGATTTAATAAAATCTCTTGACTCATTGCTATATATATTAGGGGCAATTAGGAATCTACTTTTTCCCTTCCAATTTTCAAAGAATACTTTTCTTTCATTAATTGGAATATATTTTCCATTAATGACAGGCGATATAATATATTTTAATAATTCTTTAATTTTATTCTTTATGATATGCCTTGTTTTTAGTTTTATATTCTGGCCTAAATATCCAAATAGAACATCTCCGCCAGTTCCATCTATTAAAATATCGCAATCCTTTTTTATTTCTTCGATCGCTAGAAAAGTTGGCAATCCATTTGGATGAGAATAGGGTAACTCTAATAAACGAACCCATCGCTCCAAGTTACCTATTAAATCATCAGAATCATATACGAGATCAACATGTTTATGGCCAGCAGCTGCGGCTACGCGATGGGCTATAGAGTCCTCATTCCATTCACGTTTTGAAAAATTAATTGTATATGTTTTGATTGGGACTGGAGTTAGTAAAGCTATCATTGAGGAATCAAGACCAGAAGATAGCAATAGCCCTGGACTATCAAAATATTCTTTCTTCGTGACATCCTTTTTGATTGAATTATTTAAACAAGTATATTTTTGTACTGATTTTTCGGTTTCATCTATATGCGTTTTATTATAAATATGTCCATGAAGCAAATATTCATTTACTACTGAGGGAGAAAGTAGAGAGCGTTCGTTCTTCATTATAATTCCTAAATATAGTTAATATTGTCTTCCGTTGATTCAATTGGTAAGCACAACTCATAGACTTAAAATTAATGACAAGTGTCGGTAGAATCATGACATTTTATTCCAGTAAGGATGAGAAAGTAGACACAGCTTACCCAAAAAAATACTAAACTTTTACTCTATTATTAATTGATAATACAACAATAAATTATCTAATAAATTAACAATTACTTGATCCTATTATAATTTTGATTAAATTACCACAATCTGACTATCTATCTTTAAGAATCACCGGTTATCAAGGAGTGATAGGATTCCAAAATCGACAGAAACTATGAACTAAGATAGCAGTGGATCGTCATTCGTATGAAACCATTGGCAGAGTCATATCCACAGACATCCGCGCTTATGCAGTGATGACGAATCGTCCTTAATACCTCCTGCTTGTAACTTATTGATTTTGCGAAAACATTGATTTTCAATTATCCATATATAGCCATTTTCTTGGATATATTTCCTGCGTGTAGTACAGGAGAATAGACATAATATTTTTATTTATTAAGGTCGAAAAGTGGCGGCTGGATTCTCCTAATAAACTCCTTTCGAGTATAGGGAGAATAACCATAACACCCCTGCCTATCAAGACAGAATCCCACATTTTTGGACATATTTCGGCATATTTTGGGACACTCATATTTTTTGCCATATTTCGGGACACCCATTAATTGCTGCTAACACTATCATGAGTTATTGTTAGGAAAACATGGATTACACATAAGCTAAGGAGAAGGCTATGACGATATCTCGCAAAAAACAGATCTGTCTGGATGAAACACTCTATTACCACTGCGTATCCCGTTGTGTTAGGCGTGCTTTTCTATGTGGTGAGGATAAGTTTTCAGGTAAAAGCTATGAGCATCGTAGAGATTGGGTAGTCGACCAACTCAAACAGCTCACTCAAGTTTTTGCTATCGACATCTGTGCCTATGCTGTGATGCACAACCATACTCACACGGTCGTAATGGTTGATCAATAACGTGCATTGGCTTGGGATAAAAATGAAGTCATCGATCGATGGACTACCCTCTACAAACCACCCCCTATCGTTGCTCGGCATCTTGCCCGATGGTGACCTGAATACTTGCCAGTCGCATTCAGGCCTGCTGCCTTCCAGTTACTCCAGACTGGAGACTTTCATGTGCTCCTTTGCGTTTATCCTAGAGACCACCACGCTACATTTTTCGGGGCTCAATACTGACCATGCATTCTTATTCCCCCCCTGGCTTCGGACTCCCGTTACCGGGCTTTCCCTAAGGGTTCACTACTGCCCTGTCGGCCAGGCTTTAGGCAGGTGGGACTTGTGTCTTTTCACACTCACCCACTGGGTAACATTAACCAATTTCAAGCTTTTCCAGTGGACCCCAAGGATCCGAGCTTAGCTCGGCACAAGCTGCGAATTATTAGGGAGCATAATACATATATACTCGTTCTTGTGTCTCTTTTTCAATTTTAAATCCGTTCTTAATGTAAAATTCCTTGGCTGGGTTTACTTGCAATACAGTTAATTTTAATGGTGTT
>JARRQF010000124.1:0-2986 GCA_037382065.1 Candidatus Thiodiazotropha sp. | reverse complement strand
AATATCCCGCCCAACTCCTTTATTTTGGAACGATGGCAGTAAATATATTTGATTAATAAATATCTCATGCTTTCTTTTTTCAAGCTGTAGAGTCCCAGCTTTTTCGTTATTGATATAAATTATTTCAATTTTGCCGCTTTCGGTATCTATCGTAGCCGCAATTTTTGACTCCTTATCTAGCCAGGTTCCCCAAGTTTGTATAGCGTAGTCTCTCATCGTAACCTTCACAACTTCGTATGCAAATGCAGCATCTCTAAAATCTGCTTGTCGCAAGGTATACCTTTTATCTCGTATTGTTTCCATAATCCCTAATTAGTGCCTATTAACTTGGTGGCGGATCATATGTTTTATGTGTCCTATTATCTTAAAAACAATTAAAACCACCTACGATTCATTTCAGTTAAAAACTCATTTTCGTTTCCAAATCTGGGATTTTTTCCAAGAGGTTAACGAGCCTCTTTCTGTTTTCTTCAAGATATCCAGCCATACTCATGAGTTATAACATCGTAATTCACGGGTGCCGAGCATCTTTGTAAAATTGCTTTGTTATGTTACGCTTTTTCCATCCAGCCAGCAATTAACAACATGGGGAACCAGTTTTACTGCAGTTCCTCTTAACCAGGTATACCCGTACGGCTTTTTTTCCAATTCGGGTTGTACTATAACCTTCTCAGCATGAAATCTAGCTTTCTTTGCAAAATTAGCTGCTGGTAATACTGTTAATGATGTTCCAATAATCAATACCTTACTAGCTGTTCTTATGTGTCCTAAGGAAATATTATAATTCTCAATATCTTCACCAAACCATACTATGTTTGGTCTTAACTGAGAGCCTTTTTCACATAAATTTCCAATATTTATTTCTTCTCTACCGATTTCATAAACGAGTCCTTTTTCGAGCGTACTACGTGCTTGCCTGAGCATACCATGAACATGAATCACATTTGTCGATCCCGCTCGTTCATGTAAATCATCTACGTTCTGAGTTACAACAATAACTTTATATTTATCTTCAAGCCTAGCTAATGAAGAATGAGCTTTATTTGGAAATGCTTCTGATGCCAACTTTCTTCTTTCATTATAAAACTCTAAAACTAATTTAGGATTTTTATCCCAAGCTTGTGGTGTTGCCACATCATTCAGATTGTAATTATTCCAAAGTCCATTGGTATCGCGAAATGTTTGCAGTCCACTTTCTGCACTTACCCCAGCTCCTGTTATTATTACAATCTTTCTTTTATCTATAGCCTCAGACATCTACACCTTGCTTTAAGTAATATAACGTACAACTAACGGGCGCGCCGAAAGCGCGTTCCAGTGACTTGAGGAAGTGAACTTGAGCGTAGGGTTAGACACTACTCAAACTCCTGAATAGTGACCGCACCAAAACTACTAATAAGTGCAGTTACAATCCAAAGGGCGGCGAGGATGTCAAGACTTTCTCAAAGTTTCGCTTTTCAGTAGCTGTTCATTATATCGAACAGCATCCCTAAGCGCCTGAACAAATAGCGGGGCTGCTGCGTTCGATATCTCTATCATTTCGTCAACCTCCTGATTTTAGATGCAAAAATTTAAATAAGCTCCCTATAAACGTGACCTATTTGATGGACAGACTCGCCTCAATGCTATAGAAAAAGCCCAGGTACGTACCAGGCGCTGGCTATGATCAGAAACAGCATCAGTGCGCCAGCCAGGCTCGAAGCCATGGCGCACTGGCTCATGGTCGCCACTTGAGAACTTTTTAAAAACGAGGACCGAAGTCACGAACAGGCTCATAATAGGGAACGGCCAATAGGGGCTTTTGAGTCCTTCTTGTTGCGCCGTATGTTTACACTATATTTTATATTTCAACAAGTTATAAATTAAATTATCATCCCGCATATGAATGAAAACTCTTTACCATCAGAACTGGAGCTCCTCAATGCGATCACTGGTGCTTTGTCCCGATATATTACAGAAGATGATCCATGCGTTTTGTTTAGTGGGCTTCTTAAAACGCTACTTGAATTGACAGCGAGCGAGTATGGCTTTATCGGAGAAATTTCTCATGACGATGATGGTGCCCCCTATATAAAGAATTATGCGACGACGAATATCGCATGGAATAGCAGTACGCGGGAACTTTACCAGGCATTGGAAAATAGGGGGATGATTTTCAGTCGGCTCGATTCACTCTATGGTGCTGTGGTGATGACCGGTCAAGCAGTAATCACTAACAATCCTCAATGTGATCCTCGTAGCAGCGGACTTCCCGAAGGGCATCCCCCATTGAACTCATTTCTGGGCCTTCCTTTCTTTCGTAATGACGAACTACTCGGCATGGTTGGATTAGCGAATTGCCCAGCCGGATATCAACCTCTGCTGGCAAGCCGGTTGAGTCCTTTTTTGGTCACCTGCAGTAACTTAATACAGGCCTATCGACACCATAAAAAGCACCAGCAGGTAGCTGCGGAGCTTGAGCGCTATCGTGAACGTATTGGGCAAATAGATAAACTCATCGTCTTGGGAAGTGGTTACGAGTTCAGTCCAAACCAGCCTGCTATTAGCAAACAAGGGCAGTTGATAATGTTGACCAAAAAGGAACTCGCTTTATTGGCGATCCTTGTCGAAAAAAGCAATCAGGTTGTGCCTTATCAAACACTGGATTCTATCATTTGGGGCAATACTATTGTTGGCGAATCTTCGTTGAGGTCGTTAGTCAAAAAGCTGAGAAAGAAACTACCTGAGCTGGATATCAAAACAGTTTCGGGGATTGGTTACATTCTCTCACTGGATTTCTCTTAAATCCGCACATTTCGGGACACCCATTATTTGCAGCTAACACTATCATGAGTTATTGTTAGGAAAACATGGATTACACATAAGCTAAGGAGAAGGCTATGACGATATCTCGCAAAAAACAGATCTGCCTAGAAGAGACGCCCTATTATCATTGCGTATCCCGCTGTGTTAGACGCGCTTTTCTATGTGGTGAGGATAAGTTCTC
>JARRQF010000123.1:0-15510 GCA_037382065.1 Candidatus Thiodiazotropha sp. | reverse complement strand
CGTAGCAACTCCTTGGAATAGCGGGCTATTCCGCTTCGTTGAGTCTTGCCCTGCACAACCACAAGCTCACTCTTCACGCTGACCAACTGATCTTTTTAGGATGATCAGAACTACTTGGTGTCCGCATTGCAGCGCCTTGGGACTGGTTTCGTGGGTGTCACCCAACTCTCTCCACAGGTGGATGACCAAGAACTCAACAAGCTGGATCGTGCCGGAGTCCGGGGGGTTCGTTTCAACCTTTATCGTGGTGGATCCGAATCTCTGAGTGAAATGGACCGCTTTGCCCGACGGGTACATGAACAACTTGGCTGGCATGCGGAATTCTACCTGACGGGGGAGACCCTTATGAATCTGGAGTCCCGCCTTGCTGCGCTGCCGGCTGTGGCTATTGACCATCTAGGACTGACCGCCGAGGGTGGAGCGGCCCTGAGACGTCTTGTGGAGAAAGGGGTCAGAGTGAAAGCTTGCGGTTTCGGCCGTGTGGATTTCCCGATCGAACGCCGTCTCAAAGATCTGAACGACGCCCATCCCGGCTGCCTCATGTTTGGCACTGATCTACCGTCGACCCGAGCCCCCAGAGCGTTCCTGGATTCTGACATCGATCGGATCGTCGACACCCTGGGCAACGCTGCTGCGGAGCGGGTGCTGTGTGATAATGCTCGGGTATTCTACCGAATCAGGTCTTGATCCTTGGGAAACGCACATGCAACAGAAACAGAGATATGATGGTTGTGGTGCCGTGTTGACATATTGCTAAGGATTGGTGCACGGCCCAAGATAAGAAGCAAGGTTAAGATAGCTTATTTAAGGTAGTTTGATAGGGTCTTTGAATATGGTGCCGAGGAGAGGACTTGAACCTCCACGGGGTTACCCCCACTAGCACCTGAAGCTAGCGTGTCTACCAATTTCACCACCTCGGCGTGTGTGGTTGCTGACCCTTGGGCCAGTCTGAAGACCGCGAACTCTACAACCAGTGAGCAGTTCTGTCAATGTTTGTGATGAATTGATTTTGCGGTAGGCTGTCAGATTGTTTGATACTATCAAATAGGTAGCCAAGGGAACCTTTTATGACAATATCACAATACCTTACTCTAAATCGGGTCTATGGCCTGCTTATTCTGCTTCTGTTGCTCTCTGCTCCACTGCAGGCATTAACACTGGAGGGGAAATATCTTCAAGGTGGACTGTTAATCGGTCAGATTGAACCCGGTGGTCGAGTTAAATTCGATGGTGAATGGGTAAAAGTCTCCAAAGAAGGTTATTTTTTACTGGGTTTTGCTCGTGATGAGTCACTGAAGCATGAACTAGTGGTCAGCCGGCAAGGTCAGCCTGATCAAACCAGGCAATTTCATATTGCAAAGCGTGACTATCAGATTCAGCGTATCAATGGCCTGCCGGCAAGCAAGGTCACGCCATCGAAGTCCAACCTGGATCGAATCAAAAAGGAGGTGCTCCTGGTTAAGCAGGCGCGCAGTCTTAATGATGATCGTAGCGACTTTCAGAATGGATTTATCTGGCCTGCTACGGGTGTGATCACTGGGGTTTATGGTAGTCAACGGGTGCTTAACGGCAAGCCTAAAAGGCCGCACTACGGAATTGATATTGCAGCGCCTGTCGGTACTACTGTGGTTGCACCTGCCGATGGTGTGGTAACCCTGACTCACTCAGATATGTTCTATTCGGGGGGGACGCTGATTATCGATCATGGCCTTCAGCTTTCATCCTCTTTCCTGCATTTAAGCAAAATCTTGGTACATGAGGGGCAGCGGGTTAAACAGGGTGATCCCATTGCCGAGATCGGTGCGACCGGTCGGGTTACCGGACCACATTTGGATTGGCGCATGAATCTTCGCAATGCCCGTATCGACCCCCAGTTACTAGTGCCACCAATGCCTGAAGCGGCAGTTAGTCACATGGATCAATAGGCCCCCAATTGTGATAAAGTGCCTAGATTATTGATTGAATAACTTCTAATGGAAAATGGAAAAACAATGAAATCGATGAAGCAATTGGCACAACTTTTCTTGATTTTTTGGCTACCCTTCTCGCAAGCAGATGATTTAATGTCGATTTACCAACTTGCGTTGCAGAATGATCCTCAACTGCAAGCGGCAAAAGAGCAGTTAAATTCGGCACGTGAAACGAAGAGTCTGGCACGTTCTCAATTACTGCCAGCCTTAGGCCTGGGCGGAACCTATAATTCGGTGCGAAGTGAAGATAAATCAATATCGAATGCACCCACAACCACATTCAAAACAAAATCTTTGGGGTTGAACCTCACACAGCCGATCTATCGTCGGGACCGCCTGTTACAGCTAGAACAGGCTGATAGCACGATTGCCAAAGCTGAGGCGGAGTATGCCTCTGCCGAAGTCGACCTGATGGTGCGCAGTACGACAGCATATTTTGATATCCTCTCCGCTGAGGATGACCTGCGCGTGGCCCAAGCGGAGCGCGAGGCGACAGGAAGGCAGCTGGAACAAGCACAGCAGCGGTTTGATGTGGGGCTTATCGCAATTACTGATGTGCATGAGGCACAGGCTGCTTTCGATGCTGCCAGAGCATCTGAAATAGCCGCCATAAATAGCTTGGACAATACCTGGGAAGCGCTTTATGAAATTATTGGCCCCCAAGCCAGAAGTGCGCTTGCTAAGCTGGGCGAGAATTTAGAGTTAAGTCCGCCAGAACCAAATAAGCTTCAGAATTGGTCAGATACTGCACAACAGCAGAACTATGCCATCATTGCCTCGCGTGCCAATCTCAAAGTGCTTGAAAAGCAGATTGATATTAGTAAATCGGGACACTATCCCACCCTGGATCTTGTTGGCGGATATAATATCAAGCGCAGTGACATGGATCAGACAACCTCAATGTTTGATGTGAATGAATCCAGTATTGGTCTCTCCCTTGAGCTGCCTATCTATTCTGGTGGGGCAGTGAGTGCCACTACTCGTCAATCACAAGCCAACTATCGCGCTGCTCAGCAGTCATTGGATCAGACTCGTCGTGCCATCAATCGTCAGGTGAGAGATGCTTTTCGTGGCGTGCTTTCGAGCATCAGTCAGGTAGAGGCGCTCAAGGCGGCGACGGTTTCAGCGCAGAGCGCTTTGGAATCGACCCAGGCAGGCTATGAAGTGGGTACCCGCACTATAGTGGATGTATTGAATATGCAGCGCAGTCTGTTCTCCTCTCAGCGCGACTACCTTAACTCCCGCTATGGCTATATTCTGAATGGTCTTGCCCTTAAGTCGGCTGCTGGCACCCTCAGTGAAGCTGACCTGCAGAATGTTAGCGGATGGCTGGAACAGTAATAAGATTTTTAAAGGGGTAAGTTGTGTCTGGCAACACCATTGGTAAGCTTTTTTCGGTGACCTCCTTTGGTGAATCGCACGGTCCGGCGATTGGCTGTATCGTGGACGGTTGTCCACCGGGGTTGGCGCTCTCTGCAAGCGATCTTCAGTATGATCTGGATCGGCGTAAGCCGGGTACCTCGCGGCATACAACACAGCGCCGCGAGGCGGATGAGGTGCAGATTCTTTCCGGGGTTTTCGAGGGCAAAACCACCGGCACGCCTATTGGTCTGATTATTCAGAATACTGATCAGCGCTCAAAAGACTACTCCGATATTATGGATCGTTTCCGCCCTGGTCATGCCGACTACACCTATAACCAAAAATATGGTTTTCGGGACTACCGTGGGGGCGGTCGCTCTTCGGCTCGAGAGACGGCCATGCGCGTGGCGGCAGGGGGGATTGCCAAGAAGTACCTTCAGCAACGCTATGGTATCCTGATTCGTGGCTATCTTGCTCAGCTTGGCCCGATTTGCGCGAAACGACTCGACTGGGATCAAGTTGAGCAAAACCCCTTCTTCTGCCCTGATCAGGAGAAGGTTGCCGAGATGGAAGCCTATATGGATGCACTGCGTAAAGAGGGTAACTCTGTGGGCGCACGTATCAATGTCGTGGCCAGTGGCATGATGGCCGGATTAGGTGAGCCCATCTTTGACCGCCTGGACGCCGATCTGGCACACGCCCTGATGAGTATTAATGCGGTAAAGGGTGTCGAGATCGGAGATGGCTTTTTATCAGTCGAACAGAAGGGCACTGAGCATCGGGATGAGATGACCTCAGAGGGCTTTCTTAGCAACCACGCCGGTGGTGTGTTGGGTGGCATTTCAAGTGGCCAGGATCTGGTTGCATCAATAGCCCTCAAACCCACTTCCAGTTTACGACTGCCAGGTAAGACAGTGAATCGTTCTGGAGAGTCTGTCGAGGTGGTGACTCAAGGGCGTCATGATCCTTGTGTTGGTATTCGGGCGACCCCGATTGCTGAAGCCATGATAGCAATTGTGCTCATGGACCATGTGCTACGGCAACGTGGCCAAAACATGGATGTCCAATCAGGCCTAACGGATCTTGGAAACAATCCATAACAGGATGCCATATTGGCGCCTTTCTGGTTTCTACTTCTTTCACTTCGCTTCTCTCGGTGTGATTCTGCCTTTTTGGGGGCTCTATCTCCAGCAAAAGGGTTATTCACCAGCCGAGATAGGTGAATTAATGGCAGTGATTATGGTGACCAAGTTGGTTGCACCCAATATTTTGGGATGGATCAGCGATCATACCGGTCACCGTATGCCCATTGTCCGCTTCGCCTCAGCGCTCTCCCTGGTCTGTTTTCTGGGGGTCTTTTGGGTTGAAGGCTTCTGGCCTCTAGCCTCTGTGATGATGCTGTTCAGCTTTTTTTGGAATGCCTCACTGCCTCAGTTTGAGGCTGTCACCATGAGCTATTTACAAAAGCAAATTCAACGCTACAGTCGTGTCCGTTTATGGGGTTCTATTGGGTTTATTCTGAGCGTTTCCACATTGGGGTTACTGTTGGATCGCTGGGGAGTTGGTTTGGTGCCTCAGGTGGTGCTGGTTCTCTATGCTGGAATTTTTCTGACCAGCCTGCTGGTGCCAGAAAAAGAGCCCGCTATATCAGCTCATGATCAAGGTTCAATCATGAAAGTACTTAGGCGTACTGATGTGGTTGCTTTTCTAGCGGCCTGTTTTCTAATGCAGGCAAGTCATAGTACCTATTACGCCTTCTATTCTATCTATATGGAAGAGATTGGTTATACCAGCAGCGTCATCGGTCAGTTGTGGGCATTGGGAGTAATTGCTGAGGTACTGGTGTTTCTGATTATGCATCGTTTGCTGCATCGTTGGGGTGCTCGAACCGTACTGATGGCAAGTCTTGGGATTGCCGTGATTCGCTGGATTCTGGTGGCGACCACATCGGATCAGCTTCCGCTGGTGCTATTGGCGCAGGTGATGCATGCAGCCACATTCGGTACCTTTCATGCCGCAGCGATTCATATGGTGCATCACTACTTTGTAGGTAAACACCAGGGGAGGGGGCAGGCTCTTTATAATAGTATCAGTTTTGGTGCAGGAGGGGCGTTTGGTAGTCTGTTGAGTGGCTATCTTTGGACTGGACTGGGTCCCGAGTCAGCCTATTGGATCGCGGCGGGCTATGCTTTACTGGCATTGCTGAGAATCACGCTACAACGTGAATGGCACGCTTGTGGCGGCACATGGCGGCGTTGCAACTCCTTAGAATAGCGGGCTATTCCGCGTCGTTGCGCGCTGTGCATGGATGCACAAGTGTCGCGGACACAGGGATGTGCAGGAGCGACCCTTGCCCTGCACCACCACAAGCGCACCCTTCACGCCGTCCAACTGATCTTTTTAGGTTGAACCTAAAATAATCAGCTGAAGATCTTGTTGGTGACGCAGCAAAAACAGGTGCATCAGCACAACGCATTTTATCCAGCCAATCCCTTTCACCACGAAGGGCGCGAAGAATCGCCGTTCCTTAGGGTGGCGAGAATGTTAATAAAAGGCTGAAAAATATTTGCCACAAAGATTGAGGTTTTTGGAGGCTTGTTTGCCGCTTATTTCGTGAATATGGAGCTGTAAACTTAGGAATCCCTATAGGTAGATAAATAAGTTTTTGGTTATGGATGTATCCGGTTCATGCTATGTTAGAAGCGATCAGGGCAGATACCTTGCATATAAGCGACTGGGATATATAATTATCTTTAAAGTGTGCAGCAGGCTTTGCTCTGGATGTCCAAGTGTGGAGAGAAAAGCATAGTTGCTCTTCTTATCTTATGGTCTGATTAGTAACACTCCAAAGCAACAAATCCGCACAAAACAAACCTGAACGTATATTTATTCTCAGCTCTGATTAGACGCTAAACATCTTTATCGCAGTAGCACCGGTTGATCTAGCATAATATGCCCTTTTTGCTCCACTCTTAACTCAACGCCAAGACAGCTGCTGTTCAGGTGAGCAAGGAGCTATGATCAGTAGAAATTAATAGGAATAAAATGAAACTCGAATCAATATTTCCATTCCTTGTTTGGTTTAAACTGATAACCAAAGAGAGCATCAAAGCAGATTTCATTGCAGGCTTAACAGGTGCCGTTATCGTGTTACCACAAGGTGTTGCATTTGCAACCATTGCTGGCTTACCACCTGAATATGGTCTTTATACGGCAATGATCACGCCGATCATTGCCGCACTATTTGGTTCCTCTTTTCACCTGGTATCAGGCCCTACAACAGCTATTTCAATTGTTGTCTTTTCAGCTATTAGTCATCACGCGACACCAGGAACACCTGAATTTCTATCACTGGCTCTAACTCTAACCTTTCTTGCTGGCATATACCAATTAGCTTTTGGTCTTGCTCGATTAGGCACATTGGTTAATTTCGTTTCGCATACCGTTGTGATTGGCTTCACTGCGGGAGCAGCTATCCTTATTGCCAGCAGTCAACTGAAACACATAACAGGTATTTTCGTCCCTCAAGGGGAGTCGTTCCTATATACATGGCATGACCTATACGTCAATATAGGTGACTTGAATCCGTATCTTGCACTCATTGCATTAGTCACTCTACTAACTGCAATACTCAGCAAAATGTTCATGCCTAAAGCACCTAATCTTCTATTTGGCATGATCGTTGGCAGTATTGCGGCACTCTATTTTCAAATGTTTACAGATGGAATAAAGCTTGTAGGTGAAATACCAGCCCACTTACCACCAATCTCAAAACCAGATTTTTCGTTCGCCACCATAAAAATGCTTGCACCAGAGGCATTTGCAGTGGCACTTCTTGGACTTATTGAGGCCGTATCGATCAGTCGGGCTGTTGCAACCAAATCAAACCAACGTATCGATTCAAATCAAGAATTTATTGGACAAGGTTTGTCTAATATGGCTGGTAGCTTTTTATCCAGCTACGCTGGCTCTGGCTCTTTTACCCGATCAGGCATTAACTACGAAGCAGGCGCAAAAACCCCTCTTTCCGCAATTTTTGCGGCGATTGCGCTGATGGTTATTGTGCTGCTCATTGCCCCACTGACCGCATATTTACCAATCGCCGCAATGGGCGGTGTTATATTACTGGTAGCCTACAACCTCATTGATATTAAGCATATAGTTCAGATATTGCGCTTTAGTAAATCTGAATCCGCTATTTTACTAACCACATTTTTTGCTACCCTATTTCTTGAGCTTGAGTTTGCAATTTACTTAGGCGTACTACTGTCACTGATTCTTTTTTTGGCGAAAACATCTACCCCTAGAATTCCTACACAATCGATTGATCCTGAAAGTGACACAAGAAAGATAATAACCATTCATAAAAAACCACTCAATCAATGCCCGCAGCTCAAAATGATTCGCATAGACATGTCAATCTATTTTGGATCGATTAACCATATCCAAAACCGAATTGCTCAAATAGTAGATATTGAAAGAGTTAATCATATCCTGATTATTTCATCCGGTATTAATTTTATTGATCTGGCTGGTGCAGAAATGTTGGTAGCAGAAAATAACCGACTTAAAGAGAATGGCGGTGGTATCTATTTTGTTGGATTAAAATCACAGGTTTATGAATTCGCAGCAAAATCTGGTTTTATTAAAAACCTTGGTAGCGATCATTTTTTTGATAGCAAGAAACATGCGATTAGCGAAATCTATAAACGACTTGATCATGAGAAATGTGAAGGTTGCTCAACAAATATCTTTAAAGAGTGTCACTGATCCAAGATATTGATTTATGCTCACTCACAGAGTGGATCACAGTCCTAGATTAACTCGTAACGTGCGGAATGAGCGCATTATGTAGGATGTGGTGAGGCACGAACCGCATCATTGACGCTCGTGATCCACCCCACTATTGATGCGGTTCGCACCGCTCACCGCATCCTACGCAATCACGAATTTCATCGCGTATTCAAAAAGAATATTTCCCATCTTACATCGCATCCTATTTTTCTAGCGCGCTTATCTTAGCCAATCAATTTTACCACGAAGGTCGCGGTATGAGCCTATTATGTAGGATGTGGTGAGGCACGAACCGCATCATTGACGCTCGTGATCCATCCCACTATTGATGCGGTTCGCACCGCTCACCGCATCCTACACAATCACGAATTTCATCGCGTATTCAAAAAGAATATTCCCCATCTTACATCGCATCCTATTTTTCTAGCGCGCTTAGCTCAGCCAATCTATTTTACTACGAAGGGTGCGGTATGAGCATATTATGTAGGATGTGGTGAGGCACGAACCGCATCATTGACGCTCGTGATCCACACCACTATTGATGCGGTTCGCACCGCTCACCGCATCCTACGCAATCACGAATTTCATCGCGTATTCAAAAAGAATATTCCCCATCTTACATCGCATCCTATTTTTCTAGCGCACTTATCTTAGCCAATCCATTTTACCACGAAGGTCGCGAAGAGCACGACGGATCATATCCTTCATGGTGAAATTTTTGGAGTAAAGCTATCATGTCATAATACTTATGGTCTGATTAATAGGGCAAAAGTTTCTGCTAAAGATTATGACTATCCACAACAGCTAACGCTGCGAAACGTTAGCAGTCTCTATTCAAAAAAAGATTACAAACTGTTACATTTGCTAACAATTATGCAACAGACAGCCTTCCTCAGAAACTGTACTGTTAAGTTCAATCAGCAATAATTCGAGTCGCTAACCAGGGAGGAGGGAGATCCAACCGTCGTGTCGGCAGTAGATTGCTTAACGTAATGGTTTACAGGAGCTACATAAAATGGCAAACGCGGTCCTAAAAAGGATATCGCCCATCGCGATGCTACTCCCACTCATAGCATGTTCCAGTCATCCTCCTAGGGCTCCGCTTAAGCAGGAAAAAGGTGACTATGGATATGTAAAAACCTATATGACCTGGTTTACTAAGAAAGAGATGAGGGAGAAGGGAATTATTGGCCTATCTATCGCATTAGTCGATGATCAGAAAATTGTATGGCAGCAGGGTTTTGGTTACGCTGATCTAAAAAATAAGCTTGAAGCGACGCCTGAAACCCGCTATCGAGCGGGATCAATTTCCAAGCTATTTACTGGCATGGCCGCGATGAAACTGGTTGAAGCCGGAAAAATGGACATTGATCATCCGTTGGTTACCTACCTACCCGAGTTCAGGATAAAAAGCCGTTTTGGTGATACCAATGGCATCACACCAAGAACGATAATGACCCATCACTCAGGACTTCCCTCCGAGTGGATGAGTGGGATGTTTACAAAACAGCCCCAGCCATTTGATAAACTCGTGAAGAAGATAAAGAATGACTACGTCTCCTATCCTCCTAATACTACCATGTCCTACTCCAATCTTGGCGTGACCTTACTAGGCCATGCGGTGAAAAATGTGAGTGGGCAAGATTATGCGGCGTTTGTAGATCAAAGCCTCTTAAAGCCCATGGGAATGATAAATTCACAATTTGAAACCGGCATCTCAGGTAGTCACTCTTCAAAAAGTTACGCTAAGGGTAAGGAGATCGTTGAATATCCGCTTAGAGATATGCCTGCTGGTGGCCTGAATACAACGGTAATTGATCTGGCGCGCCTAGCGATGTTGGTTAATAACAAAGGAAAACTTAATAACCAGCAAATTATTTCCCCAGCGACCTTAGATGCTATGTTTCAAGTCCAGAATAAGCATGTTCCCCTGGATGTTGGAAATAAGATAGGCTTGGCTTGGTTCATTAATACGAAGATATTGGCTGAGGAAGACCCCGTTTTTGAACACGACGGAGGTACGATTGCCCATCGATCATCCTTTAAGGTTGCGCCAAAATCGAAGTTAGGTGTTATTGTTATGGCCAATACAAATTCGGCAGATACCGGTAAAATTGCGCAAAAACTATTGCAGATGGCCTGGGAGGCAAAAAACGGCGTAGAGTTGCCTAAGATGGAAATACCTGGCCAGCTAAATAGTTCAGCCGATTTTGAAGGAACCTACTCCACCCTGGTGGGGAAGGTAGATATTCACCAAAAGTCACCCAATCGCTACAAAGTCAATACTTCCTATGGAACATTCAATCTGGATAGGGAAGAGAATGGTGGATATCGTCTAAATTATCGTTTATTGGGGATTGTGCCGATCGATCTGGAAGAGTTGAGTGAAATAGTATTTAGCACGGATACGATATCGGGCCAACACGTCATTATTGGAGAATCCAATAACTATCGTTTTGCTGGGGTTAGATTGGAGCCACACCCTATCCACGAGGCGTGGAAACACCGATTAGGAGAATATAAACTGCTGAACCCAGCAGAGGTGTATAAGTTCTTTCAGATAGAAAAACTAGAGCTAAAAATTGAAGGTGATTATCTGGTTTTTGCTACGCCTGGCCCTGAGGGTAATTCCACCCTAGTTCTGCGTACTGTAAATGCACAAGAGGCCATTTTTGAAGGGTACGGACGTGGCTTAGGAGAGACTCTGCGAATTATCAGAGATGAAGAGGGTGAGGAGATTCTGATCCGTTCAGGGTTGCGATACAAGCGTATTCCATAATGGATGTGCAGGAGCGCCCCTTGCCCTGAACCACCACAAACGCACCCTTCACGCTGCCCAACTGATCTTTTTAGGTTCAAACACTCAGAAATACGCAAACCGCAACCATACAATAACTGAACAGGCAATACATACATGGGGGGTAAGTAGGAAGCAACCTTATTTATTTCGGCCTGAGACAGAACCACCAGCACATAAGGCTGATGCTTGGTGCGGGTACATCCTTGATTTCACCAAAATCTTTTTGCATTACCTGTTTGTACAAAAAAAGCAATGCGTTATAGGCTTGATTTTGGGTTAACGCAGCGACGTTTTTATCAATCGCCGAATGTTGAACGGGGACAGGCATCGTAGACAGGGCTTTTAGATACGCATGCATTACATGTTTCGGAACAGCCAGCGTAGCTCGTATTTCTCGTGCGTACGTATATCATGGTGGTAAAGGATGTTATCTGGTTAGTATCACCTTGTTTTATTGGGAAAGCAGTTTGCTATTGTGGTTGTTCTTGACTATTCTCTGGAAATCTGAAAACTCTTTGTTAGATCTCAGAAGGAGAAGATATGGAAAGGATCGCAACGATAGACGTCCTTCGAAATTGGGGGCAGGACAATGTTGGAAAGCTGGTATCAATACTGAATCGAAATGGGATCGTATCTGATGAAGATGGCTTAGGGCTGTCTTCCACTATGATTGAAGCTTGGGATGAGGATTGCGATGCGTACTTGGCCGAAAATGGATACCAAGGTGGCACGCTGGAAACCGCAGCTGAATTCATCTCCGACCACGGTGCTGTCTACGTAATTTACGATAGCGAAAGCATTACCTACGAGAAGGCGAAGAAGTACATTGAATCCTATGCGCCTCAACGTAATGCGATTTAAAGCTAACAAATAAGGTTAGATCGTGCGACCGAAGCGAGCCACGATCTGAACCGTTTGTTGGACAAGCCCATTAGAAAAATTGGGATAGCTCTTTAAGAAAATAGCTTTTTGATGTCACTGGCACTCAAGGCTATCGTACATTGACGATCTTAAGTGCCGGTGCTTTGCATCATCGTTGCGGTAACGATCTGTGCTATTTGTTGAATTGCTGTATTAATAATGAAAATAAAGAGCTTAAATGGTGGCTATTTGATGGGTGTCCCCAAATCTGCTAAGTATGTTCAGCTCCTCGCATACTCAGAGAGAATTATTTCAGAAAAAGATAAATAGCGTTTTTGAGTTAATATGAGTAAACCTAATGAATCACATGACCAGGCAATTTCACACGGATGCCTCGCTATAGCTAGGCTCCGGTGAATTGCAGCGTTAAGTGTTAAAGAATCATGGAACTGAGTAACCTCGAAAAAATGGTATTGGAAGCGCTGATCAAAGGCGATCCAGAAGAAGATACGATTCGGCAACAATTAACTGGGGCCACTGTAATGGACAGGGAATACACTGGTGTTGGTTTATATACGAACATTGAAGTTCCAGAAAACAAGCCCTTACTAAGCAAGAGCAATAGGTACATTGAGGAAACACCAAAAATACATTTGGAGCATCCAGAGTTAGAAGCCGGTGCTGGTATTTTGCTTTGGTTCAAGGACGGCAAAGTGTCAACCCTAGAGTGTTATACATATGATGGAGAGTGGCCGAAAAATGAAGCATTTTTTACAGTCAGCACTTAACAAGCGAATATTACATATCGGGACACCCAACGTTTGAACCTGCACCACTATATCGTTGAATTTCTGTATTAATAATGAAAATCAAGAGCTTAAATGGTGGCTATTTGATGGGTGTCCACAAATCTGGAAATCGAACGTATCTACCGTTATGACCGGGTTGGAAACCTGCTCGGGCGTCATGACAAACAGAGGGGCAACACGGTTTTTCAGTATGATCCGACTGGAAGAATCCTCAATGCCAAGGGGGGAACCGAAGAGTTTTTTGAGTTTTATCCCGCCGGAAATATGCAGCCCAAAGGGCTGGGCGGGTTCTCTGTTGCGGGCAACCGGTTGGAGGTCTATCAAGACCTGCGCTATGAGTATGATGTGCATGGAAACGTCAGCACACGTAAGAAAGGCGCCCATGAAGAGGCCGAGTTCACTTGGAATGCCGAGCATCAGCTCAAAGAGGCGAAGGTTACACGCAAAGGCACGGAACAGACCACCCGATATGAATATGATGCCTTAGGAAGAAGAACAAGGAAGATCGACACGTTCGGGGCAACAGAATTTCTCTGGGATGGGGATCTGATGATCGAGTCTCGGAGGAACAATAAGAATGCGCTCTACCTGTTTGAGCCGAAAAGTTTTGTGCCATTGGCGACGGTTCAGGATGAAAAAACTTACTGGTATCAGTGTGATCAGGTGGGGGCGCCGCAGGAGTTGACGGACAAAGAGGGTCAGATCGTCTGGGCGGTGGATTACAAGATCTGGGGTGAAACGACCCTGCGTAAGACGGGAACAGATGGCCCTGTCCGGTATCCGAGAAGCCCTGAGCCACCGCCTGCGTTGGAACAGCCGTTCAGGTTCCAGGGGCAGTAGTTTGATGAAGAGACCGGGCTGCACTACAATCGGTTCAGGTACTATGATCCGGGTGTGGGGCGGTTTGTAAGCCAAGATCCGATTGGGTTGTTGGGTGGCAGTAATCTTTTTGCTTATGCGCCTAATCCGTTGGGGTGGGTTGATCCGTTTGGGTTGGCAAATAAAAAGAAGAAAGGTGAGTGTACGGAATGTCCTGGGAAAAGGAAAAAACAAGATAAGCTTTCTTCTCCAAATCCTTTACCAAAGTCTATAAGAGAACAATACGAAGAAATAAAATTAGGGAGAGGTACTCCAAACCTTGATCGAAATGGAGTACAGAAAGTCTATTAAGGAAGAGAAAATAAAAAGTGGACTGGTGCGAGTGAGTGGCTGGTTCCCGGTGATAATGGAGCGCATCACCGAATACTCAAGTTGGGCGACAAGCTCGGGTATGTAAAAAATCATGATTATTCTAAAATTAAAACATTCCCTGGCCTATGGTACCCAGAAGGGGGAGTGAAATAGTTATTATTAATAGTAACATAGCTATGTTTTCCTTATTTATTGATGATAAAAATAAGCTGAAAGTCGGGAGTTTTTCCACTATTGAGGGATTAGGAGGTGAACTTTACAGTGAGCGTCACGGCCATCAAATAAAACTGCTAAATGGGTTTCTTTGTGAACCATTCTTGAGTAAAACAATAGTCGGCAGCTCTGATATTATAATTTCAATCTTCGATAATGCAGGATTACTCATAACATCCTTAACAGGGGTTGCGAGTGAAATGAATATTAAACCTAACAAGAAAAATTCCAGCGTTTTTATGACTGGTGATGGTTTGCCAGCCCTCTTACCAGAAGCACTTCCATTATTAGTTGAGAGAAGAAATGGTTTTCCTATTGAACATGGCAGGTGGCTTACTCTTAATCACGATGAGAAGGAAGCATGGTTAGAAGTGTCTCTCTTAGACAATCGAAAACCCGCATATAAAACCAAACCAATTGATATCGAGCTTGATGGTAAAACAATTGTTGATATTGTTAGTTTTTTATGTGCTTTGGGTGAGGCGGTATTCGGGCCAGGTGGCTATATAGGGAGAAATTTAGGTGCATTAGAGGACTATTTATCCTGTAATACAGACCTAAATGTACCTTTTAATCTTAGATGGAAAAACTCTAGAGACTCTGAAAAAAGATTTAAGGATTGCGGCGAAGAAGATATCTATAGAGATATTTTGGTAATTTTAAAAAATTCCGGTGTAAACGTTATTCTTGATTAGGCGGATGACAGATGAGGACCCGCAAACATAAGACTATCGAGACACCCACCGTTAACAGCAAGCAGGGGTGTAGAGCACCAAATTACCATCGTAGTTTTTCCTAATCTAGTACATATCGGAGTAAATATCGGGACACCCAACGTTTGAACCTGCACCACTATATCGTTGAATTGCTGTATTAATAATGAAAATCAAGAGCTTAAATGGTGGCTATTTGATGAGTGCCCCCAAATTTGTCGACCTTGAGCAGTGTGTGGAAAATGATCATCAGGCATCTCACACTGACGCGTGGTATCAGGAAGAAGATGAGCTGCCAGAACTTAAACTGTATGACGCCTACCGTGCTTTTCACTCACAATTGTCGAAAATAACCTGGCAAGTCTGGCGGTTCTTAAAAAACTGTTTTCGTGAAAAACATTCTCTATTGCTTTACCAGAGGCCGCTGATGTGGCTAGACTATCCCGGACACACAACCTCAAGTAATCTCGGGGCCTAACCGGAGAGCGTGTACCGATGAGTAACCAGAAGAAGCAGAGCCACTATACATCAGAGTTTAAAGAGTCAGCGGTGAAGCTGGCAATAGAGAATGATCAGTCGGTTTCCAAGACAGCAGATGAGCTTGGGGTAAACCCAAATACCCTGCATACCTGGATAAGCAAGTACCGTGGACCTCAGGTCCAGAAGGCTGGCTAGGTGAACGACGAACATCTCTATGACGAGTTGAAGAGATTACGCAAGGAAAACAAACGCTTAACGGAGGAGCGCGATATATTAAAAAAGGCGGCAGCGTACTTTGCGAAGGAAAGCTCGTGAAG
>JARRQF010000122.1:9979-20188 GCA_037382065.1 Candidatus Thiodiazotropha sp. | reverse complement strand
GTCCAACTGATCTTTTTAGGTTGAAAAGGGCGAGCCATTCCCTGCGCATTGCGCCTTGTCTCCTGGCCTGAGCAGGCTTCTATCATCGTCAATTTGTATGAAGCACCACACTAGCCCAAGCGTTACACTTGGGGCGGAACAGGGAAAATTCGTGATTGCGTAGAATGTGGCGAGGTATAAACCGCATCAAGTTCACGAACATCAATAATGAGCGGAAAATGCAGAAAAAAGCGGGCCTGAAGTATCAGCCCCGCTTTATCCAGCGCTTTAGCGTCTTGCGATTAATCTTTTTTAGCCGCCGCCACTCGCAAGCGAAGCGCATTCAGCTTAATGAAACCTTCGGCATCTTTTTGATTGTAAGCACCAGCATCGTCTTCAAATGTTGCAATCGACTCATCGAACAGGCTGTTAGTCTCTGATTTGCGCCCAGCGATACTCACATTCCCTTTGTAGAGTTTCAGCCGAACAACACCATTGACAACCTGCTGTGTCTGATCAATGGCTGCCTGGAGCATAAGACGCTCTGGAGCAAACCAATAGCCGTTGTAGATCAGTTTGGCATATCGTGGCATCAGCTCATCTTTCATATGCCCCGCTTCACGGTCCAGAGTAAGCGACTCCATGGCCCGATGTGCCTTGAGTAGGATAGTGCCACCAGGCGTTTCATAGCAACCACGTGATTTCATGCCAACATAGCGATTTTCCACAATATCAGTTCGACCAATTCCATTGGCGCCTCCCAACTGATTAAGCTTTAACAGCAGAGCTGCGGGAGAGAGCTTTTCGCCATCGATGGAGACAGGGTCGCCATTTTCAAAACCGATCTCGATATAGCTAGCGCTATTCGGCGCATCTTCTGGGGAAACCGACCAGCGCCACATCTCATTTCCAGGCTCATTCCAGGGATCTTCCAGGTCATACCCCTCATAAGAGATATGCAATAGATTAGCATCCATTGAGTAGGGAGACTTTTTACCTTCTCGCTTCATTTCAATGGAAATACCATGGGTCTCAGCGTAAGCCAATAGCTTTTCCCGAGAGTTCAGATCCCACTCGCGCCAGGGCGCAATAATCTTAATATCAGGGCGTAAAGCGTAGGCGCCCAGTTCGAAGCGAACTTGGTCGTTACCTTTACCTGTGGCCCCATGGGAAATCGCATCCGCACCGGTCTCATTGGCGATTTCAATCAACCGCTTGGCAATCAAGGGTCGAGCAATGGAGGTTCCGAGAAGATACTCCCCCTCATAAATTGCATTAGCACGAAACATGGGAAAGACATAATCCCGCACAAACTCTTCTGTCAGATCCTCGATATAGATCTCTTTGATACCGGCCGCCTCGGCCTTGGCTCGCACAGGCTCAACTTCTTCGCCCTGACCAATATCTGCAGTGAATGTCACCACCTCACACTGATACTCATCCTGCAGCCATTTGACGATAATCGAAGTATCAAGACCACCTGAGTAGGCCAATACAACCTTATTTATGCCATCTTTCGACATCCGCAATCTCCCAGAAAAGAAGCGTGGAAAAACCGCGCATTATAGACTATTTGGCGGTAAATGATCCTAAAAAGATCAGTTGGGCAGCATGAAATGTGCGTTTATGGTGGTACAGGGCAAGGGGCGCGCCTGCACAATAGAACAATCAACTGATGTTTTAGGATGATACGCTCTATGCCAACCGAACCAGATCTTAAGGCTGGGTCAGAGATTAATATTCAGTTAAGATTCGGCAAATCATAGCAGCTAATATGTCAGCACCATTTAAACTAAAAGTCTCTGCTAACTGATAGGGTTCCCAATATTTAACATTTTTCTCATTAGAAACGCCTAGTGTGGTGTACCAGCCAATCTCTCCTGCTTGCACATTTAACCTAGCCGCTGTGCAGTACTGTTTTGCCTCTGAACTATCCAGATTGACGGCGAGCGCCTCAACGCTGGTGATGTACTCACCCAGCACCCGAATCGGCAACATAGCCTGGAGAGTTTCATAGCTATAATCCTGTGGCTGACCAAGCAGTACATCACCAACCTGTTTCGCCCAGTAGTCAGATGATCTGGGATTGGCAAGAGCGTGCTCTTGTTCAAAGGGCTCCACATCGGGAGTGATGAACACGGAAGTGGTATAGACCTGTGGCATATCCGCAACGCCAGGATAGGTTAGCTCAACCATATATGCAGTGTACCCCTCGACCGGAGGCACGATTTTCGCCCGATAGAGCCCATCCTGGCCGACCTCAAGCTTCGAAGCACGCCAGCCTTTTCCCAAGGTGGAGTCGCGAAAATCCCTTGCTTTAGTATTAGTTGCTTGCCAAAGTTTTACGCCTATCGGCGTCTGATCACTGCTTACCTCAAGGTCTCCATTTTGGTCCAACTGCCAGTTAATTTGGGGACGGGGGAGTGCGCCAAGTTGTGATTGGTACCAAGCGATCAACCCCTGAATCAACTCCTTACTCTTACCTACAAAGGTATGATTGCTGTTTGGAATCAATCGCTGCAAAGTCTCTCCAGGAATATCATGGATATAGGCCTCTGAGGCGTCAGGCAGAAAGAATTCATCCCCAGTCGCGTTAAGAATCAAATGCGGCATGGTCAGCGCCTGCTTATAGTTTATGGGGTCAACCAGATCCATTAATAGCTGACCCTCTGGAGAGTGTATCTCATCAAAAATCCGCTGTTTCTCGTAACTGGTCAATGCTGAGGAGAAGAAACCATAACTATTGTAGTGATGCTCAATCTGTTTATCGAGAAAGAGTATGTTGTAGTCACCGGGAACAACAGCACTGACTCGGGAATCGATGGCTGCTGTCAACCAAGCAATAGCACCACGTTTAGAGAATCCTGTGATAATGAAATGCTCTAGCTCAAATCCCTGTAAATCTGCAATAAAATCTTGGGCACTATCCATACCTCGAACAACCGCCTTGGTCATCGGCAGATAGGCGGACCAGGTAGGGTCGCCACTATCCATAACTTTGCGCCAGGAATATGAGATCAGATCATCCTCATTGAGTACATCATCTAATTCGGTAAATTTCAGCGACTGAGCAGGAACCTGTTGAATCACAACTTGGATACTGCCTGTTTTTATTGCGATAGGAAAAAACACGGCCATCTCTTCCCTATCTGGCGGTGAGGATGAATTTGCACCATGGTAAATAATCAAATTGGCGGTGCTGGTAGTCAGCTGATCGGGCACTATCAAGGTCAACCAATGATTCCACAGCGTGGGGGTTACCTCTTTCTCGGTACGCCAGTTTTGCGAGTCCATATTGAGAAAATAGAGATTGAAACCATCCCCCCTCTCTTGCCCGACCAGTCGGTAGCCATAGGCCGGATCATTAGCATACACATACGTTTTGAGCGGCCCATCAACTTGGGCTTGGAGCAGACCACAAAACAGCAGCAAAATGCTGCCCATTAACAACCTTAAAAAAATCCATTTCATGACATACTTCCTTAACAATTAACACAGCGACTTGACATCCTCCCCCAGCTAAAGCGGGGGGATTCCTACGGCGCTTAAACGCGGTATTAAGCCGTGGTTAAGTCGCTTCGGTGGGTTCCTGCTGCTGGCAGCTGACTGCACCACTCACTTCACAGGCGATCCGGGCTGTGCTCTCGCACCTGAACGAAGCATCGTTCGTGTCCTGCCCTTCGTCTCGTCATTTTTCTATCCCGCGAGACAGGATGTTAATGGCGCCAACCAGGTCGGCGTGATTCTCATAGCTCTAAAATTTGAAGGCTTTGAGTTATTTCATCCCTGCATGATACTTTGGCCCTATGGAACAAAGTAACGATATGAGACACGGCAGGCACTGTCTATTTTTGATGCACGTTTATTTGGTCTTTGTCACAAAATAGAGCAGACACTGAACTAACAGGACGCTGGCGCGTCTGCGCTATCCATCCCTGCCCTGAACAGCAGGGTTTTTCGCGCAAACTGGATAAACATCAGTGCCATAATGCTCCACACGAGAATTACATAAACTCATGCCACTATGTGGGCCGGTACGAAAGGTATAGCAACACCGCTGCGGCGCTCAAGAAAGTCCAATAATCGGTGGGAGCGTTGGCCAGCCAGTGTTTGTGCCATTGCACATGATCTGGGTTGAAATGCGCCAGACCATAGGCTGGGTTCAGCATAAACCAGAGGAAGTCTTCGACGATCCAGAAAATCTGGAGGCAGGCTATCACCCGTGCCTCAGCGCGCAGCGACCAGTGGGCAAAGAAGAGCAGCGGGAAATGGAAGACCAGCGCCATGAAGGAGAAGACCCAGGCGTGGTAACCCGTCATAGGCCGCCCACCCCAGAAGATATCCAGTAACCAGTGGTTTTCGATGCGCCAAGTCGGCAGATTCGCTGCCCAGCCTGCTGCACCTTCAATCTGGATTTCGACTTCGGCGAAGAAGAAGGCAAGCAGTAACACCCAGGTGATCATTAGCATGAACCGAGGCAAACAGAAACGTGCAAGCGGATCAGCGCTCATTCGCCTAATAGTGTCTCGAGCACCTGCTTACCTGCATCGGGCCGCCCCAGGGCGTGCGCTTTATCACGCATCGTGGCAAGCCTGGAGGAGTCATCAAGCAGGAGGCGTACACGGTATTCAAGCGTGACTACATCGCAGGCTTTTAGCGCTACGCCTTGCTCCAGCAGGTAGTCGGCATTGCGTTCCTCCTGCCCCGGAATCGGCGCATAGAGAATCACCGGTAAACCCTTGACAAGGCACTCTGAAGTTGAGAGGCCGCCTGGTTTAGTAATAACTAGATCGGCGCACGTCATCAGACGCTCGACCTTATCGGTGAAGGCCTGCGGGAACAGCCGACCGGGATACTGAACCGCCAGTTTCTGTAAGGACGCTAGTACTATAGCATTGCGTCCAGCCAGCACGACTAACTGAAAGTCGCCGCCAATCTGGAGCAGACTCTGCGCCACCTCAATCAAACTATTCATGACTGCGCCGCCGCCCATCAGCAGCACTGTGGTGCGCTGTGCGTCCATTCCATATTCCGCCGCGCAGACTTCACGTGCCAGCGGCTGGCTGAACGCTGGCATGATTGGGATGCCCGTTATATGGATATGTGCGGATGGAATGCCTGCCGCACGCATGCGGAATGCCACCTCCTCATTCGCCGCAAAATAGCCAGTCATGTGCTCATGCACCCACATGCGATGCAAGTCAAAGTCCGTTACCTGTACCCACACAGGGCAGCCCAGATTGCCCTCGCGCAACATGCGGTCGAGCATCTCGGCCGGCAGAAAATGGGTGCACACGATAACATCTGGATTGAAGGCAGTGATCTCCTTGCGCAGCGGTCGCGTTGACAGATGCTCCACACTACGGCGGATTTTTTCTGTCGTGCTGTCCGGCTTTGCCTCATGGCTCGCCTGGTACAGATAACCCCACACCGCCGGCAGCTTCTCCACCAAGTTCAGGTAAGTCTCTGCATATAGCTTGCGGAATCCTGTGGGCACGTAATCCAGTACGTCAAGGTGACGCACCTCCAGCGCTTCATCATACAAGGAAGCGCTTGCACGAATGGCTTCGGCGGCACGCACATGACCGGAACCAGCGGAAACACTCATCAGCAAGATTTTTTTAGGCATAGTTTTTTCGATCATGTTAAACCTCAAAAATCTGCTTGTTAGCCTGTGGAAAATGGGTGCAGTCAGGCCGTTTGTAAAACAGGAGCCCAGACTATCTCAACCAGAACGCAGCAGGAATCCCCTTCCTTTATCCTTTAGGAAGGTGTTGTAAAAGCATGCCGCGAATATTCGCAAAAGTTGTAGGATGCGGTGAGCGGTGCGAACCGCATCAATAGTGCGGTGGCTCACGAACATCTATGATGCGGTTCGTACCTCACCACATCCTACGTTTCATCCCTTAATGGTGGAAAGAAGCCCACCCTACGACTTTTGCGACACCCTCTTTAGGAAGGGGGAGATGCCAACAACGAGAAGGATCAGTTCTTAGACTTATCTATGATCTTTTTGATCCAGGGCATCATGCCACGCAGACGGCTACCCACTTGCTCGATAGGATGCTCCTCATTCAATCGACGATAGGCAGTCATTGACGGATAACCAAGCGCGCCTTCAGAGATAAAACGCTTAGCATATTCGCCCGTTTGAATATTGTGCAGGGCTTCTTTCATCGCCTTGCGGCTCTCGTCATTGATGACTTTAGGGCCGCTAACATATTCGCCATACTCTGCGTTATTGGAGATGGAGTAGTTCATGTTGGCTATCCCCCCTTCGTACATAAGATCGACAATCAGTTTAAGCTCATGCATACATTCAAAATAGGCCATTTCAGGTGCATATCCAGCTTCGGTGAGTGTTTCAAAACCAGCCTTAACCAATTCTACAGCGCCGCCACAAAGCACGGCTTGCTCACCAAACAGGTCGGTCTCAGTCTCATCCTTGAAGGTGGTTTCGATAATACCGGTACGTCCACCTCCGATAGCGGAAGCGTAGGAGAGTGCCGTATCCATCGCGGTACCAGTTGCGTCCTGATAAACAGCGACCAGATCGGGAATACCACCACCTGCAACATATTCACTGCGCACGGTATGACCGGGGGCTTTGGGTGCGATCATAATCACGTCCAGATCTTCACGAGGATTAATCTGATTGTAGTGGATGGCAAAACCGTGAGCGAAAGCCAAAGCGGCCGACTCTTTGATATTTGGCTCGATCTGTTTACGATAAAGTTCAGACTGAAATTCGTCTGGGGCCAGGATCATCACGATATCAGCGGCCTTAACAGCCTCTTCGATAGACTTCACAGTCAGCCCAGCATTAGTGGCTTTGACAGCGGAAGGAGAACCCTCTCGCAAACCAACGATAACACTGACACCAGAGTCCTGCAGATTATTGGCATGGGCGTGCCCCTGAGAACCGTAACCGATGATTGATACTGTTTTTCCCTTGATGATATTGAGGTCGCAGTCTTTGTCGTAAAATACGTTGATAGCCATTTTGTTTCCTTCGGAAAAATTGGATTAATATTAGGTTGGAATTTATGTAGTCGGCCTCAACCATCCCTGTTGAGGTTCTTTCGCTAAGCCGCGTTACAGGTCATTACTTCCTGCACAATATCAAAGCCCCAGTCCCTTGGACCCCCGGCCAATACCAGAAGGACCAGTGCGAACCACTTCGATGATCAACTCTTCATTCACCGCCTCAACAAATGCGTTCAGCTTGCTTGATGCACCGGTCAACTCAACGGTATAGCTGGTATCGGTAACATCAATAATCTTACCGCGAAAGATGTCCACCAGACGTTTGA
Organism: Candidatus Thiodiazotropha sp.; assembly: GCA_037382065.1. Classification (GTDB taxonomy): domain Bacteria; phylum Pseudomonadota; class Gammaproteobacteria; order Chromatiales; family Chromatiaceae; genus Thiodiazotropha. The sequence goes on along the minus strand of JARRQF010000122.1, from coordinate 12,896 downwards.
TCTCTTCTCGTTGTGTACGTTCTGCACGCAGCTTGATAAGCATCATTTCCCGTTCAATATGCCTACCTTCGGTAAGATCGACCAGCTTAACCACCTCGATCAGCTTATTGAGCTGCTTGGTAATCTGCTCGATAATCTCATCACTGCCACGAGTTACCAAGGTCATCCGCGACAGACTCACGTCCTCAGTAGGCGCGACGGTCAGAGATTCAATATTGTAGCCGCGCGCAGTAAACAGATTCGCCACCCGTGCCAGTGCGCCGGACTCGTTCTCCATCAGAATAGATATGATATGCCTCATCAGACCAACTCACTCCCAGGTGACAGATACATCTCGTGGTGGCCCTTGCCCGCCGCTATCATCGGATAGACATTCTCAGTAGGATCGACGATCACATCAAGAAACACCAGCCTGTCTTTATGGGAGAAGGCCTCCTGCATGGCGCCCTCCAGATCCTCAGGCTTTTCAACACGCATTCCGATGTGGCCGTAGGCCTCGGTCAATTTAACAAAATCTGGTGTCACGCTCATGACTGATTGAGAATAGCGGCTTTCATAAAAGAACTCTTGCCATTGACGCACCATTCCCATATAGCCATTGTTAAGCAGAATGATCTTTATTGGCAGGTCATACTGAAGGCAGGTCGCCAGCTCCTGAATACACATCTGGATACTCGACTCACCAGTCACTACAGCCACTTCAGCTTTAGGGTGCGCTATTTGGACACCGATCGCTGCAGGCAAACCAAACCCCATGGTGCCAAGCCCCCCCGAGTTAATCCAACGTCGTGGCTTGTCAAAGCGATAGAACTGAGCGGCAAACATCTGGTGCTGTCCCACATCGGAGGTGACGAAGGCATCGCCTTTGGTTACTTTGTGCAGTATCTCAACCGCTTGTTGTGGTTTGATCAGTTTGCTCTTTTGGTCATACTTCATGCAATCCATAGAACGCCACTTCCCGATCTTTTGCCACCACTGCTTCAAAGCCTCCTCTTTGGGCTTCTTATCACCCTCGGCGACTACCTTTAACATATCTCGAAGAACCTGCTTGACTGGACCAACAATAGGCACATCAACACGCACATTCTTCGAAATCGATGAGGGATCGATATCAATATGGATAATCGTCGCATCAGGACAGAATTGTTTGACATGCCCTGTCACTCGATCATCAAAGCGAGCTCCAACAGCAATAAGCACATCGGTTTCATGCATGGCCATATTGGCCTCATAGGTGCCATGCATACCCAACATACCGAGAAAATGCTTACCACTTCCTGGATAGGCACCTAAGCCCATCAGAGTCTGAGTAATTGGAAACCCCAGAGCCTCTACTAAATCAGTCAAGGTTTTGGAGGCATCATCCAGCACCACACCACCACCAGTATAGAAAACTGGACGCTCCGCCTCCATCATGATTTTGACCGCTTTCTTGATCTGTCCCAAATGCCCTTTCAATACCGGGTTGTAAGAGCGCATTTTGACTTTACTGGGATAGCTATAGGGAATCTTAATACCAGGATCGGTGATATCTTTAGGAATATCGATGACAACAGGTCCAGGACGGCCTGTAGTAGCAATATAGAAGGCTTTTTTAATCGTCACCGCCAAATCTTCCAGCCGCTTGACCAGGAAATTGTGTTTCACACAAGGTCGGGTAATCCCAACAGTATCAACCTCTTGAAAAGCATCACTGCCAATCACAGGGGTCGGCACCTGGCCAGTTAGAACCACCATTGGAATCGAATCCATGAAGGCCGTTGCAATACCAGTGACGGCATTGGTCGCCCCAGGTCCTGAGGTTACCAACATCACACCAGGTTTACCGGTAGCGCGTGCATACCCGTCCGCAGCATGTCCGGCCGCCTGTTCATGGCGTACCAGGATGTGCTTCACTGCATCTTGCCTGAAAATCGCATCATAGATATGCAATACCGCTCCACCAGGGTATCCGAACACATGTTCCACACCCTCATCTTTCAGGCATTGTACGATGATCTCGCCACCGCTAAGTTCCACGTTGAAGCCTCCCGTTGCGCCGATTTTCTGATCGGACACTAAGCAATATCAAAACCGTGCAAAATACTAATACTACCCTAACAGGTCAAGCTGATATCCCTGGTTCTTTTGCTGATTCAGGCTGATGGACTTGCCATTCGGTTCCCATGCTCCATAATAATCATCAACCAAATAACCACCACAAGTAGGGACTGATCAGTGTTATCAAGAATCTTCTACATGCTTTTACTCTCCCTCTCCACAGCCGCATTAGCAGAAACCTATCGTTGGGTCAATGAAGATGGTGTGGTAACCTACTCTCAAACCCCACCTGTCGAAGGAGAGTCGGAGACAGTTAATATTAAAAGTGGCCCCTCCAGCGATGCTGCTGCCTCCAGGAAAAAATTACAAGAGTTACGTCAAAACTTGGCAGATAAATCTGAAGATCGAGCCTTAAAAAAGGCGGAAAAAAAGCAGCAGGCCGAGGAGCTGGCCATCAAAAAACATAACTGCGAAAGCGCTCGTAAGAACTTGGAGCAACTGATCGGACTTGGCAACCGACGCTACAAAGTTGGCGATGAATATCTACATCTCACCGAAAAGCAACGACAACAGATGATGCAGAAAGCGAGAGACCAGGTCAAGGAGTTCTGTGGGAAGTAATCTCTGAAATGATCATTTTCTTTGGGAAGTAATATCTCAAGCTATCGTTTTCTGTGGGAAGTAACCTCTCAAACTATCATACAGAACTCACAATCGAATCAATTCAATGGATCTTTTTTAGGTTGACGCTTTCAAAGGCTCTTGGCTATTTCATTTAGCACTGGCTGCACATAGCTTCAGATAAAATATATAGAATTCAGCGCAGTAGAGTGAATCCTTTAGTATTAGGATTTAGAATCATTCTAATATTGGGTTA
>JARRQF010000122.1:0-9974 GCA_037382065.1 Candidatus Thiodiazotropha sp. | reverse complement strand
AAAAAACGCTAATTGATTGATTTTTATCAATAGCAACAATCACTTACAATTAACATTGTTTTTGCGATGCATCAATGACCTCTCACCAAATCCCCCCCTATAGTCCTAGCTGAACGGTATTCACATTCCTCTCTTGTGGATATTGAAAGCTGTTCAGACCGACTGACCAAATGCGCTTGGAGAGAGATTTGCTGTAATCCAATTTAGAGGCAGATCACATAAATTCAAATTGCATATGGCTCAGTCAGCATTTCAAACGACCAGAAAGTATCAATGCAAAAGCTATTTATTCAGGTAGTTAACGTTTTGGTACGAAAATTGCGGCATTTGAGCTACATTTAATTAGCAGGAGGCATCGCATGTTGGACCCGACGATGATTGAACTGTCACGCTGGCAGTTCGCCATTACGGCACTTTACCATTTTCTATTCGTACCCCTTACCCTCGGAATGACCTGGATTCTTGTCATTATGGAGTCGGTCTATGTTATGACCGGAAAAGAGATCTACCGAGATATGACCAAATTCTGGGGGAAACTATTCGGAATCAATTTCGCGCTTGGTGTAACCACCGGCCTAACGATGGAGTTCGAGTTTGGTACTAACTGGTCGTACTACTCCCATTATGTGGGGGATGTATTCGGTGCGCCACTGGCCATAGAAGGTCTCATGGCCTTTTTTCTTGAATCAACCTTCATCGGTATGTTCTTTCTAGGCTGGGAACGACTGAGTAAACGACAGCATCTGATCGTGACAGTACTCACAGCACTGGGTACTAATCTGTCGGCCCTCTGGATACTTGTGGCGAATGGTTGGATGCAGAATCCAGTGGGTGCTGAATTCAGTTACCAAACCATGCGCATGGAGATGATTAGCTTTGCTGACCTAGTATTAAATCCAGTCGCTCAGGTGAAATTCATCCATACAGCCTCGGCTGGTTATGTGACGGGAGCCATGTTTGTCATGGGAATCTCATCCTACTACCTGCTAAAAGGTAGGGATATCCCCTTCGCCAAACGCTCCTTTTCTGTAGCAGCGGGTTTCGGACTCGCGTCGATTCTTTCAGTCATCATCTTAGGAGACGAATCTGGCTACGAGCTTGGTGATGTACAAAAAACCAAATTGGCCGCTATAGAGGCTGAATGGAAAACTCATGAACCCCCTGCTGGTTTCAATCTAATCGGCTTTCCCGATCAGGAGGCACAAAAAACGCACGGTGAAATCAAGATTCCTTGGGCGCTTGGACTGATCGCCACCCGTTCTGTGGACGAGGAAGTGACGGGCCTTAATGACATCATGCATGCCAATGAGGCGCGTATCCGTTCGGGCATGAAAGCTTATGAGTATCTTCAACGACTACGCAATGGCGAGACTAGCGAATCGAACATTGCCCTCTTCGAAGAGACAAAAAAGGATCTGGGTTACGGCCTGCTATTAAAGGCCTATACACCCAATGTTGTGGATGCTACTGATGAACAGATCCAGAAGGCAGTAAAACTGAGTATCCCACGTGTGGCTCCGCTATTCTGGACATTCCGCATTATGGTTGCCGTTGGCTTTACAATGTTACTGATCATTAGCTTGGGTTTTTACTACAACGCTCGCCGGGTGATCGAAGAAAAACGCTGGTTGCTCAGACTAACGCTCTGGAGTATTCCTCTGCCTTGGATTGCCATCGAAACCGGTTGGTTCGTTGCAGAATCTGGGCGTCAACCCTGGGCTATCGGTGAGGTATTACCAACATTTCTCGCCACATCGAGTCTCACAGTTAATGACTTGATCTTCAGTCTGGTCGGATTCATCAGTTTCTATACATTTTTACTCGTTATTGAGATGTGGTTGATGTTCCGTTTCGCCCGCTTAGGACCTAGCTCTCTTCACACTGGGCGTTATCACTTTGAACCTGGCGTCAGCGCCTCACAATAAAAGGAGTAGTGAGATGTTAATTGATTATGAGAGTTTAAAACTCATCTGGTGGTTATTTGTTGGTGTATTACTCATCGGATTCGCTATCACTGATGGTATGGATATGGGCGTTGGAAATCTACTGCCCTTTGTTGGCAAAACTGATGACGAAAGACGTTTAATGATCAATACCGTCGGCCCTCACTGGGATGGCAATCAAGTATGGCTGATCACTGCAGGTGGTGCCATCTTCGCTGCCTGGCCAGTGGTTTATGCAGCAGCATTCTCTGGTTTTTATGTTGCCATGCTGCTTGTCTTATTTGCCCTGTTTTTTCGCCCAGTAGGCTTCGATTACCGCAGCAAACTAGGCGATGCTCGCTGGCGCAAGGCCTGGGACTGGGGGCTTTTTGTTGGTGGTGCCGTTCCCTCATTAGTATTCGGTGTGGCGTTTGGCAATCTGCTGCTTGGTGTCCCCTTTCATCTGGATGAACTGATGCGGGCTTACTACACAGGCGGATTCTTTGAATTATTGAATCCCTTCGCCCTTCTGGCAGGTGTTGTCAGCTTCTCTATGCTGACCATGCATGGCGGAATATGGATACAGATGCGTACCAGTGGCGTCATCACAGAAAGGGTTAAATCCTGGATATTCTGGACTGGCATCGCCGCGATGAGCGCTTTTGCCCTGGCCGGTCTCTGGCTAATCATTGGCATTGATGGGCAGACCATTGTCTCTCAACCAGCACTGGATGCTTTACCTGATCCATTGGCGAAAACAGTTGAGATGGCTCCAGGAGCCTGGCTTAGCAACTACGCAACGTATCCAATATCCATCATCTTTCCTATATTGGGCTTTCTTGGAATCGCTCTGACAATCTTGATGTCACGCAACAATCGTCCAGGCTGGGGCTTCTTCACCAGTTCACTGGCGATCAGTGGCGTTATCATGACAGCAGGGGTTTCTCTCTTTCCTTTCATCATGCCATCAAGCACTCATCCTGGCAGTAGCTTGACGGTTTGGGACGCACCCTCCAGCCATCTGACCTTAACAGTGATGTTCTGGGCTGTGGTGATCTTTCTCCCAATCGTGATCTCTTACACTCTATGGAACTACCGCAAGATGTGGGGACGCCTTTCTATTCAGGAGATGCAGGAACGGACCTCAGCGTACTGATAGCGACAACCACCTGAACCCTTGGGTTCAGGTATCACAATCAAACGACAGGAATTTAAAAAATGTGGTATTTTACTTGGATTTTAGGCGTGACATTAGCCCTTGCATTGGGAATTATCAATGTAATGTGGTACGATAGCGAGAGTTCTCAAATCAATCAGGGTGACAGCCCCCCTGATTGAATACCTGACTGTTGTTGGCTCGGGTTTTTAATAATAAAGACCGGGCCTAAGTTGTTTATGTGTCACGGTCATAACCGTCATCACGGAACAAACGATGCATAAACAAAAGCTACTAGTCTCTAAGCCTAGTATCAGGATCTTTTTGTGGGTCCTGATACTATTGCTGTCGCACACTGCTCTAGCTAACAGTGAACATGCCGATCCGGCAAAAAATGACAGCAACATGAACTTCCGCATAGTCAAGGATACCACACCAAGTATCCGCGATGATGGAGAGTCCACCGCCGATCACTCAAAGTTCAAGATTCTCAAAAAAGATTTCAAAAGCGGCCCTGAAGTCACCAAGGCCTGCCTCTCTTGCCATACCGAGGCAGGACGCCACTTCATGAAGAATATCCATTGGACCTGGGAGTACGATAATCCAGTCACCGGCCAAAAGCTGGGCAAAAAGACCCTAATTAACACCTTTTGCACAAACGCCAAGGGTAACGAAGGCATGTGCGCTCAATGCCATGCCGGTTATGGCTGGAAAGACGATACCTTCGACTTCACTAATCAGGACAACATAGACTGCCTGGTCTGCCACGATCGCACAGGCACCTACTATAAGACCCCTAACTCAGCTGGTAATAAGTCTTGTTCGGTCATGTTCGAAGGCATGGAACCCATCCAATGGAGTAAAGTCGCCCAAAACGTGGGCAAGCCGGGGCGCGAAAACTGCGGGGCCTGCCATTTTTATGGAGGTGGTGGCGATGGTGTAAAACACGGTGATCTCGACTCATCCTTAAAAAACCCCTCCAAGGAACTTGACGTCCACATGGATGCTGAAGGCCTTAATTTTGCCTGCACCACTTGTCATGTCACCCGCCAACATCAGTGGGCTGGTAGCCGCTACAACGTGATGGCCCATGATACGGAAGGAGTGGGATTACCCGGAGAACGCCGAGACGTAGCGACTTGCGAATCCTGCCATAGTGATGCACCGCATAAGATATCCACATTGGTTGGAGCCAAACTTAATGGCCATGTCGATAAGGTTGCCTGCCAGACCTGCCACATACCCACCATTGCTCGCGGTGGTGTTGCTACCAAGACAGATTGGGATTGGCGTACTGCTGGCAAGACCAAAAATGGCGAAGGTTACAAAGAGAAAAACTACACCCAAGGGAATGGCGAACACCGTGCTACCTATAAGTCTATCAAAGGTAATTTTAAGTATGGTGAAAATCTGGTGCCTTACTACGACTGGTTTGATGGGCAGATGAACTACACCACCATTGAAACCCATTTTGATCCCGCCAACGGTCCGATAGAGGTGAACGGGTTCAAAGGATCGCCCAATGATGGTAAATCTCGCATCTGGCCCTTTAAACGCATGCACACTGTACAACCCTATGACAAAGGCAATAACACATTAGTCTACATGCACTTATGGGGAAACGATGACGACTCCTTTTGGGGTAATTACGATTTCGGCCGCGCAATTAAAGTTGGTATGGAGAAAAACCATATCCCCTATAGCGGAGAATACGGTTTTGTTGAAACCTACTCTTTCTGGCCGATTACCCACATGGTTGCGCCGAAGGAGAACGTCATGAGTTGTAGTGAGTGTCATAGCAGGGAGGGACGACTCAAAGGACTGAAGGGTTTTTATATGCCGGGACGAGACAACTTCCGCTGGCTCGATCTTCTGGGTTATCTGGCGCTTGGGGGTGCATTGCTTGGTGTTCTGCTGCACGGCCTGCTGCGCAAACTTTTCAAGAATAAAAATCAGCAGAGGGATGCATCATGAGCAGCAGTGTAAATCAGAACACCAAGATCAAAACTCGTGGTGAAAAACACTATGTCATGATCTATAGCCGATTCGAGCGTTTTTGGCACTGGTCTCAGGCGCTTTTAATCTTCATTCTATTCTTCACCGGACTGGGACTGCATGGCACCCATAGCATGCTCAACTTCCGTACTGCTGTGGTGATTCATACCTATGCAGCTGTCATTTTGATCCTATTATGGATTTTTACCACTTTTTGGAATTTCACGACCGGACAGTGGCGTCAATACCTTTTCAAAGAGGGTGTTTTTAAGGTTATTCGCTTCTATGCCTACGGTATTCTAGTTGGAGAGCCTCACCCCTATAAAAAGGGTTTGCAACGTAAACAAAATGCCCTCCAGTCCCTGGCCTATATGGCATTCATGGTACTGATCGGTCCAGCACTATGGGCCTCTGGCATTGTCTATATGTTTTATGATTTATGGAGCAACTATAGCTGGTCAGGCGATGGCTTAATGCTAATTGCCTTAATACATACTGCTGCGGCTTTTCTGATGGGCACCTTTGTCATCATTCACATCTATATGACTACAACGGGTAAAACACCCACCCATTACATTAAAACCATGATTTCAGGTTATGACAATATCGAACTGACAGAAGCAGAGAAAGCCTATATCGAAGAGACCAAAGCAATCGCTATGAAAGACTAGCAAAGTGTGATGGACCCACTCACTGGGTCCATCACCACTCTGGTTAACCAAAAAAATCAGCTGACCGCTCCCGCACCACACTAGTTGTAGGTTCCTATTTTGTGTTACATCCCATTTTTCCTGTAAAAGTAACGGGAAAGAAGACTCACATTTTATCAGCTTTAAACTTCAACACTTGAGTTATAATATTGTCATTCGAGGCGCTACGGCACTTCCCAGCAGGACTCACCGTGTTATATATTTACAAACCTAAGTTATTAACCAGACACCGCTACCTATTGAGTGAGCCACACTACAATAGTGTGATTCACCCAGTGGGTAACTATAACTTATGAAAACGGGTGCCAACTGGCTTAAGCAATGGAAACAGCTTGCAGGAAATGCCCTGCTATTAGCTGCCGGACTGGGCACCCTCTCCGGCTGGTTGGTGATTCTCCAGGCATGGATGTTGGCAAAAGTGGTCTCAGGGGTCATCATCGAACAGCAGAACCTAAGCGATCTAATGCCCTGGCTCTACTCCATGCTGGTGGTTTTTTCTGCCCGTGCCTTAGTTATCTGGGCTACAGAACAGAGCGCTTTTCTAGCTGCCAGCCGCGTCAAACTCAGCCTAAGAAACACTCTACTGAAAAAGATTCGCCAACTAGGCCCCGCTTTTCTTGCCAATCAACGTAGCGGCGAGCTAACGAACACCCTGACAGATGGTATCGAAGCCATGGAGGCCTACTACGCCAGGTTTATCCCTGCCATCTCATTGATGGCGCTTGCACCACTCTCAATTCTCGTCTTTGTATTCCCCATCGACTGGATTTCAGCACTGGTCATGCTCTTTACTGCACCGCTGATCCCATTATTCATGATTCTCATCGGCAAAGGAGCAGAGCGTAAAAACCAACAGCAATGGCAACAACTAGCCAGTATGAGCGGCCACTTTCTTGACACAATACAGGGCTTAACCAGCCTCAAACTCTTCAACGCCAGCCGCAAGGAGGCGGCTGTGATCGCGAAAATCTCCGATGAATACCGCCACTCGACACTCTCAGTTCTACGTATCGCTTTTCTCTCCTCATTTGCTTTGGAATTTTTCTCTACGGTCAGTATCGCCATCGTTGCCGTCCTAATCGGTTTTCGTCTCTACTGGGGAGAGCTTGACTTTCTATATGGTTTCTTCGTCCTCCTACTGGCTCCGGAGTTCTATCTACCTTTGCGCAATATGGGTCAACACTACCACGCTCGGATGAATGCCATTGGTGCTGTGGATGGCATGCTTGAAATTCTCAACACTGAGAATCCAGAAGAAAACCGAGAAAGCCCGCAAAAGGTAACCCATAAAATGGAGAGTTTGAGCTTTGAGGAGGTTAGCTTTACCTACCCCGATGGCCGCTCGGCACTGCAGCAGGTTGAATTTTCCATTCAAGCTGGAGAGCAGATCGCCTTAGTTGGCCCCAGCGGATCAGGTAAAAGCACGCTACTTAACCTGATACTTGGCTTTAACCAACCCAGCCAAGGCCAAATTAGTATCAACCAGCAGCCGCTCTCTAAGATCGATTTAGCAGCATGGCGCAAGCAGATCATTTGGCTTCCTCAACGCTCCCACCTATTTTATGGTAGCGTTACCGATAACATTCGTCTTGCGCTTCCTGATGCCGATATGAGCCAGGTTGAACTGGCTGCCTCGCAAGCCCGTGCCGACCAGTTTATCGCTGAACTTCCCGAGGGTTACGATACCCTGATCGGCGAAGGGGGACATGGACTATCTGGTGGTCAGATTCAACGCATCGCTCTGGCTAGAGCATTTCTCAAAGATGCCCCACTGGTCATTCTCGACGAGGCAACCGCCAGCCTGGACTTGGAAAGTGAAGCACTAATCCAGGAGGCAATCACACAATTGGCAGAGGGACGTACTCTTTTGATGGTTGCTCACCGATTGAAAACCGTACAAAGCATGCCGCATATCCTGGTGCTCAACCAAGGCCGCCTAGTGGAGAGCGGTGATCATCTAACGTTATTGAAACAGCAAGGTATCTACCACCATCTGGTATCGGCCTACTCAGGCAGCCTCACATGACCTCTATTTGGCGTCTACTCCAGTTAATGCGACCCGTACTTGGCTGGATGTTGCTAGGGGGAGCCCTATCGTTCATTACGCTAATTGCAAATGTGGTTTTAATGGCGACTTCAGGCTGGTTTATCGCCTCAATGGCGATCGCCGGAATCCATGGTGTTACCCTTAACTATTTCACGCCTGCCGCCATCATTCGCCTTAGTGCCATCTTACGCACTACTGGGCGTTATGCTGAAAGATTGGTCAGCCATAGTGCGACCTTACGCATCCTATCGCAGCTAAGGGTCTGGTTCTATGAGCGCATCGAACCCTTGGCACCTGCTGGGTTGGAAGGCTTTCGCAGTGGTGACCTGCTGAGTCGCATCCGAGCCGACATAGATACACTGGATCAATTCTACTTACGCCTTCTGCTGCCCTTCATCGTGGCTTTAATGGCGTCGCTGACATTTGTGCTTTTTTTAATCTGGATCGATCCCATGCTGGCCTTGATTGAGTTCGCGCTACTGCTCACGGCTGGCGTGATTCTACCTATCGTCAGCAATCGCACTTGTTCAAATAGCAGCCGCCAGATCAATGAGATCAATACCGCTCTTAGGGCTCACCTGATCAATGATTTACAGGGTATGGGTGAACTACTAATCGATGCCGCAGATAAACCTCATGCCCAGCGCATCGATCAATTGAGTCAGGAGCTAGTCACCCATCAAAAACGCATCAGTCACATCAATGGTCTCACCCAGGGTGGCGTCGGACTGAGCGCCAATCTCGCCATGTGGCTTATTCTGATCACCACCATTCCTATGGTGCAACAAGCTGAGCTGCCACCAGCACAACTGGTCATGTTAATCCTTTTTACACTCGCCAGCTTCGAAGCTGTCGCACCCCTTCCCTTTGCAATGCAATCCCTTGGTGAATTATTAACCGCAACCAAACGTATATTCAGCTTGGTGGATCGCCTTCCAACCATTACTGAACCAGTTAACCCTATTGCGATCTCTACTACCACTGATCAGGAACTCACCCTATTCAATGTCAGCTACCGATATACGCAACAAAAACCCGCTGGGGTGCAGGATATTTCTCTGCAGCTTACCCCTGGAAAAAGGATTGCACTAGTTGGTCCAAGTGGATGCGGCAAGAGCACCCTTGTCCAGTTATTATTGAAATTCAGAGCTCCCGATAAGGGAGAAGTATCCCTTGGTGGCATACCCTATGATCAATTAAATGGAGACTCCATTCGTCAGCAGATCGCCGTGGCATTCCAGCAAACCCACCTTTTCAATAGCACTATTCGCGATAACCTATTGCTGGCAAACCCTAATGCAGATCAGGCGATGCTTGAGTCGGTATGCCGCACCGCCGTAATCCATGATTTCATCCTGGCACAACCGGCGGGCTATGACACCTTGGTTGGCGAATTAGGCATTCGTATTTCCAGCGGCCAGGCACGCCGCTTGGCCGTGGCCCGTGCGCTGCTGAAAGGCGCTCCGCTATTGATTCTTGATGAGCCCACTGAAAGCCTTGATGCACTCACCGAACAACAGCTGGTACAAAACATACTGCAGGAGTGCCAAAACCAGGCTATTTTATGGATCACCCACCGTCTAACCGGACTGGAGTCAATGGATGAGATTCTGGTTATGCACGACGGACAAATTGTTGAGCGCGGTAAACCTGAGCAGTTAGCCATGACAAATAGCCTCTATGCCAAGATGCAGGCACAGCAAATACTACTTGGCGAAGAGGGCTGAGACCCAGGGCAATTGCACTACGTTGATCTTATGGGACTCGTCGAGATACCCACTCAATCTCAGAAAGCGGTAGGCATTCGCATAACACACTTCATGATAGTGATGTAAGCTGCGCTTACGCTATTTTATATCCCCCCTCACCCTGGCCCTCTCCCGCAAGGGGAGAGGGGATGCGGGGTTCGAACCCTGGCGTGAACAAACCCTTGGGTGCCACACAGTAAGCTGATGTTTATGATGCGCTCGAAAAGTAGACTCCCTCTCCCCTTGGAGGGTGTCGCAAAAGTCATGGGGTGGGGTGCTGTCCCACCATTAAGGGATGAAATGTAGGATGTGGTGAGGTACGAACCGCATCATGGATGTTCGTGAGCCACCCCACTATTGATGCGGTTCGCACCGCTCACCGCATCCTACGCAATC
>JARRQF010000121.1:0-18415 GCA_037382065.1 Candidatus Thiodiazotropha sp. | reverse complement strand
GATCGCCGGTGCCGGACCCACAGAGAGAGAGCTGAAAGAGAGAGTGACCAGGTTGGGGTTGAATAACGTCCATCTCCTCGGCCATGTGGACGATGCCGAAAAGGTGGCGCTGATGCGCCTCTGCCGCGCGGTGGTGTTTCCCTCGCATCTACGATCCGAAGCCTTTGGCGTAACCCTGCTCGAAGGCGCGATACACTCCAAGCCGCTGATCTCCACCGAGATCGGCACAGGCACCAGTTACATCAACATCGACGGCGAACGACTAGAGCAAGCTAAAGCACTTATTAAAGAGCGATTAAATCACCCATTACCTCTGCATTTTTTGGCGCGACAGGCTGGCTTAAACCGTTACCATTTTCTAAGATGTTTTAAACGGCAATATGGCCTGTCACCCCATGCTTTTTTACTGAATAAACGCATTGAAAAGGCGAAAAAAATATCAGAGCTTTTTTATTTGAGACAAGCCCTATCTGCTAATGCATTATCTACCCCGACATGGCGCATATACCAAGAGAATAGAACACATTTTTTAGGCTTATAAGTTGATAGCAAACTTATTTACATGGCTATACTCCGGATAAGGAGTCTACATGGAACTCTACGCAATCCTGCATATGGCGTTCAAAAATAATCTTACGAAGGATCACAGACTCATTTGGGTAACGGCGCTTCCTGTACCAGCCTTTCATGGCCCAATTAATTCATTGAGCCTTTAACTCGGCACGCACGATGTAGCGCTGTGTTGCCCCTGGCGTCAGGGCATCAAATGGATAGCATGTTATCAATAGTAGCTCTTGTGGGCCGTCAATAGGCAACCGCCACCCCTCTCCCTGGTTAATTACCCCGATCTCCGCAACCTGGTAATCGACACGATTTCCATCCGGTTTTTGGATTATCAATCGATCACCGACCTGTAAATCCTTTAAAAAATGAAAATGAGTATCCCTATGGCCTGAGATAAAACTGCGTCCCTCCTCACCTGGAGCCGTGGTATATTCTGACCATCCAGGACCAAACGCCAGAGTGCGTCCGCTGTCACCGCTTAGTACCCATCGTTCCACGCCCAGACGGGGTGACTCAAGTTTGGCTACCGGCTGGGTATCAGCCCAGGGCCAGGGGGGAACCGCGCCTTGTCCCGCCAGCGTCTGCTGCCAGGCGGAGGCGATTAGTCCTTCAGCCAACCAAGCCTTGGCTTCAATCCAGCCCCCCTTCCCTAACAAGCCACAACCAAGCAGGCACAATAGAAGAGCGAGATAGCGAATCATTAGGTTTATCCTACCTGCCATCTTGTACTCATGCTGAAACACGAAATTTAGACTGGATTACCCAAGCCAGGAGCAGCAGCATCACACCCACCAGCAAATAGAATGGGGCACCAGATGCGGTTTGAGGTAAATGCCCGAAAACACCTTGGGAAGACCAGCCTTGTGGTAAGCTAAGTGGCACATCGCCTCCCCCTAATGCCGCTTCTGGCGGACGCACTGGCTCAGCGTCCACAGCCACCAGGCTTGTATATGGGGAGACTAACTGATGAGTCATAGCCAAATCGAGTACTGCCTGACGCTTTGCCTCATGAGTCACCGTCTTGGGGGCTGCCATTAATGACTTGATCCTCTGCCTCGCCCATAACGCATGAATACCCTGTCGCTGCGGCTGTTTTTTACCCATCTCGATGTGCTGAACCCAGGGGCTGCCCTCTCTTTCTCCACTAACAACCAGCTCACCATCCAATGCATCGCCCTTGATGGCCAAGAGTAACGGCTCTCCCAGATAGAGGTCGGGCAGTCGCTCAGGCTCCACATCCAACTCGCCACTCCCCCGCCATTCGAGACGAATATGACTCATGCTTGGGTGTTCAAGCTTTTCAAACAGCGCTTGCATTGATGCTGAAACCTCCGACTGATCCCCGATATAGCTGAACGATCCACGCCCAAATTCTGCTGCACGTTGCATAAAATAGCTGTTTGGCGCCGAACCGATACCGATTGTGAAAAGCCGGTTCTGCCCCAGCTTCTGCTGTATTAAATGAAACAGGGCCTGCTCATTCGCCACGCTACCATCGGTTAGAAAGACGACCTGACGCAGATAGCCCTCTTCTTTTGACTGATTCAACGCCAACTCAAGGGCTGGTAACATCTCAGTACCCCCATTCGCTTGGAGTCGGTTGATAAAATCAGCGGCACGTCCAATATTGGTTTGAGTAGCGGTCTGAGGTGCTGAAAATAGCATGTCACTATGATCGTTGAAGGCAATCAGATTAAACCGATCCGTGCTGCTAAGGTGTTCAACCGCAAGACGCAAAGCGGCCTTAGCTTGTGACATGGAGGTTCCATTCATAGAACCTGAATGGTCGATAATGAAGATCAGCTCTCTTGGCAGCGTCGCTGACTCTATTTCTCCATCGGGAGGCATAAGCATCAACAGGGCATAATCCTTATCTTGCCAATGCTCACGGAATAGGGCCGCCTCAGGCTCGGCGCCGACACGGGGCTTCCAGCTCAAGACAAAGTCTCGGTCAGAGGCTATTTCGCCATCCACCAATCTCAGGTCGACTATGCCCTGTTGGTCGCGACGCTCACGCATCGGGTGATAGTGACTAACCACCTCATCCAATGGCACTCCAGCATCAAGACGAATATGCATGGAGAGCGGATTGATCAACCCTGCCTGTTGAGCGATGACTGGCGAAGCGATCAACTGACTATCCGCATCGCCCTCCCTATCAGCTCCCAAAGGGGCGGGGTTGGGCATGTAGCGAGGACCAACCACCATCGGAAAGCGCATCTCAAAGCGCTGCTTCGAATAATGAATCTGCTGCTGATATTCGATAGCAATTCGCACCCTCTCTCCTGGAGCAATATTGGTAGCGGCCAGAGAAAAGATATTGGGTCGCTGCTGACTCAATAGGCTAGCTCGTTTGCCTTCAGACTTAGCCTGTTGAAAGAGGCGTTTTGCCTGTTTCTTCTCTTCGATTCTTCCCGCTATCAAACGCTCGCCGATCTGCATATTCAACCGCTCCACAGCACAACCATCAGGCAGAGGAAACTGGTAGCGCCCCTCCATCCAGTATTGGCTGGGATTTGTGAATACCTGCTCAACCTTAACCCATGCCAACATCCCGCTAATCTCGATCTCTACTTCAGTATTCAGCAGCGGTGCCTGCTCAATCAGTTGGCCATCCAGACTACGAAGATCAAGGTGTGCTCCCAGCTTTTCAAGAGGTTCCGCCTGTACATGGCCCCAGCCAAATACCAACATAATCAATAAAAGCCCCCCCGAAAGACCTGTCAGCACAGCAGCGATTAAGGTAAGCAACATCTCTTTGAGAAAGGCCGCACTGCCAAACCTAATCTTGCATGATGGTATGCTAGTTTCTGTATTTATGCCCATCTCGTCCTCCTTTCACGGCTGGTTTTCTGCTTTTAGGTTTGCGACTATCCTCCACTAGAATCCAGCGAAAGCTATTATCTGGCACGCTTTCTGGTGAACCATAAACAAAGTCCTCGCTCAGTGGTTGGCGTATACATTTCATGACTCCTCTCCTTGCAACAGCGTGATCTGTACCATGCGATCAAAGGCTAACCCCTCCAGGTCATGCAATGGATAGATAGCCAATGACTCTCCCTGATAACGAGTCGTGATACGATCTTCTGCAAGACCAGCAGCCATCAGTAAATTTGCCACCGCTTCAGCTCGCTTACGGCTCAAATCCTGATTGAACGCTTCACTGCCTCGTTGATCCGTGCCTGCTTCGATCTGTAGCTGAAATTTTGGAAAGGCTTTGAGCATCTGTGCCAGTGAATCGAGTTGAGTGACCATCTTTGGCTCGATCTCACTACTGCCTGAGCGAAATCCCAGACAAAAACTAAATCCTTGCTGTAGTGCTTGGATTTCGCTATTTAATGTTTTTCGTTGCTGTTGGAATTGTGCCAAATGGTCTTGTGCTTGAGCCTCTATCAGGGCCTGACTTGGGTTTTCAGTGGAAATGCTCTTCTTGAGCTGTTGATTCTGTGATTCAAGATCTCCGATTGTCGCACCACCAGCAAATCCCAACACAGCCCCTGGTGGGCCACCCAGTATTCCGCCAACCACAAGTCCGACTAAAGAACTACCAAATGCCTCTCTATCTATCCCTTCTGAATGCTCCTGAGCCATAGCTGGCTGCTGCAGGATACTGGCAAGACTCATAATGAGAAGTTGCTTTTTCATGGTTCTACTCCCAAATATTGAACCAGCGCACTATCCATAGTAAGGACAGACGTTCCTTGTCAGCGCCGGTATTCTGTGAACTCGGGAGTTATTAAACCGCCTGCCAATGGCCCTTTAAGAACCAAACCGAGGCTATCTAGTGACAAAATCTGGCAAAAAAGTGGCAAGTGGCGCGGTCAACTGATTTTGATAAAAATGGCTTCGATAGTCATGATCACCTATTGGGTGAATCGTACGACAACGTGAATTATACGTTATCCAAATAATCTTATTAGATTGAATAATCCCTTGAATACACATCAGATTAATTACTAAACAACGTTAAGAGCAACCTTATATTTTTTATGGACTAAAGTTACTCTTAGGGTAAGTCGACATGGAATGAGAGCTATTAGGTAACTCATTATTTAAAGAATGAGAATAATCGATCAAGCATTAGCGGTTGGATTTCTGTTGTGTCTGTGTGGCACTGCAAATTCTGTCGACCTTGTTACTAACCTGGACACTCACTACGAAAGTGTCTCACGTAATACCTTGCGCTCCATTTTCAGCATGCGCATGACTCAGTGGCCAGATGGAACCCCCATCCAGGTCTTTGTTATGGAGGATAAATCAGACCAGCACGCCGACTTTAGCAAACATATTTTAGGCGTTTTTCCACACCAATTACGACGTGTATGGAACCGGCAGATCTACTCAGGAATGGGACAGGCTCCGGTCAAGGTCGGATCTGAACGTGAAATGCGGGAGCAGATTGAAAAAACCCCTGGAGCTATCGGTTATCTTTCTGAGGAATATATCAATGAGCATGTACGGATACTGTCAGTTGAATAAACAAAGGAGCGTCTGGGTGATCTTGCTGCTTTGCATGTCAGCAGCTTGTTCACTAGCGTCGGAGCCCACAGAACTGGATCGTGCTTTGCAAATTCACGGCTTTCTAACCCAAAGCTATATCAAGACAACAGAAAACAGTTTTTTCGGTGACAGCAAAGATGGCAGCTGGGATTTTAGGGAATTAGGAATCAATAGTTCATACCGGTTTTCTCCACGTATGCTGGCCTCTGCTCAACTGTTGTCTCGCAAAGCAGGTGAGATGTACAACGGCTCCTTGGATCTGGACTATGCGCAGCTCGACACTACCCTCTACCTAGCAAATTTGAATCGTTTTGGAATTATCCTGGGCCGCTATAAAAATCCATTCGGTCTGTACAATGATACCCGCGATGTTGCAGCAACCCGCCCCGGTATCTTCATGCCTCAGGCGATCTACTGGGATCGAGTACGAAACATGGTACTCTCCAATGATGGTGGACAATTGTATGGCGATATCCAAGTCGCCTCTCACCGTTTTTCACTGCGCCTTTTGGGAGGGCTGAGCCCTATTGATAAAAATGTGGAAGAGTCATACTTAGAACCACATTTCAATCCAAAACTGAAACAAGATGGCCTTACCACCGGGGGGCGGCTACTTTACGAATGGAATGAGGGGCGGCTTATCCTTGCTTTCAGTAGCGCCACATTGAAACTCGATGCCAAAACCAACAGGTTACCATCGGGGGCCATTAACATCGATTACCGAATACTCTCCGCACAATACAATGGCGGCACCTGGAGCCTAACTGGCGAATATATGCAGGAACCTCTTAGCTATTCAGGTTTTGGTGGTCTGATGGATGCGGCAAACACCACCATTGATGGCTACTATCTCCAGGGAAGCTATCGTTTGAAGAGTGATTTCGAGATATTTGCCCGGTATGAAGAGAGCCACTATGATAAAAACGATAAAAGGGGTAAAAAAACGGGTCTCCGACTCAGTATGAAACCACACAATTTCTACAGCAGGCAAACGACCCTAGGTCTTTTGTGGGAGGTCACCGAGCGACTGATCGTACGTTCAGAATTTAGTCAAGTCGATGGTACGATTTTTCTCTCTAATCAGGAACACTCAGCAACTGGCATCAACCAGCGCAACTGGAATCTTTTTTCTCTGTTGGTCTCTTACAGCTTTTGAGCATACGCCATGAATTATGTGGATGAAAGCAGCCCTATTTCCCAAGACGAAGCTGAAAAAGAACCCAATTTCTTCAGCCTGAAATGGAAGGTCATGTTGCTGTTCAGTCTGGTGTTATTGATTATTAATGCCGGACTGGCAGGAATGGGCTACCTACAGCAATCAGGTCTCTTTGAGACCTATCAGGAACAGATTCGGGATCAGCAAAACAGGCAGGTCAAGTCACTCCTTGATACTAGCTTTTTTAGACTCGAACAGATCGCCTTAATGATTCCATCCCTTGCGGAAGTAGCAACAGAGTCGAACGAGGTTGATATTTCTTTAAGTGACAAGCTGCATAGATTCTTCATCCATAGTGCAACCACTTTGGAAATGGAGTGGGGTCTCGAAGAGGCAGCCTACTACAGTCGTGACAATAAACTTCAATTCAATTGGCAGTTGGTGGATCAAAATGGTGCTCTCAAAGAGTTAACTGAAACGGTCAATAGGTTGGAGATGCCAATGACTATGCTTCAGTGTCATGAACGTTGCCATCAATATGTCGCAGCACCTCTGCTCTATCAAGGGGAATATGCTGGAGTAATCCTGGTTGGTCGATCATTGGCCGATGTCATCATCGAATTTAATGAATTGGCAAAAACTGACATTGCGGTAATCAGCCACACCGATAATGCAAAAAATCGGGTTGGACGTTCCCGTTACCTGAATGAGTGGCAGCGTTATATCAGCGCATCAAGCAACATAAAAAAACTGCTTCCGCTGTTTCATGATACAGCCAGAAAAATAGAACTAAAGGCATTGCTTGAAAGCAATTACACGACCACCTACAAGGGAGATTACTATTCCTTCACCTTAATTCCAGCAAATAGCGATACCTCAGCCCAGTCGGCCGACTTTATCCTGGTCAGCAATATCACACCAGTGGTTCATCAAATACAAGAGGCCACCATTCATTCTGTATTGATCGGGCTACTCGGTTTTTTTCTCTCTGAATTGCTGCTCGCCACTGTATTATGGCATCCGATGAAGCGTCTACTGATGATCTCAGACAGCCTCCCCCTGCTAGCCAAAAGCGCTTACGAGCAGGTTCGACAAACACTCAGCATCCCGCACTACAAGCGGTATCAGGATGAAATCGATGTAGCCAGCGATTCCGCCATTGAGCTGACTTATACCCTGGAGAGTCTGAATAAAGAGATAGAACATAATACCAATAGCCTGATCAATCGTAGTAAGCAACTGGCGCAAGAGCGAGACTTCCTCAGCACCATCATGAACAATGCTCAGGTAATCATCCTGACCCAAGATTGTGATGGCGCAATCCTAACCATGAATACCGAAGGCTGTAATTTTATTGGCATCAAAGATTACCGACGAGGAAGTGGACGCTTCGGCGATCTATTCATGAATACTGAGATTGCAGGAGAGATGCAACCGGTACTCACTGGCTTACGACAAGGAATGATTAACGTCTACCAGCACGATGCTTCGGCTTTCTCATCAGATGGACAAAATAAAACCATATCCTGGGTACACTCTTCTCTGGCCAGCAAGCCGACACCCGATACCCCCGTTGTACTTTCGGTTGGCCTTGACATTACCGACAGAGAGGTGGCGGAGCAAAGACTTACCTGGTTAGCCAATCACGACCCGCTAACAGAGTTAAACAATCGTCGCTATTTTCAATCGGAATTCGAAAAAATGATAACCCTGGCAGAGCGTTACCACCATGCAAGCGCGTTGCTGTTTTTTGACCTTGATCAGTTTAAATATATAAACGATTCAAGTGGCCATCACACGGGTGATGCACTACTACAAATCGTTGCCAGAAAACTTCGTGAAATCACCCGATCAACCGACCTTATTGCCCGTCTTGGCGGCGATGAGTTTGCCATTGTAATCCCAGAAGCAGATATTTCAGCGGCTACCCGCTATGCAGACAAACTCCTGATGGAGTTAAGAAAGCTCACCATCCCCCTGAAGGGTCTCAGTCATCGAGTGTCGGCCAGCATTGGTATTGTCGCCTACCCAAATCATGGAAAGAATGCCAATGAACTGCTATCCAATGCCGACTTGGCCATGTATCAAGCCAAGGAATCCGGCAGAGACCGGTGGCATCTCTTTTCCAGCAGTGAGCTAGCACGTGAACAGATGAATGCCAGCGCCACCTGGAAGGACAAGATTGAACAAGCACTCACAGATGATCGTTTTATACTCTACTTCCAACCTATCATGGAGATCTCCAGCGCTACCATCACACACTACGAGGTACTGATTAGAATGGTGGAGAAGGATGGCTCAATCTCCATGCCAGGAGAATTCATTCCTGTTGCGGAACGTACGGGTCTGATCCATAGGATCAACCACTTTGTACTAAACGCTTCCATAACAAAGCTAGCTGACCTTAATAATAATAACATCGACATCACATTCTCGATCAATCTATCAGGCCGCGTCATCGATGACCCAGAGCTGCTCCCCCAATTAACCCAACTATTGAATACCAGCGGTATTGATCCCAAACACTTAGTATTCGAGCTAACTGAAACCGCCGCCCTGGCCGATGTTAATGCGGCTGAACACCTGATGACAGCACTTCAAGCCCTTGGGTGTCGTTTCGCCTTAGATGATTTCGGCGTCGGATTTTCATCCTTCTACTATTTACGCGAACTGCCACTGGACATCGTCAAGATTGATGGCTCTTTCATTAAGCAACTACCAACAAATTCAATGGACCAGGTCTTCGTCAAGGCATTGACTGAGATGGCCACAGCACTGGGCAAACAGACCATTGCAGAATTTGTCGAAGATGAAGCAACACTTAAGCTACTGGGTGAGATTGGGGTTAACTATGCCCAGGGATACTATGTCGGCCGTCCTTCTCCAATGGTTCCCATTCCCCAACCAAATATAGAGCCACAACCACAGAAATAATGATATGCTATATCGAATAGTGAATTTTATACCAAATCGTTAGGCACTGTGGCAAAGAGACAAATCGCCATTATTGAAGATGAACAGGTGATCCGGGAGAACTATACCGACTACCTGACCCGTCAAGGCTATTCCGTTGCTGGATATGCTTCCCGCCAGCAGGCTTTGTCAGCCTTCGCAGCAACACTCCCCGATCTGGTCATTCTCGATATTGGACTCGATGATGATGTCGATGGTGGCTTTGAACTCTGCCGGGAACTGCGAAGCCGTTCAGCCACCCTTCCTATTATTTTCCTGACCGCACGAGACAGCGACTTCGACACAGTGGCTGGATTACGCCTGGGTGCTGATGATTACATAAGTAAAGAGATCAGCCTGCCACATCTGGTCGCCCGCATTGCTGCTCTGTTCCGGCGTATGGCAGCTATGCAGGAACAACATCCACAACAGGAACCACTACATAGAAATGAACTAACAATGGATACCGAAAGTCTGCTTGCGGACTGGCGAGGAACGCCGCTCAACCTAACCGTCACCGAATTCTGGATGCTGCATGCTTTGGTGCGCCACCCTGGTCATGTGCGCAGCCGAGAGCAGTTAATGGAGGAAGCAAACATCTATGTGGACAGCAGCAGCATCACCACTCACATCAAACGCATGAGACGCAAATTTCAAGAGATTGATCCCGAATTTGAGCACATAGACTCCGTGTACGGTGCCGGATACCGTTGGAAACCCTAACGGGCTTCCCTTCGGGCGAGACGCTAAGCGGTCATCCGCGTTGTTGCGAGCCTTGGAAAGGGAGAAGGCCATTCCCGGCGGCACGCGCCTAGCGGCTAACCGCTTAGCGTCACGCTATAATCGTCAATTTGTATGAAGCACCACACTAAATTCCGCCGTTAACTGCTCCCTCCATGCACGAGCATCCAAGCTTCTTTCAATCACTGCGTTTCAAGTTGCTGCTAGCATCACTGACGCTACTGCTCATCCCCTGGGCCGGTTATCATTATCTACAAGAGATGGAAAGCACGCTAAGAGAGGCCCAGGAACGTCAGTTACTAAGCCGAGCGGAGATAGTTGCCAATATGCTTGCCTCGGAGGCTGGGGATTGGCTTCAACGGGGTCCATCTGATCGACAAGGCCAGCCTGAATCTCTCTATGTTCACCCCCTCAATAGCACACCCGACATAGATGGCTATGCCGATGAGTGGCAAAAATTGCATGCACAATCAAAGCGCTTCAACGCACGCAACTCTTCCAGCAAAGCAGTCAGTTTTGACTGGCTTGCTGGCTTTTATGGAGAGAATCTCTACTTGATGATTGAGGTCTATGATGACCGGCTCGTCTACCCCCGCTCTGACCATCAACTCACCGAGGGAGATCATCTGCTACTGGCGCTTCCCGGCCCAAATGGAAAAGCCCGACAGTTTTATTTGGGCACTCCTGCACCAGGCTGGATCAATGTTATTGAGGCCAAGAGTGGCCGCGAGCAGCCCCAAGTACGAGGCGAATGGCAGGAAACAGCCTCCGGCTACCGGATTGAACTGCGCCTACCCCGCTCCCTGACAGACGGACGTCTTTCACTGGCCGCTATCGACATTGATCAAAAAGGGAAGCAAACTGTTGGTATCGCTTCCACATCAGGCTGGCAGTACAATCAGAGCCTCGCCTATCTCACTCTGCCCACAGGACAGGCCAATGGGATGCTACAAGGCCTGGAGAGCCCTACGCATCGTTACAGCATTGTCAATATACAACACCAGGTTATTGGCCGCCTTGGTTCCATCAGTGTTTCAACTGACAATCAAAACAATCCCATAAGGCGTCTCATATCCTCATTATTATCTGGCTCCACGCCCGCCATATTTGAAAAACGAGAAAGACTCAGTCGCTTGGATGGGCCCGAAATTCGCCAGGCCCTGTCAGGGCATGGGGCTGTTTACCGTTATCAAACCCAAAATTCAAATCTAATGATGCTTTCCAGTGCCTTTCCGATTCGTATACAAGGAGAGATTCAAGGCGCAGTGGTGGTAGAACAGAGCACTCAGGAGATTCTGCTATTACAACAAAGCGCCTTGGAGAATCTGCTGCTCATCAGTATAGGCCTGTTTCTCATAACCGGTGGCAGCTTGCTGCTGCTAGCATCCTCGATTACCCATCGCATCACCCAGCTCAACCAGAAATACCAACAAGCTGTCAGCCAGGATGGGCGCATCATCCAAGAGGTAATCGCCAATAAAAAGAACGATGAACTAGGCAGGCTCGATAGCAGCCTTAACTCCGTATTGAAGCGAACTAAGGCATATGGCAACTACCTTGAATCGATGGCATCGAGACTAGCACATGAGTTTCGAACACCTTTAGCCATTATTCAATCATCCCTTGAGAACCTTCAAGCGGATCTGCAAATGCTGCCACCCAAAGAGAATAGCCAGACTGAGCCAGCGATCTACGCTGAACGCGCTTTGGAGGGAACACGCAGGCTTAACCTGATTCTGACTCGACTGCGCGAGGCCACACGATTGGAACAAGCGCTGCAGGATACCAAATTGATGGAGATTGATATCACGGCACTCATCAAAGCACTCAGCCAAGGATATGCCGACACCTATCGCCCAATAGAGATTGAATTCAATTTGCCAAATCAACCCATCTTCTGCCTAATCTCTCCAGACCTGATCAGTCTAGCGATGGATAAACTACTCAGTAATGCTGTCGATTTTCATCTGCCCCAAACTCCGATACAGATTGACCTAATTAATAACCTTAAAAACAAGATTACCATTAAGGTAATAAACCAAGGCCCCCAACTCGAAGAATCGGTGAGTCAAAACCTATTTCACTCTATGGCCTCACACAGACCACATTCACAGAAAAAAGAACCCCACCTGGGACTCGGACTCTATCTGGTAAGGCTGATTGCAGAGTTCCACCAAGGAAAGGCTTGGGCTGAAAACCAAACTAATGGAGTATGTTTTACGGTCGAGCTTCCGATACAGCATAAATCACCTCAAATTTCGCATCAGAAAAATACTCAAACAGGATAATCGGCAATCCCCGGATTGCCTTTAACTCCCAGCAACTTAGGTGTATTCAGTTTTTTAATCTTTATGGTTTTTTGATCACGCAGATAGCTTGCAACCACATCCCAAATCGGTTCAC
Source organism: Candidatus Thiodiazotropha sp. (assembly GCA_037382065.1). Lineage (GTDB taxonomy): Bacteria > Pseudomonadota > Gammaproteobacteria > Chromatiales > Chromatiaceae > Thiodiazotropha. The sequence goes on along the minus strand of JARRQF010000121.1, from coordinate 6,099 downwards.
CCGGCGATTTGGAGCCAACCGTCGCCCAACCTGCGACTGTATAGTTCTTATTAGCTTCTATCTTCGTGCCATTATTCAGGGTCATATCGGTAATACGTTTCCCAAACCCAGCACTAGGTTCACACACATAGTCGAGACCACCGACACGAACCATGTCGCCCCCCTGCTGATAGTAAGGGTCTTTATTGAATAGATTGTCGCAGACATCCTCCAGGATAGCCTTGATTTCACTGCCTTTCATTTCACGACGATAGGTCTCTGGATAGGTAATGCAGGTCTGATCCATGACATTATCCATAGTGATTTTCTGACCAGGTAATACCGTAGTTCCCCAGCGGAAACCGGGAGAGAGAGAGATTTGTGCATCATTGACCGTCGTCAGTGCATCACAGATTACCTGATCAAAGGTACCGTTAAAATTACCACGTCGATAGAGGGTCTCTTCTGCAGTAGCCAACTCCTCGTTGAGTTTATCCGCATATGGGGCACGTACCTTGTCGATATAGGCCTGCATCTCCTTATCTGCCGGCAATAGATTAGAAAATACTGGAAGCAGGCGATAGCGAAAATCGCGGACCTTACCGCCCTTTACGTCGAGATCCATAACACCCAGGAATTTGCCGTTTGAACCTGCGTTGGTTACCAGAGTCTTTCCACCACGATTCTTAACGACAGTTGGAGCCGGCATACCATCATGGGTATGACCACCGAAGATCACATCAATGCCGCTGACTCGGGAAGCCATCTTAAGATCGACATCCATACCATTATGGGAGATCACCACAACCAGATCTGGCTTTTCATTTTCCCGAATACTATCTACGACATCCTGCATCAAATCATCCTGGATACCAAAGGTCCAGTCGGGAATGAAACGCTGCGGATTGGCGATTGGTGTATAGGGAAATGCCTGGCCGATCACCGCAACACGGACGCCCCCTACTTGTTTCATAACGTAAGGTTTGAAAGCGTGACCGCTATCTTCATCAAAACCGTCGAAATCGGCATAGTTATAATCGAACAGTGCTTCATCCCTAACCTTGACATTTTGTGCAATAAAATCACCTTTGAAATCAGCAATATTTGAGATCACCTCCTTATCCAAGTAGGTAAACTCCCAATGCCCAGTCATCACATCAACCCCCAAAAGGTTACAGGCACCGACCATATCTTTGCCTCTTGTCCAAAGCGCTGTCCCAGAGCCCTGCCAGGTATCGCCACCATCCAGCAATAGGCTATTCCCTGATCCACGGTCATCACGAATACGCTTCACCAGAGTCTGCAGATGAGCAAATCCACCCACTTTGCCAAAATTGCCTGCCGCCGAGTCAAAATCCAGATAACTGAAGGCATGGGCTTCAATACCACCCGGCGCAATGCCAAAGTGCTTTAGGAGATGATTCCCTACAAGATGAGGAGCCTTGTTATAAGCGTAGTCGATCCCCAAATTGACATTCGGCTCCCGAAAATAGATCGGATTTAGCTGGGCGTGAGTATCGGTGATATGCAGCAGTGTGAGATTGCCAAACTTAGGCACTTCATACAGATCAGCCGGCTGCCTCATGGCCGCAAAAATGGATGAGGGCATCATCCCTGCCGCACCGGCAAGCCCCATAAGGCGTAGGAATTCACGTCGTGAAATACTCATTATTATCTCATCCTCCAATAAATTTGGGTTGTTAAGCCAGGAAAACAGCATTGACCACTCTTTCTAAGTTAAAACCATCGATTAGGCAAAACACCCCCACTAGGGTTTGTATGTGTTTTTATTATTTGATGGCAGAGTCTGCCGAATACTCTTAACATTTACTCTGGGCATAAACGGAGAGATAGGATTATCCCCCCCATTGAAAAGACTTGAAATCCCGGCATACTCGACAACTAATGGTGGTTTTCCCTAATGAACCTAAAAAAATCAGTTGACCGCTCCATTCTAATAACAGGTATCTGATTTTGAAGAAAATAGCTTCGATGGTGATGGTCACCTACTAGGTGAATCACGCGACAACGTGAATGGCATGCTTGTGGCGGCACATGGCGGCGTTGCAACTCCTTGGAATAGCGGGCTATTGTGCGTCGTTGCGCGCTGTGCAGGGATGCACAAGTGTCGCGGGCACAGGGATGTGCAGGAGCGACCCTTGCCCTGCACCACCACAAGCGCACTCTTCACGCTGTCCAACTGATCTTTTTAGTTATTCTGAAAACCAACTGACTTATCAGAGCATAAGTATTGCTGCCTAGTCTTGCTCGAGGGTCAGCATCATACGCATTAAATGGGACAAAGAATCGGCCTGCATCTTCTCCATCACCCGAGAACGATGAGCTTCAACCGTTGATAAGGTGATGCCCAACTGTCCAGCAATATTCTTATTTCGCATCCCACTGACAACCAAATCAAGCACCTCTCTCTCTCTTGGCGTCAAGTGATTCAGGTGGTCGCGTATCTCAGTCAAACGAGAGGCCTCACCACGCTTTTCAGCATCCATCTCAATGGCACGGTGCACGCTGTCCAGTAACAGTTGGTCACGAAACGGCTTTTCGATAAAATCGACGGCGCCAGCTTGCACAGCCCTCACCGCCATCGGCACATCACCATGGCCAGTCACAATAATGACTGGCGGATGAATCGGATACTCAACCAGCTTCTCCTGCATGTCCAGTCCACTCATGCCAGGCATACGAATATCAACCACCAGGCAGCCCGGCAGAGCCTCATCAAACTGCCCCAAATACTCAAGAGCAGATGCGTAACAGATGACCGGTAACCCAACTGATTCGAATAATAACTTCAATGCATTACGCACCTCTTCGTCATCATCCACCACAAACACCATTGGCTTCATATGGTCCATGTTATTAACCCGCTTCCCCTATCGGAAGATAGAAAGTAAATTCGGCACCGGTATGATACTCCGGATTGAATGACAGTTTACCACCATGGGCCTCAATGATCCCGTAGCTAATGGAAAGCCCAAGCCCCATACCATCAGGTTTAGTCGTCACAAAGGGATCGAATAGAGTGGATACCAATTCTGGCTTGATGCCAGGACCATTATCACGAACAGTGACTCGAATCGACCTCTTTGCCTCAACTCGGCTAGTGATGGAGAGAAAGCGTTTCCGGTCATTTATCTCAGAGAGTACCTCAATGGCATTACGTGCCAGATTCAAAATAACCTGTTCGATCTGAATGGGTTGCACTGAAACACATGGGAGTAATGGTTCAATATCCAGCTTAAGTCGCACGTCCGCTCGGCGCATGTCTGGTTGGATCAGCACCACGACAGCCCTCACCAGGTCGTTCACATCCACATAAGAACACTCCAGTGGTTCCTTACGCACCAAACGCCTTAATTGACGAATAATCTCTCCTGCCCGATCAGCCTGAGAGGCAATCTTCTCCATAACATCGACACACACACTCGTGTTTGAGCTATCTGATTCCAAAATACGGAGACTCGCCTGAGCATTGGTAGAGATCGCAGTCAAGGGTTGGTTAAGTTCATGAGCGATACCAGAAGCCATCTCACCCAGAGTGCTAAGTCGCCCTGCCCGCGCCAATTCGATTTGATGCTGACGCGCCTCATCCTCAGCCCTTTTACGGCGGGTAATGTCACGAAACACCACCACACTGCCAATAGTTTTACCACTTTCATCGTGAATCGGAGTACTACTGTATTCCACTGGAAAACTGCTGCCGTCCTTGCGCCAAAAAACATCATCGGAAATATAGCGGGCTTCATCATCACGGAAGGTTTGATAGACCGGACACTCCTCAGCTTCATGCGGTGAGCCATCAGCGTGCGAGTGGTGGAGGATCTCATGCTGATTGAAGCCAATAACATCCGCCGCATCCCAACTGGTAATCTGCTCAGCCGCCTTATTGAAAAAGGTCGATCTACCCAGCATATCTACCCCATAAATTCCATCCGCAACCGAGTCAAGAATCAGTTCATGTTGAAGTTCCAGACGATTCTTGGCTTTCTTAATCTCTTTATTGAGACGCATGACCCAAATCGTCATTACCACCATAAACAGCAATACCACAACACCGCCAAATAACCAGTAGCGATATCGGCTGATCGCATCAGATAGTGTAAACTTACCCAAATTTTGATAAGGGGGCAGCTTCAAGGTCTGAAACAGATCGTGGACTGGCTGATAATCGAGGGGAATGGTCCATCTGGCATATTCTCCAGCCTGAGCTGCCGGGTGGTTGTGCGGCATACTTAACAGCGCAACTGCCACCTGCTGAGCCAGACTATCGGCTGTATGAGCCACTTTACTGAAGGGCCACTCAGGATAGAGTCGCGTACTCAATGCAAAAGGAAACTCATCCACCTGCTGTGGATTGATAATACGAAAATCCTTCAAGTCGATCGTTCCAGCCAAAGCCATGCGTTCAAGAATATCGGTTCGTACTGTACCGAAATCGACCTCACCGTTAAGCACTGACATCACTACCCTGTCATGTATGCCTCCGAACTTAAGCTCTTTGAGGTCCGAATAAGGGTCAATACCGCTCTCGACCATCTCACGCATAGCCATCTGAAACCCACCCAGAGAGGTTGGATAGACAGCCATCATACTGTGCCCTCGAAGATCCTCCAGAGTATTGATTTCTGAATGATCCTGACGGGCAAAGATCACACCACCAAAGACCTTATAGGGCACATCATTGCGCCGATTGTACATGGTGGCGATTCGTGAAACCCGGTATTTCACCTCCAAATTGCCATAGATACCTGGATTGACCAGCACAAAGTCAACCTCGCCAGCCTTAACCGCCAGATTCACCTCATTAAATTTCAACGGGCAGATAACAAATTGATGGTCACTGATGCTGGCATTGAGATACTCGGCAGTCGGCCCCCACATCCGACGGGTTACCTGATCACCCCTGTGACTCAAAACACCAATGCGAATGGGATCGGGATCGGCATTGGCAGTTGATACCACACCCAATCGCAGCAATAGCAATAATAGCATAAGGAAACGCCAGCACTTTATATCACCAAAATAGCTCATTCTGAATTGGATCGTTAATTTTTCCGAGGCCCTTACTAACCCGAGGGCTTATATCGCTCAGTCAGTGACTTCAATTTACCAAAAAGTGATAGCTGAAAATCCTCTTCTCGCTCCTCTTGCTCTCTTCTCAGCGCCTCTTGTAACTCTTGATGACGCTGCCGCTCAGACTCTATCAAACGCTGCCGTATGGAGGATCTAGTAGACTCATCTATTTCAAGATCATTGAGATCGGCACGATTTCGCAGGATGTAATTTCCCAAGGTATCCAACCAACCCTCGTCAACCTTTTCTGGTTGAACCAAGCTCTTCTCAACCACAAAACCATTAAAGTTTAAAATAAAAAGTCGGATGGCCCCCAAATCAAGATCAACCTGAAAAACAAAGTTTACCTTAACTGTGACAGTAAGTTGCAAATTGAGCCCAATAATTCGCTGCTCATGATCCCGAATTGGCCACTCAGCATATTGGATGGTTTGTGATTCAAGAAAATCACGGGCTTCATCTGCTTTTGATTTGGGCATAACAGAGAATTCCTTTTCACTATCAGAGACACAATTGAAACGTAAACGCACAATCTTGGTATCATCAGAGCTATCGGTATTCACCACATAGTCTGAATGCCGAAGCCCCTTCACTAGCCCGATACCTGGTAAGGTATAATCCTGCCTTACCTCATGATCAAGAATCTTAAGCTGCTCTATCAACTCAGACAGATAGCTGCGAATCGATTGCATTGGAAATTTGAAGCGCGATTGATAGAGCTCTTCGAGCCTGGCGGCTTCAAGACCTTCGTTATTCTCTTCCTGTACTCTACGAGCTTCCTTTTTAAGATCATCCAATAAAGACATATTTAGTAAGTACCTTTAACCTAATAAAGATCAGTTAGGCAACGTGATTCACCCAATAGGTGGCCATGGCTATGAAGCTATTTTCTGCAAAATCAGGAACCTGCTACCTAGTGTGGTGCTTCATACAAATTGACGATGATAGCGTGACGCTAAGCGGTTAGCCGCTAGGCGCGTGCCGCCGGGAATGGCTTCTCCCTTTCCAAGGCGCGCAACAACGCGGATG
>JARRQF010000120.1:0-10035 GCA_037382065.1 Candidatus Thiodiazotropha sp. | reverse complement strand
TTGAAAAGGGCGAGCCATTCCCTGCGCATTGCGCCTTGTCTCCTGGCCTGAGCAGGCTTCTATCATCGTCAATTTGTATGAAGCACCACACTAGTGTGGTGCGGGATATGGTCAAGATTAATGTTTAACCTAAAAAATCATAAGCTTGCTATTAGAATGGAGTGGTTAACTGATTTTTTAGGATAATAAGATTCAGGTCCTATTTTGCCAATGAAATCAATTAAACAAGCTGTATTGGATAAGCAAATAGACTTGCTGTATTCCCAGAGTGGCATTGTTGTGCAATCGGGAGTTGGCATGGCATTTCTGGCAGGACTCTACTATTGGCTTGTTAACGGTAGTTCATGGTTAATCGTCTGGATGTCTACATTGGTTCTGGTGAATGTTGGCAGGCTATATCTATTCTACCGTTTTGGCCAGATTGTGCAGGATAATGCCAGGCTAGGATATTGGCTGCGTAGACATCTACTGACTACTTTTCTGAGTGGTCTTATCTGGGGGTTATTGAGTCTATTTTATGATCCAAATTGGCCAACAGCTCATCAGGTGGTGTTATTCATGCTCTTGGCTGGGCTTGCAGCCTGGAGTGTCTCAGCTTATAGCGCCGTACTCGAAGTTTATGTTGTATTTTTGATCCCACTACTTTTGCCGTTGGAGATCAGTCTGCTTGTGCATGGTGATCAGCCTTCTTCACTTCTTGGGGGGCTGCTGCTGATCTTTGCGATAGGCATGTTATTTATCGCCCGTAAATTCCATAGCCAACTGATTGAAACCATCCATCTCTCATTTGAACATCAGTTTTTGCAGCAGGCGGTTTCGACCGGTTCACAGCAACTTCAGGTTACAGAGCACGCCCTACGTGCTACAGAACAGCAGTTCGACCATGTCTTGGAATCTTCGTTGGATGGCTTTTGGGAGTGGGATACCGTTAATAAGCAGATCTATCTATCACCGCGCTGGAAGGAGCAGCTTGGATTCGATAACGATGAACTGCCCAATGAACTTGCAACCTGGCAAGATCGACTGCATCCAGAAGATCGTCCTAGCATGATGCAGAAGTTGCGCGCCTACTTGGAAAAACCATGGGGTAGTTGGGAAGAAGAGTACAGAATGCAGCATAAGAGTGGGGAGTATCGCTGGATTTTGGCGAGAGCAACACCAAGCTTAAATGAGCAGGGAAAGTTGATTAGACTGACAGGTGTGCATATCGACATAACCGAACGGGTATTTGCCGAGAGCAAGGCAAGAAAGCTTGCCTATTATGACTGGTTAACTGAGCTACCGAATCGAATACTTTTTAATGACAGAATAACTCACGCTATCTCACAAAGCAGACGCAGCGCCCTCAAGCTCTACATTCTATTTTTTGACTTGGATCGCTTTAAAAATATTAATGATAGTTTTGGGCATCCGGCAGGGGACAGTGTGCTGAAAATGGTTGCAGAGAGATTGGTGGCAGCTATCAGTGAGGGTGATACTCTGGCAAGGCTGGGTGGTGATGAGTTTGCAATACTAATAGAAAACGTACACCACTCACATAGTGCCGTGCTTTCCATAGAGAAGGTACAGGCCTGTTTTGAGAAACCTTTCATAGTAAATGGCCATGATTTCTATTTGAGTGCCAGTATTGGAATTTCAGTTTTTCCTGATGATGGTGTAGATGCGGCAGAGTTATTAAAAAATGCTGATGTAGCGATGTATCAGGCAAAAAATACGGAACGTGGAGGCTTTCAATTTTATACCCAGGAGTTAAGCGATTTCGCTTTCCAACATTTTACTCTTGAATCAGGCCTGCGTCAGGCCATGAAGAATAGGGAGTTTCAGGTCTATTATCAACCAAAGCTCAATCTTTTAAGCGGCAGGATTAGTGGTATCGAGGCCCTGGTGCGTTGGCGACATCCGAAAAATGGATTAATCTCACCTGAGCTGTTTATTCCGGTTGCTGAAGAGACGGGACAGATAAAAGAGGTTGGGGAGTGGGTGCTTGAGCAGGCCTGTCGTGATGCTCTAGCATGGACGTCAATGGGATACAATTTCGGACGAATTGCCGTCAATCTGTCAGGGGTTCAGATTCAAAGCGAGTCATTTCTTGATACCATAAAAAGGATACTCTCGTCGACCGGTATGGATATGTCGCTATTGGAGTTGGAAATAACGGAAAATATTCTGATGCGAGATACAGACGCTTCTGTCAGGTATCTGGCAGAATTGCAGAATTGTGGTATCAGCATTTCAATTGATGACTTTGGTACTGGTTACTCGTCACTGGCTCAACTGGCGCGTTTTCCTGTGGATAAGTTAAAAATTGATCGTAGTTTTGTGCAAAATATTTGTCATGACAAGCAGAATGCTGAGATTTCACGGACGATAATTGCTTTGGGTAAAACGCTTAATAAGATCGTTATAGCCGAAGGCATTGAAGATTCAGAGCAATTCGAATTTCTCAGGAGGGAGGGGTGTGATGAGGGGCAGGGTTTTTTGATCTCCCGGCCTGTTCCTCAAGATAATCTGCAAAATTTTTTAATGCAGTATCAGCAAGGATTTCCACTGACTGTGATTCAGGCAGATTAATTGGCTACTTCAGCGCAGTCTGCTGGAATCATGGTATATTCCCAGAATGCACTATTCAATTGAAGATGTACAGAAATTATTCCCACTTGAGGTTTTGCATCAGGCAAGCCTGATCCAAGAACAAGCTTGCGTAACACCACCTTCAATCTCCCGCAATGGAGAGATCATCACGGCGTTAGTTAAACGTCAGGGAAAACGTGACTGCCGAGTCTATGTTCGTCTGGAGAGTAGCGGTCAGGATGGGCTCTCTATACATGGCGAATGTAGCTGCCAGAAAGCAGTGAATTGTGAGCATATTGCAGCAGTATTGCTACAGAGTTTAATGAATGAGTCGGATGCGAGCTTGCAAGCTATTGGACGGCTAAGCGCCTTACCCTTGCCTGATACCAATCTGGGTAATGAGTCTGGTCGTCCAGTGGTTTTGCCACAACAGATACTTTACCAGCTTTTTTCTGATCCACAGACGAATCGTGCTCTGTTGCTTGAGCTATGTCGGGTTCGTCTGTTGAAAAAGGGTGGCTTTGCAAGCCGCACAGCTTATCGTCCTGGCTCAGTAGCTCGAGTCCGGCCGCCGAGTTTTCTCAAGCCAGTGGATCAGGCTTTACTCAAGCATCTGGATGCAGTGGGAGTTGATGCATACAGTGGTAAATTCTATTTGCAAGGCTCCGCTAGTGATCTTTTGCTAGAGGAGATTGTTGCAACGGGACGCTGTGTGCTGGGTGACAGTGATAAGATTTTGCGCCGTGCCCGTGACAGATCACTTAACTTTGGGTGGCAAGTCGATGATGAGGCCCGTCAGTCTCCGGTATTTCAAGCCCTGCCTGAAGCACAAATGGTCGTTATGTTGGCCACTCTTTGGTATTTTGATGTGGCAACAGCGGAATGCGGCAAGCTGCTCACAGACCTACCTCATGAGCTGCTTACCGAGTTGCTCGAAATAGAGTTCATCGAACCTCATGCTGTGGATCACATGGAAGCCACCTGGATTAAGCGTTTTCCAAACATCTCAATACCGCCCCTGCGCAGATTTATCATCGAACAGCGTGAGCAACATAGGCCTGTACCTTGCCTGCGATTTAGTTCGGAGGAGAAGCAAGACTCAGATCAGGAGTCATCGTTGGTGGGCATGTTGCGCTTGAGCTTTGATTATGCCGGGATTCGCCTTGCGGGGGGGCAGTCATCCCAGGTATTGAGCGGTGAGCGGGTGGTTAAAGTCCAACGGGATAGTGGCTTCGAGCAGCAGTGCGTTGCACGTCTTCTGGATGCCGGGCTGATCGGTGATCAGTGGTGGCGTGAGGAGGAGATAGAGGAGTGCTTCTCTGTTTCAGGGGATGCCAAAGAGTGGCTGACCTTTCAAACGGAGGTTCTGCCAGATCTTCAGCAACAGGGGTGGTGCGTTGAATATGACCAAAAATTTCCCCATCGCTTGGTCTCGATTGAGGCGTGGTATGGGAAAATTCAACCTCGCCAAAGTCATGATTGGTTCGACACCAGCCTGGGCGTTCAGGTTGAAGGTGAACGGATTAATTTGTTACCACTGCTGGTCGATATGATCGGTGAGTTTTCTAAACTGTTTCGTCAGCATCAATCTGGAACACCTCTACCCGAGAATCAGATGTTTATTCCTCTCGGTAGTGGGCGTGTGATATCCATGTCGATGAGTCGGGTGAAAAATATACTCTCAACGCTGTTTGAGATTTATGACGACTATCCACTCGACGAAGAGGGGCGGCTCAGCCTGAGTCAGATCCAACTGGCCAGACTGGCTGAGTTGCAAGCTGACGAAGCGGGTTCTGGTTCTTGGGTTCACTGGAGCGGGGCCGAAGATGAACGAGAGTTGGTGGAACGATTGCGGGGTATTGAAGAGATTCCCCCGGTGGATGTTCCTGTTGGGTTGTCGGTCCATCTGCGTGATTATCAGAGACAAGGTCTTGCTTGGTTACAGTTTTTACATGGTCATGGGTTGGCTGGCATTTTGGCGGATGACATGGGCTTGGGTAAAACCATTCAGACGCTGGCCCACCTTCAGCTTGAAAAAGAGCAAGGACGCCTGGACCTACCGGCCCTGGTGGTGGCACCAACCAGCCTGATGGTAAATTGGCGGCGAGAAGCTGCCCGTTTTACGCCAGGATTGAAGGTCTTGACCCTACATGGAGCAAAGCGGCATCGGGATTTTAGAAGAGTGGGTGAATATGATCTGGTATTGACGACCTATGCCTTGCTATCTCGTGATCAGGAGACTTTGCTAAACCAGCAATACCACATGTTAATCCTTGATGAGGCGCAGGTTATAAAAAACCCAAAGACCCATACCAGTCGACTGGTGCGTCAGATGGATGCTCGGCACCGTCTCTGCCTGACAGGCACGCCGATGGAGAATCATCTGGGTGAGCTATGGTCGTTGTTTGATTTTCTCTTGCCAGGTCTATTGGGCAGTGCCAAACAGTTTGCCCGAGTGCTGCAAAATCCCATCGAGAAACAGGCCGATGAGGAGGCATCCGAGCGACTTGCGAAGCGTGTGGGTCCATTTATGCTGAGGCGAACGAAACAACGGGTAGCGCAGGATCTGCCACCGAAAACCGAAATCATTCAGAGTGTTGAACTTAATGGCGCACAGCGCGATCTGTACGAAAGTGTCAGGCTATCGATGCATGAAAAGGTTCGCCAAGCGATTATGGCACAAGGCGTAGAGCACAGCCATATTATTGTACTTGATGCTTTATTGAAGTTGCGTCAGGTCTGTTGTGATCCTCGGTTACTAAAATTGGAGAGTGCCGAAGGGATTCAGGATTCGGCCAAGCTCGAAACGCTCATGGCCATGCTGCCGGAAATGATTGAAGAGGGGCGACGTATTCTGCTGTTTTCCCAGTTTACCGGAATGCTGAAGTTAATCGAAGCTTCGGTAAAGCGAGTCGGTATCGAGTATGTCAAACTGACTGGTCACACTCGGGACAGAGCCATCCCCGTCGAGCGTTTTCAACAGGGATGCGTCCCGCTGTTTTTAATCAGCCTTAAGGCAGGGGGGGTAGGGCTTAATTTGACTGCGGCAGATACCGTGATCCATTACGATCCTTGGTGGAATCCAGCTGTTGAACAACAGGCCTCCGATCGTGCCCATCGAATTGGCCAGAGTAATCCGGTATTTGTCTATAAGCTGATTACAATAGGCAGCATTGAAGAGAAGATTCAATCTATGCAGTTACAAAAACAGGCATTGGCTGACAGTCTTTTTAATAACCAGGGTGGCAGTCAGGCGTCCTGGAGTGAATCGGATTTAAATGCTCTGTTTGAGCCCTTGGAGTAATTGATTGAGGTGTCTGAATTGAATCAGAGAGAGAAACAAGTTCGGGAGCAGGTCGACCGATTGCTTTTCGAACAAGGGGTCTATCAGCCCCTGGAAATGCTCTTTACCGAGGGGCGTCTTATGTATGCCGATTACGAAGCTTGGCGCGAAGGAGATGGAGCGTATCTCGAGGAGAAGCTGTTTGGCTCTCCAGAGCAGAGTCGGGAGATGCTGCAACTGGCTGAAGCTTATGCTATTGAGTTGGGGTTGGCATCTGAGCTACAACGCTATACAAGTTGGGTGAGTGGAAAGAGAACGGAGCTGCGTTTCAGTTCGCAACTTGAAGTGAATCGCTGCTTTCAAACGGCCTATCGCAAAAGCGATGAGATGCCACAGCTGGATCTTTTGATGGATTCTCCGGGTACGACTCTGGCGAATGGCATCATCCAGGCGTTGCTGAACCGTGATGTACATGAGGCAGCTCAACTAGTTGAACAGCTGCATGAAGTCGACCCCAGTCACCATCAGTTGGGAGGATTTGAAGGATTGGTTGAAGCCGCTTGCCGAGCGACGCCATTAGAAGAGCCACTTCAAGAGCTGCACTACCTTCTGCAGGAGTTGAAACCCATGGCAGAAGAGATACTCGGTGTTTCCAGTCACCCCTTTCTGGTGCCCTTTTGGAGGAGTCTGGCTCAGGCATTGGATGATATGGTCTTTGATGACGACTACCCTGAGCGACACGCGAGCTATGCATCGCTCCAAGCTGAGGATTGGTATCAACTCAAAGCTCGGATCGAACAAGAGGCCAATTGGCGTGACCATTTCGTGCTACTGCAACGCCATGGGCTGGCCAGCGCACGCCTGCATCAAGAAGTTGATGCACTTGTTAGCTGGTTTATGATCTGTTGGCGTTTTCCTGATCAAGCTTCATCGATTGCTGCGCAAAGGGGGTCTGAATGGTGGCGTGGATGGCAATGCTTTCTCGATTTAGAACCAGAGTTACCTGATGAGGATTTTCCCGCTTGGTTATTTATTGATAACCCTAGCTTGGCAAAACGATTTACATCCGAAGTTGATATGCAAGAACTCAATCCCCCCGATGCCTTTCAGCTGGTCGCGGAGTTGATGCAGGCAAAGTCAGAAATAACCGATGCACAAGCGATAATGTTGCGAAAGCAGTTGCAGCAAGCTAATCAGAGACTGTTTGGGCACTATATGGAACGCTTTTAGTGGAGTGGCTGAATATCCTATTCCTCAGTGCACAGCTCAGGTGAAAACTTTGCCGTGAGAATTCTAAGTAACGTGAGCATGGTGATTACTCCCATGCTGAGTAGTACTTCAGTCGCAGTGTAATCCCGATACCATAGACTGATTAATTCGCCAATTAGTACCACTAGAGCTGCATCAAGTATCAGTGTGACTTTGACCCGACCCAATTCAAGATATGACTGTAGGGTGCGTACCAGCTCTAGAATTGCCAGGATTATCACTACATCAATGATGATCTTTTCTGCCTCGTGCCCCCATTCTCCTGTGATAGCAAACCAAAGATGTTTGCATAGACTGAATATGCCCGTAGCAAGCCACAGGCTCATACTTATCATCAATAGACCTATTAGTATTCTCACTATCAAACCATAGAAGTCTGGGCTGAGAATGAGCGATATATATGATGGGATTTGTATTCTGCTGTTTTCCATAAAGAGTTATCCATGCAATTTTAAGAATGCAATGTTCCACCCATACGGTTACAGTAATATGACAGGTCAGAGAAGTTTGTGATTGGTTTGAGATTAAGCTCAGTACAAAAAGTATGGCTCATCGTTTGTGTAGGGAGTGACCTCTGTTTCTATTATGAAATCTACCTCTTTGGTCTTAAAGCAATTGATATTTAAATGGGCAAAGAGTATCTCATCAAACCAACCTCATTTAGAAGTATTGGTGGTATAAGAGAAAGAAGATCCTATTAATCTGCTAAGCTTATTAAGTTATAATTCTCGGATATTTGTATGTCATTGAATTAGATATGTATTTACTGCATTTTGATGGTGGGATTTTCCAAATTGTATTTATTTTTTATTGACTCGGGATGACATCTGGTGTAAGTCATGTCATAATGCAGGGTTTATCCACCCAGGTAGAACCAATATCCCATTTAATTATCCCAAGGAGAACATGTGACTGATACCGAAGTAGAACTACAACTCAAAGTTTGGAAAGATGTTGCGGTTAGTAAACAGATGTTAATGATGGCAGCGACCGATGCCCTGAAGCTAGATAAAAACTGCACTCCAGAAGAGCTTAAGCTAGCACTCGAAGCAACTATCAAGCGCTCTACAGAAGCTGAGCTTGAGGTGGTTCGTGCCAAGGAGCAGACCAAGCTTTCGGTTGATTCCGTAGAACAGAAGTTGGCAGATAGCCAAAAATCCCTGAAAACTGTTGAAGCCGCTCTTGCCGAGGCGCAAGCGAATGTGCAGCAGCTTCAGCAGCAGCTGATCACTGAGCGCGCCAACCATGCGCAGCAACTGAAAAAGCTTAAGGAGCAACTGGCAGAGAAGGAGCGCGCTATCAAGGTTATAAGCACGACCCTGTCTGATACGCCAGAAAATGTTGTGAAGAAGCTAAAGGGACTAAAAAAGCAGAAGATGGATGAGTCTGATGCGCGCAAAAAAGCTGAAGAGGCCCTCTCCAGCTTGCGCAAGGAAAAGCAGAAACTTGAGCAAAGCTTGAAGGAACTGCAAAAGGCGCAGGAGGCGCAGGAGGCGTCTGAGGAAGAGATTGCTGCGTAATATAGCGATTCAGTCTCTACTCACACATTTTGTGCAAAGCATGGCGTGATAGAAAAAGGGGATGGAGTGAGCCATCCCCTTTTTTATTTGAAACTGTGGCGTATTCAGCCCCCCCTGCCACTCGTTATTGTCCTCTTATTGGAAACACACTATTGGCACATGATCGAAAATTATGATGCGGTTCGTACCTCACCACATCCTTCTATGAGGACTCGTTTGTCAAGCCCGGTATAGCCGGATTAGTTCTCTGGTGGATCTTGTTCTGTCATAACATTCACTCCAGTCGTTCAGTTCAGAGCAGGTTAGTTAGCCATACTGCTTTGTTGTCTCGGTTCTATCGCGCGATCAGGGCATTTTGCCTGATACCGCCTTCTATCCGTTCCGGCCTCTTTAGCCGATAACCCTATACCTTATTCGCCTCTGGCGATTGTGTGAACCGATGAAGAAGCGCCCCATCTACGAAGGTCGGGTCCTTTCATTTGGGCCCCTGGATGTGGGCGGGCACCTCTAACAACGTGCTCACTTACTTGCTCGATTTTTCCTGTCTCTCATCAGTGATTAGATTCGTTTCAGCACGGCACCTTCAGGTACCACACCATCCTCCAGAAAATGCCATAAGTCGATCAACAAATGACGCGCTACTCCTACGATGCCTATCTTGCGCATCCGCTTGCTCCCTTGGGCAAAGCGTCGCCTGAACCACAAGCTCCATTTGCTTGTAGGCTGAAGCCTTACCCAGAGCCAGGCCAACTCGATCGCCAAACTCCTGACTCGCGGATTGCCCTCATGGCTGATCCCTTGCTCTCGTTCACTCTGTCCGCTGTTATAGGGAGTGCCCACCAATCCTGATAAGGCTCCGATCTGCTTGCGGTTTTTAAAGGCACGCCAGCCATAAAACTCCGTTACTAAACGCCAACTGATCACCGGCCCCAAACTTCTCAAGCTGAGCAAACGCCGTATCTGCTCGTAGACCTTTCCCTCGCCTTTTTCTATCAGACGATCACGTTCATGCTCCAGCTCTTGGCGTTGTTGTTCCACCAACAACATCCGCTCGTTCTCCTGATGCAGTTCACTTTGAACAAGAATCGGGAGAGCTTTGCCTGACCAGTCCTGCAGTTGTGAGACCCTCCGATCCCAATCCGGCCCTCCTACCTGCTTGAGTCTCAATCCGTATCGAATCAGCACAGACTGCATCCGATTCCGATGTTGAATCTGCTCCTTCTTTAGTTGACTAAGCATGCGATCCAAGCGCATCTCTGCTTCTGCTGCTTCACTGGGGACATTCACCACCTGTAATTCGTCACGTTCTCCTTGCGTATAGTGGATCAGTTGGATGTAGAGCGAATCAAGGTCCAAACGATCCGTCTTGCGATGTTTGCCTTGCTGATTCAC
>JARRQF010000119.1:0-10964 GCA_037382065.1 Candidatus Thiodiazotropha sp. | reverse complement strand
CTCTTCCCTGTACCATCCATAGCTGAGTGTCCTGAGTTGTCCTTGATGACGATTGAATTATGGCACAAATAGTTATTTTAAACTGTGAAAAATTACCATAAGTGTGTAGGATTATCGCCCCTCTTGGTGTAAGAATTTTCTTACACCAAGAGGGGCGGCCCTTAAAAATGAAAAGCCCAACAGCAATCCTTGCGGTTGGGCTTATGGTCATCGGCTTGGTTAGGGTAAGCTCCTCATCCGTGTACCATCCTTAGCTGACATATCCATGGCATATCCTTGGTGACGACAATTGAATTATGGCACAAACATTCGTATTTAAAGTGTGATATATTACCGCAAATGCGTAGGACTTTTCATCTTACAGTGTAAGTATTTTCTTACAATATGACAGACCTATACCCAACAATCGAACCTTATCAAACCCAACGACTTTCTGTGGACAACCTTCACCAGCTCTATATTGAGCAGGTTGGTAATCCTACTGGAATTCCTGTGCTTTTTTTACATGGAGGACCTGGGGCGGGATGCGAGCCGTATCACAGGTGTTTCTTTGATCCTGATAGGTATAGAGTGGTGCTGTTCGATCAGCGTGGCTGTGGTCGTTCAACCCCTCACGCTGCTCTGGAAAGCAATACAACTTGGGACTTGGTTGCTGATATTGAGCGAATCCGTGAGGAACTTGGCATTGATCGCTGGATACTATTTGGCGGCTCCTGGGGTTCGACTCTCTCTCTGGCCTACGCTCAGAGCCACCCTGAATCTGTTCTTGGTATGGTCTTGAGGGGGATCTTTCTCTGTCGTGATAAGGAGATAGCATGGTTTTACCAAAATGGAGCTAGTCAAGTCTTTCCCGACTATTGGAAAGATTTTTTAGATCCAATACCAGAGCACGAACGGATCCTCAGACCGCTCTTAGCCTGGCCCGTATCGAAGCTCACTATTTCGTTAACCATGCTTTCTTGCGTCCCAATCAACTGCTGAATGATGTGGCGCAGCTCAAAGATATTCCTGGAATTATCGTGCAAGGCCGCTACGACCTGATCTGCCCTATGAGTTCGGCATGGGAGCTCAATCGTGCTTGGCCAAGAAGTGAATTGGTCGTCATTTCAGATGCGGGTCATTCCGCTGCAGAGCCGGGTATTCGTAGTGCCTTAATAGAAGCTACTGACCGGTTTGCCACCATGTTTGGATGATCCAAGAAAAAGTGGTTTACCTTGTCCAGCGGCTCTTTCTAGGATGATTGGATTGCTCCAGCGGGTCTGTCAGGGGCGGGTGGTCATCAACGGCGAATCTATTGCTGAGATAGGCCGAGGAGTTGTGGTCTTGGTCGGGGTACAAAAAGAGGATACCCCAAATAAGGCAGATCGATTGTTGCAGCGATTACTAGGATACCGGGTCTTTCCTGATGATCAAGGCCGAATGAACCTGAGTCTCATGGACATAGATGGCGGATTGCTGCTGGTACCTCAATTCACGCTAGTGGCTGATACTAGAAAAGGAATGCGCCCTGGTTTTTCAAATGCTGCAGATGCAGCACTTGGAGAGCGCCTATTCCATTATTTGACCAAGCAGGCAGCTGATCGCTGTAAAACTACTGGCTGCGGGGTGTTTGGTGCAGATATGCAGGTTGAACTCGTTAACGATGGGCCAGTTACTTTCTGGCTGGAAAGCTAAGGGGCTCGAAAAAATTAATTATCCAATAATACGCAGGATATCAGTTCAGATTCAAGGCGCAGATCATTGATTATGTAACTGAACCTACAACACAGAAGCTGGTCTGAGAGACCGGCAGGATTGGATGGCTAGTTTTTCTGAGGCCCTAATATGCTTCTCATAATCCGATACTTTGCAGTTGACCACTAAAATCTGACGAGAGCCAAACGCTGTCATTTCAGCCGTTTTTCTCTAAAATACATGCCCTATATTGAAGCGAACTGGTATACCATCCGTTCGTATTGGTCGTTATTGATTGGAGTTACCGCTATGCAGCGTACCGCGCAGGTTGAGCGCAATACTTTGGAGACTCAGATCAGCATATCGCTGAATCTGGATGGCAAAGGGGATGCCCGTTTTGCCACCGGCGTTGCGTTTCTTGATCACATGCTCGATCAGATCGCCCGTCATGGTTTGATTGACCTGAATGTGACTGCCAGAGGTGATCTACAGATTGATGCCCATCATACAGTAGAGGATATAGGCATTACCCTGGGGCAAGCACTTGCGAAAGCCATAGGCGATAAAAAAGGGATCTGTCGTTATGGTCATGCCTATGTACCCCTGGATGAGGCACTCTCCCGAGTCGTGGTTGATTTTTCTGGGCGTCCTGGCTTGGTCTACAATTTGAAGTTCAGCCGTGCGTGGATCGGTGAATTTGATGTTGACCTGCTGCAGGAATTTTTTCAGGGGTTGGTAAATCATGCTGGCATTACCTTGCACATTGATAATCTACGGGGTACAAATGCCCACCATCAGGCCGAGACAGTATTCAAAGCCTTCGGTCGGGCTTTACGTATGGCGTTGGAGAGCGATCCTCGCATGGCTGAACATATCCCCTCCACCAAGGGTTGTCTGTAACTTTTCACGGGTATTAAGATGTCACAACGTATCACCGTGATTGATTACGGTATGGGAAATCTCAGATCTGTCGCGAAGGCGGTGGAGCATGTCGCAGGGGACCATGACGAAGTTTTAGTCAGCGATGACCCTGAGCTGATCCTTGGTTCCGATCGGATCGTGTTTCCCGGGCAGGGAGCGGCAAGAGACTGCATGGCGGCAATATCTGATCATCATCTGAGCCGGGCCATACTGGATGCAGCGCAAAGCAAGCCATTTCTCGGTATCTGTATGGGACAGCAGGTATTGCTTGATGACAGTGAAGAGAATGGCGGCACCCCTCTGCTTGGGTTCATAGCGGGCCATGTGAAGCGCTTTACCAGTGGAATTGCACCTGACGGTGAAGTGATGAAGATTCCTCATATGGGCTGGAATCAGGTGCATCAGCTTGATGATCATCCCCTATGGCAGGGAATTTCCCAGGATAGTCGATTCTATTTCGTGCACAGCTACTATGTGGATCCAGAGCAGCATGAATTAATTGCTGCTACTACAGAATATGGCGTCAACTTCGCCAGTGCCATTGCTCAGAACAATCTTTTTGCTGTGCAGTTTCACCCAGAAAAGAGCGCTGATGCCGGTTTGCGTCTATTGAAAAATTTCGTGCATTGGGGTGGATAAGTAGCCGCCAAAAAATTACCTATTAATCAGGAAAAAACTCGTGTTGTTAATACCCGCTATAGATCTCAAGGACGGTCAGTGTGTGCGCTTGCGCCAAGGACGTATGGAAGACGATACTGTTTTCTCTGACAACCCCTTGGATATGGCGACCCGCTGGGTTGAGGCGGGGGCGCGGAGACTTCATTTGGTGGATCTCAACGGAGCTTTCGCCGGTGAGCCTATCAATGGAGAGGCGATTCGTGCGATCGCCAAAGCCTATCCCAAGCTACCCATTCAGGTGGGTGGTGGCATTCGGGATGAAGCGATCATCCAAGCCTACTTGGAGGCAGGTGTCAGCTATTGCATCATTGGTACACTAGCGGTCAAGGAACCGGAGTTTGTGACACGAGCCTGTAAGGCGTTCCCTGGACATATCATTGTTGGATTGGACGCCAAAGAGGGGATGGTGGCGATCAATGGTTGGGCTGAAGTCACTGATTTGGAAGTGACAGAGCTCTCTCGTCGCTTTCAAAACGATGGGGTATCCGCCATTGTATATACCGACATTGGACGTGATGGCATGCTTACTGGCCCCAATGTGGAAGCCACCCGGGATCTGGCAAATGCTATTTCCATTCCGGTTGTCGCCTCAGGTGGTATCACAAATATCAGTGATATCGAGGCCCTATGTCAGGCAAAAACCGATAACATCATGGGAGCAATTACCGGGCGTGCTATCTATGAAGGAACTTTGGATTTGGCCGCTGGACAGCAACTGGCGGATCAACTGGCCGGTTAACTTGAATATTGCATCATGAATTGGCTAATTCATTCATGATTCGAATAATACAATGGGTTTTGAAATGTTAGCGAAACGTATCATTCCCTGCCTCGATGTCGATGCGGGACGTGTGGTTAAAGGGGTGAAGTTCGTCGATATCCGTGACGCGGGAGACCCGGTCGAAGTAGCCCGGCGTTACAACGAAGAAGGGGCTGATGAAATCACCTTTCTCGATATTACCGCCAGCTCAGATGACCGCGAGACCATTATTCACGTGGTTGAACAAGTAGCGAGCGAAGTTTTCATTCCATTGACCGTTGGCGGTGGCATTCGAACGACGGACGATATTCGTCGCATGCTCAATGCCGGAGCTGACAAGGTCGGCATTAACACTGCTGCTGTGTTCAATCCTGAGTTTGTTCGACAGGCGACAGAACGTTTTGGATCGCAATGTATTGTTGTAGCGATTGATGCGAAACGGGTGAGTGCCGACGGAGAACCACCAAAATGGGAGATCTTCACCCATGGTGGACGTAAGCCGACTGGTCTGGATGCCATAGAGTGGGCGAAACGCATGAGCGATTATGGCGCTGGGGAGATTCTGTTAACCAGTATGGATCGAGATGGCACAAAAATTGGCTTTGATAACGCTCTAACACGGGCAATTGTCGAGGCAGTACCGGTTCCGGTGATTGCATCTGGCGGGGTTGGTGAGTTGCAACACCTAGTTGATGGGGTAAAACTCGGTGGTGCAGATGCCGTCTTAGCTGCCAGTATATTTCACTTTGCTGAATACTCCATCGGCGATGCGAAGCAGTTTATGCGAGATCAAGGTATTGAGGTTAGACAATGAAGTGGCTCGATGAGGTGAAATGGGATAGTAATGGATTGGTTCCAGTTATAGCCCAGGAGACAGGTAGCGGCAAGATATTAATGATGGCCTG
Source organism: Candidatus Thiodiazotropha sp. (assembly GCA_037382065.1). GTDB lineage: Bacteria > Pseudomonadota > Gammaproteobacteria > Chromatiales > Chromatiaceae > Thiodiazotropha. The sequence continues at coordinate 6,026 of JARRQF010000119.1, read as the reverse complement.
GATGAACGCCGAGGCCTTGCGGCTCACTCAGGAGAGTGGACATGCGGTCTACTGGTCGCGCTCAAGAGAGAAATTGTGGCACAAGGGGGAAGAGTCGGGACATCAGCAGGTCATTCAGGCGATTCGCCTCGATTGCGACAATGATGTGGTGTTACTTGAGGTTGAGCAAAAGGGTGGGATTGCCTGCCATACTGGTAGACATAACTGTTTCTACCGGGAATTGCAAGATGGTGAGTGGGTGGAAATACTGCCTGTATTGAAAGACCCTAAGCTAATATATGAGTGAGTCTTGGTATGAGTGATGTACTGCAACAACTGGCCCAAGTGCTTGAAGATCGAAAAAATGCCGAGCCGGATAGCTCCTATGTGGCGAAGCTCTATGCCAAAGGAGTTGATGCTATCCTGAAAAAGATCGGTGAAGAGGCGACTGAAACCGTTATGGCAGCGAAAGATGGCGTTGCCGACAAAATTATCTATGAAATCGCTGATCTCTGGTTTCATACCCTAGTACTGCTGGCCTACCAGGGGTTGGGCCCCGAACAAGTGCTAAAAGAGCTGGAGCGTCGTTTTGGTCTTTCCGGTATTGAAGAGAAAGCGCAGCGAGGCAAGTAGTTTCGCGAGCAGAACAGGGGTATCATCCCATATAACGAATGAGCTGGTCAGCGTTTATCTCTCCAGAATTCTCTAGTGGGCAGAGTGTGATAAAAGCAGATTAGGCGTGTACTGCCTAATGGTCGTACAATTTTTTAATGAAACCGGCATGTCCGGTGGGGGAGAAGATTATGGGTATCAGTCTCTGGCAGTTGGTGATTGTACTGATCATCGTATTGCTGCTGTTCGGAACCAAGAAACTGAAAGGCATCGGAGCTGATTTGGGAGGTGCTATCAGGGGCTTCAAGGGTGCAATGAAGGAGGGTGAAAAAGAAGAGCAGAAGGCGGCGAATCAGATCGAGCAATCGGAATCGGGTATTGTGGTTGATGGAGAGGTCACTTCTAAAGAAAAAGAGAAGAAATGAGTCACTAATTATCCCTTGATGCTGAGAAGAGAGCACTATGTTTGATGTCGGTTTTTGGGAAATCACGATCATTGCACTGGTGGCATTGATCGTTATTGGCCCCGAGCGGTTGCCCAAAGTGGCACGAACGGCTGGTCATTGGTTGGGGCGTGGACGACGTTTTGTTGCTAATGTAAAAGCAGATATCGATCAGGAGATCAAAGCAGAAGAGCTCAAGGCTATCCTTGAAAAGCAGGCGCAATTGGCCAATCCGTTGCATGAAATAGTAGAAGAGACGCGGCAAGACCTTAACCAGATCAAGCAGGAAGCTAGCAGTCAGATGCAAGAGGCAAAAAATGCGGTAAATTTCGATCAACCTGAAGACAGTAAAAAACAGAGCCAAGCAGATTAGATGTCGGCGCTAAACTCCCCTGATAGCACAAGCCAAGAGCAGCCTTTGGTTACCCACCTGATTGAGTTGCGTGATCGGCTACTTCGCATGGTAGTGGCGGTCTTGGTCGTGTTTGTGTTTTTGTACCCTTCTGCAAACGACATATATAGCGCCATAGCCGGGCCGATGCGTGATGCGCTGCCAGAAGGTAGTAGCATGATTTCAACTAAGCCGGTCGATCCCTTTTTAATCCCTTTCAAACTCAGTCTGCAACTGGCTATTTTTATCGCCATTCCATACATACTCTCCCAGTTTTGGGGCTTTGTAGCTCCGGGTCTCTATCGTCATGAAAAGCGTATGGTAGTACCGTTGCTGGTTTCGAGCACACTACTGTTTTATTGCGGTATGGCCTTTGCCTATTTTGTGGTTTTTCCACTGGTGTTCACCTTTCTTGCGGGCACAGCACCAGAAGGGGTAGAGGTGGCCACAGATATGGGCAGCTACCTCAGTTTTGTTATGACCCTCTTTTTTGCCTTTGGAATGGCGTTTGAGGTGCCGATAGCGACCATTATTCTGGTCTGGCTAGGTGTTGCCACACCAGAGTCACTCAGGGAAAAACGCCCCTATGTGATTGTTGGTGCCTTTGTTGTTGGAATGCTCCTGACCCCACCAGATGTTATATCCCAAACGCTGCTGGCCCTGCCGATGTGGATTCTGTTTGAAATGGGGCTTATATTCTCAAAAGGGTTTGTCAGAAAACCAGAAGACGAAACAGATCAAAGCGTTAGTGAAGGTGCTGTTGCCTCAAAAGTAGAAGATGGTGATCAGGGTGAGCCTGTGGGGAGTGAAATAGACCCCACCTCTGGCTCCCTAGACCCCGACCGTTTTATTCCTCTTACCGATGCTGAGATGGAGGAGGAGCTTGATACAATTGAGAAAACCGAGGAAAAGGGGCAAGATAAACTACCTGCTGAGCCTGATAAAATTCAGGAAAAGTTGCTCCAAGTCCAAACATACCGTGCTTCAGGAGAAGTGGAAAAGGCTCGTGATCTGCTTTATGAAATTCTTCAGGATGGCAACAGCGATCAGTGCTTGGTAGCAAGAAATATACTAGCCCAGCTTGATTCTGACTATTAAGGTTTACGAGTCAGCGGTTGCGTAAACGGGTTCCATGTACCAGTGAAAGGTTGATCTCATCGGCCGAAAGTGAAATTGGAAAATAGGTTCCTGATATCTTCGCGCTGTTGATACTGGCCCCTTCAAGATTGGTACTTTTTAGGTTAAGGCCCCGGAGATCGGCATGTCGGAGATAGGCTCCCGCCAGATTCAAGTCCTTGGCATCCAGACCTCTTAAATCGATTCCCCTTAAATCGGCATTTTCCAGATCACAAATCTCTCCCGCAGCGAGTCTTTGGTTAAATTCTTTAACTTTTCCCTGCTTAAGTAGTTGATACATGGGATTTGGCTTTTGTTCTGGCTTAGGCATGGCCACCTCTATTTTTTGATGCTGATGGTAAGGATAGTCGAACATGATCCATATTGGGTGGATAGTTCTTTGCTAAGCTGAAATGTGCATTTATTATTGATTTTAGTATAATGTTTAAAATTTAGTATTGATATTATTAATGCTACAGGCGATCCACATGGCAGATACTCCGCAGATTCATTACAAACAGAACCGCCTCAAGCAATTGAGAGCTTTTTGTCATGCGGCTCAGACGGGATCAATCAGTGAAGCGGCGGACAGACTCTACCTGAGCCAACCAACAGTCTCTTTACAAATTCAGGCTTTGGAGCGGGAGATGGAGACGGTGCTGTTTGAGCGCAGGGGGCCGAAAATAAAGCTGACTCCGGAAGGTGAGACTCTCTATAAGCTTTCCCAACCGCTGGTTGAGGGGATGGATAAATTGCATGAGACCTTTTCTGCTTCATGTGGGAAGCTTGAGAGTGGTGAGCTTAATATTGCCGCAGGTGAATCCACTATACTCTACATACTCCCTGAGCCGATTCGTAAGTTTGCCGAACGCTATCCTGGGATTAGGGTCAAGCTGCACAATGTTACTGGCCGCGATGGTATGGCAATGTTACGTGCTGATGAGACAGACATGGCTATTGGCTCGATGCTGGAGGTTCCCGACGATGTTATCTATCAACCAGTAGTTACTTATGCTCCAGTTTTGATTACGCCTCTGGACCACCCACTAGTTAAGAAGGAGAGTATTCGTCTGCACGATATCAGTCCTTATGGCCTCATTCTGCCGCCGCACCATCTAAGTACCTGGCGGATGGTTGACTTGGTTTTTAAGCAACATAATGCCAACTACAACGTCACGCTGGAGGCGGGGGGTTGGGAGGTGATTAAAAAATATGTGGAAATTGGTTTGGGAATCTCAATTGTCACCGATGTCTGCCTAACTGGTGATGAGCAGGTAGCAACCATTTCATTGGGAGAGTTTTTTCCCGATCGAAGCTACGGTATGGTATTGCGCAGGGGTAAATTTCTCTCGCCCCAAGCAAAGCGCTTTCTGGAAATTGTCAAGGAAGTATTTCATTGAGTTGGTATAGCAAATACCGATTTTCCACGGAGCCGAAAGTGTTTTACAATAAACGCGGTTTCATGTGGAGATGGTTATGTTAGGAAAGGCCCCGGAATTTCAGACTTTACTTCGTGCTATGCGCATTGTATCTGCTACAGATGCGACCGTCTTGGTAACTGGTGAAAGTGGTACAGGGAAAGAGTTATTGGCTCAGGCTCTGCACAAGAATAGCCGCCGTCGTGATAAACCTTTTGTTACGGTTAACTGTGCGGCTCTACCGGCCCAGCTGGCTGAGAGTGAGCTTTTTGGTCATCGCAAGGGCGCCTATACCGGGGCAATATCCGACAGTATCGGCAAGGTACAGGCAGCTCAGGGCGGTACCCTATTTCTGGATGAGATTGGTGAGCTACCTGTTGCAGTGCAGGCGAAATTATTGCGCTTTCTTGAGACTGGCGAATGCCAGATGGTAGGCCGGGCAAATAACCAACGTGTTGATGTTCGTGTTGTTGCAGCAACCAATAGAGATCTTTCGCTCTCAATTGAGGATGGGGCATTTCGTACCGACCTCTACTATCGTTTAAATGTGGTGCCATTGGAGCTTCCACCATTACGTGATCGTTCTGGTGATGTTGAGTTGCTGCTCACAGGGCTAACAGCCGAGCTATCTCAAAGCTACAAGCTGCGAGCACCTATTTATAGCAAGAGAGTCATTAAACTTCTAAATAACCATGCTTGGCCTGGGAATGTGCGGGAATTGAAAAACTTTGCTGAACGCATGCTCATTCTCTTCTCTGGAAGAAAGGTAGAGATTGAAAATCTACCAAGAGAGTTTCGTTCAGCCCCAAGGGCGAAATCTGCTGAATCGGGGCAGTTTGTACTTCCGGATCAGGGGCTTAGCATGGATCAACTTGAAGCTAATCTAATCGAACAAGCCTTGTCAAAGACCCTTGGTAATCGCAGCAAAGCAGCAAGGCTCCTTGGCCTAACTAGGGATACGCTGCTCTATCGGATGAAAAAGTACGCTATCGACAGTTAAGCCTAGTAAATTCGGTAGCCTCCATGGCGTTTGCGACTTCGGTAGTCGAATAAAGCGAATCCAGACGCCAAGCCCAGCAGAAAGGTGATACCTGAAGCTATTAAACCCCATTTCAATGGAACTGCTTGTAGCAGATTGGTGGTTTGAGGTTGTTATTTCCATGCTGTACTCTATCCAAAGCAGTGATTAGCGTCTCTTTGGTATCTACTGGGTCATCCTGTTTCTCAATAGTAACCACGCTATTGGTAGGCTGGTTATGTTCTTGTGCACGGCTTAATTCAGCCTTGATCTTGGATAGCTGCTGCTTTTTTTCCTCCAATGCATCAGAAAGGCTCTTATTTTCCACTTTTAAGTCTTCAAGTTGTGCTTTGGCTGGTTTGTCTTTGGTAAGAAAGCCTGCTTTGGTCCATCCCTCAGTACCGTCTTTTGTTCGGACTTTTGCAAAAAAACTTTTTTCCTCTAAAAGCTCCAGTTCTGTGCCGCTGTTAAGGCGCATTAAAAGCTCTCCCTTGGAGTCGAAGCGTTCATAAAGAGAGAGCTGAAGCTCATCCGTAACATAGCGAGTTTCAGCATAGGTCATCATACTGGTGCCAATCAGGCAACATCCCAAAAGCCAAATAGTGTAGTGCTTCATCTAAGACCATCTTGCGGGGTTACCGCCTTAAACCTAGAAAAAATCAGTTCACCGCTCCATATCTAATGGCAGGTTTTTGATTTTGAAGAAATAGCTTTGATGTATATGGTCACCTATCAGGTGGATCACGCTCTCCAACTGATCTTTTTAGGTTAAACCATAATCAGCTATTCAATGTGAGGATATCGAATAGACGGTTGACATGCCAGTATCTGTGTTAGGTTTAGCAGAATAGCCCGAAAACCCTCGCCCAATGCGGGCGGGGATGAAAGGGCTAATCAGGCGTAGCCTGATTTTCTACATACTTACGCCAAGTCTCAATCGTTGCTCCACCTGCCGAACTTGCAAAGTACGACCTTGACCACAAAGCGGATGATTGGCTTTGTCGAGACAAATGCGGGTTAAAGTGGCGTACCATGCGAGAAGAAACTGA
>JARRQF010000118.1:0-14010 GCA_037382065.1 Candidatus Thiodiazotropha sp. | reverse complement strand
TAGCGTCTCGCCCGAAGGGAAGCCTGCTCAGGCCAGGATACTGCGTTGCAATGCTTGAAAAGGGCGAGCCATTCCCTGCGCATTGCGCCTTGTCTCCTGGCCTGAGCAGGCTTCTATAAGCGTCAATTTGTATGAAGCACCACACTAGTCTGGGATAGGGCTTTTGAGCCATCTGATCAACAAAAGCATATTCTGTTGACATCAGTCATGTTGGCATTGATTTGATAGTTGTTTGATCGTTATGATACGTCATACCAAAACTCTAGTCTATGTGAAAATATGGACGTGGTGTGTTAACCGCCCTATACTCAATCAACTGATCTTGTTGGTAGACTCAAAGGTAAATCCTCTTATCTGTTGCGCAAGGAGTTCTGGCCAGTGATCACTACTTGGAAACATCCTCACACTAAGATAATTGAACGCCTCAAATCCAAAATTTGGTATTTTAGAAGTAGCATTTAAACCTATACCAGATATTTACACCATTCAAAAACAAATAACCAAGGTGACTTGATTGCTCTTGGATTAGCTAGACAAACGGACATCTTTTCGCGGAGTTTTTATGAAAATACTTGCCACCAATTCATTTTCTCACCTAGCTTGTCTGCTAATTTTGAGTATGACTATCACAGGAAACCTCTATGCTGGAGAACAGCACCTTCAGGGTCTCTATTCACAAGCATCAGTTCACCCTACCCCCTCCTCCACTGACAGACTTATCATCAAGTACAAACCAGGTTGGAAGAACCGCACGCTTCCTGGTAGCGCAAGCAACTTAGTTGCGGGAATGGCAGGAACATCATCCACCGAGGTCAAATTAACATACGGCGGTGCTCATGTAATTCGACTCAATCAGGAGATACCCCTTGAGGAGATGCAGGTACTGGCCCATGACATTGAGCAGCTTGAGGATGTGGATTATGCAGAGCCAGACTTGATAATGTACCCCCAGTACACTCCCAATGACCCTCAATATGCTGGTCAGTGGAACTACTTTCAGGAGATTGGCGGCATTAATCTTCCTTTGGCCTGGGACATCACACAGGGCGCAAATACCATAGTGGCAGTAGTGGACACAGGCTATCTTCCACACGAGGACCTAATCCCAAACATCCTCCCTGGTTATGACCTAATCAGTGATGTATATGCCGCGAATGACGGTGATGGGCGAGATAGTGATCCTACTGATCCTGGGGACCAGGACCCCACCTGTGGCAACTACATCAGCTCCTGGCATGGCACTCATGTCGCCGGAACCATTGCGGCACTAACCAACAATGCATTGGGTGTGGCCGGGATTGCTTTTAAGTCAAAGATTGTACCTATACGAGTAGTTGGTCGATGTGGAGGGTATCTTTCTGACATCATGGATGGTGTTTTATGGGCGGCAGGTGCCACACTTCCTGACATGCCGGTCAACCCAAATCCTGCCCAGGTAATTAATATTAGTCTTGGTAGCGATTCCGATGGCTGCCCCCAAACAGCGATCGATGCCATAGAGAGAGCACATCAACTTGGAGCAACCGTCATTGCCGCTGCAGGAAACAAGAATATCGATAGCGCAAAGTTTTCTCCGGGCAACTGTCCCGGCGTCATTACTGTCGCGGCAACGGATCAAGACGCCACTCGCGCCTCTTTCTCAAACTATGGGGATGCTGTTGACCTATCGGCTCCTGGAGTAGGCATTCTCTCTACCTTTAACAACGGAGTAAGCACCCCTCAGGATGACAGTTACCGCTTTATGGAAGGCACCAGCATGGCGACGCCTCATGTCAGTGGTGTTGCAGCGCTGCTTTACAGCCTAAAACCTGACATCACGCCAGATCAGGTAGCGCAGATACTCAAGCAAACTACCCAAGCATTCCCAAGCGACTGCCCAGGATGTGGAACAGGCATCCTGGATGCCAAAGCAGCCGTTGAAACACTTCAACGACAAGAACAACAAGACCCAAATCTCACTCTGCTTGATGATGACGCACCCATAACCGACATCTCCGCTGGTCAGGGTGAAGCACTGATGTTTGCCATTGACGTTCCAGCAGAGGCAACTAGCCTGAACGTCAGCATAAAAGGGGGCAGTGGTAGCAGTGGGGATGCCGACCTGTATCTCCTCTATGATAATCAACCGACAAAGTCCGACTATGACTGTAGACCCTATCTATTTGGCAATTGGGAGCACTGCATGATTCGTCCTGCAAATCCTGGACGATACTACATCATGCTGCAAGGCTATAGCGCTTTTTCCAAAGTCAGCCTTGTTGCCGACTATCAGCTTGCAGATCCAGAACCAGTAACCAGCTCAAATTACGAAAATCTTAAAGATTATCCCATTCCTGACAGGAGTCTGCAGGGAGTTTCCAGTCCAATATCTGTGGACCATACTGGTAACGCGGGTACGATCAATATCGCTGTCACCATCAGACACACATCAATCCGAGAACTCTTAGTAAAACTAATTGACCCAAGCGAAACAGGTCATACATTAAAAGGCTTTGGAGGCTCAGGAGTGGATTTAATTAAAAACTATACCCTTAACTTAGAGAATCAACCTGCTCAAGGAACTTGGAAGCTAAAAGCGATGGATCTCGGAAATAGTGGCACTGGTATGATTGATAGCTGGGGAATCAGCATTCTTTGACCCTAGATTTTGCCATTGCAAATACCAGGTTGACATCCTCCCCTCCCTAAAGGAAGGGGATTCCTAATAAGGTAACTCAAGCTTGCTGCGGCTTAGGGATAAGTAGGCGGCTTAGCCGCCCCAGTAACCGTTCCTCCCAACCCATCGAATGTGATTCATTCGACACTTACCTAGCTTTTCCCTGGAAAAAAAGCATTGTTTTATGACCGATTAAGACTCGGTTAAGAAACCATCGATAGATTGTGCTCCAGATTTCATATTGTGGAGCAGTTACCATGCGGAATAAGAAACAGCTATTCGGACTGTCGAAAGGCCTGCCATTAAATGTCATAAGCTCATCTCCAGGTGAACCAAACCGAATCGCTGCCGAGCAGTTTGTTCACCGCTGCTTCGAGTATCACTATCAAGCTAACGTTCAGCATTTCATGCCAATTTTGATGAGCCTCTGTGACGAGCAGGATCGCCTGCAAGCTGTTCTTGGATTTCGTCATGCTGAACAGACGCCACTATTTCTTGAAACTTACCTCGACTCACCAGCGGAACAAATGATCGCCAAGCAGATCAACCAGCCAGTAGACAGATCCACGCTGGTTGAGGTAGGCAATCTCACCGCAGCCAATACAGGCATCGGGCGCTGGCTGTTTATTGCTCTGACTGCCTATCTATCCACCACCCATTGTGAGTGGGTGCTCTTCACGGTCGGTCCCATTCTGCAAAACGCATTCCGTAATCTGGGTTTTGAGTTAATTGATTTAGGTGAGGCAAGCATCGAACGGTTACCAGAAGCAGAGCGTGATGCCTGGGGTAGTTATTATGCTCAAAAACCTCGAGTCATGGCAGGTAAGCTGGCTCAAGGTCACGCCACACTCAGGTCGATGTGCGAAAAAGAGGTGTCGATGATGAATCTCTGGCATCGTGCCGTCGCAGTGGGCAGACAGGCTGCATGAACTCAAAAAATCAGTTAACCGCAAATAACTGACACAAGGTAATAATATGTTGAATATGTTGCAGCAACTGGCGATCCATGCCAACGCTCAGCCAGATAAACCAGCGATAGAAAGCTCGAACCTGAGCCTGGACTATCAAACACTTTACGACCATGTTCTTCAGACAATGGAGAGATTGTCGAAACTCAACATAGATTCGCTGGCACTGGACCTGGATAACGGAGCTGCCTGGGCTATCATCGATCTGGCATCGATGGCAGCAGATATCAGCACAGTACCAATACCCCCCTTTTTCTCACCTGATCAGGTTTGTCACGCCTTAAGTGATACCGCTGTATCCTGCGTGATTACCGATGCACCGAAGCGCTTTATAGAGAAAGCTGCCGGCATCACCCTCACAGAAACGGCAACATTCGAGCTTTGTGGAAAAACCCTTTACTACCTGCAGACCCACCATAAGACAAACAAGATACCCAAAGGAATTCACAAAGTCACCTACACTTCAGGAACCACTGCCGAACCGAAAGGGGTACTTCTAAGCTGGAAACAGATGGAGCCTGTCATCACCTCTCTGGCAAAGGCGGTAGCGGTTAAACAAAATGATCGGCATGTGGTTCTGATGCCGTTGGCTGTGCTATTGGAAAACATGGCAGGTCTCTATCTGCCTCTCTGGTGCGGAGCCTCAGTGGCCCTACCTAGTCTGATTGAAACAGGATTACTCGGTGCCGCAGGACTCGAAAGTGAACGAATGGTTGAGACACTTGAACATTATGCAGCGACCACGGCCATTTTCAGTCCCCAGATGCTGCAAGGAATGGTCGAACATATCAGCACAACAGGCATCACCCCTCCTAGCCTACGTTTCATAGCCCTGGGTGGAGCCGCAGTTTCGAAACGTCTGCTGCAGAGTGCCAAACAGCTAGGAATCCCCGTATTTGAGGGGTATGGCCTCTCTGAATCAGCCTCGGTGGCGACCCTTAACCATCCTGGGGCACAGCGTATTGGCTCGGTTGGCAAACCCCTGCCCCATCTGCAGCTTTGTATCGCCAAAGATGGCGAAGTGCTGGTGCGTGGTAACAGTTTCCTAGGATATCTCAATGACACAGAGCCACGCAATGAAAATGATTGGTGGCACACAGGTGATATCGGCCGCCTTGATGACGAAGGTTTCCTTTACCTGTTAGGGCGTCGGCGTAATATCTTCATTACCGCATTTGGCCGTAACGTATCGCCTGAGTGGGTTGAGCGTGAACTCATTCTCGAACCAGTAATCATTCAAGCTGCCCTATTTGGAGAGGCGCGTCCCTGGAATCTGGCGCTGATTGTACCCTCACTCTGCGCAAGTCAACAGGAGATCGAAACCGCTATACAACGGACTAACCAAAACCTCCCTGACTATGCCCGTATTGGTCAATGGCTCATGGCAGATGCGCCATTCAACCTAGTCAACGGTCAATTGTCTGGCACGGGACGCCTTCGCCGTCAGACCATCTATCAACACTACTGCAGCCGTATTGAGGCGCAATATCAACAGGAACTTATCTCATGAGTGATTTTTTTAACCATCTGTTATCACAGACAGAACAAGAGCGCGAATCGATGCTCTCGATACCTTTCGTGGTACATGGCTGGCGTGGCGAACTCTCGCTACAGAGCTACCTGGCATTTCTAACCCAGGCTTATCACCATGTAAAACAGACCACGCCATTACTGATGGCATGTGGATCACGTATTCCACACAAAAGTGAGTGGTTACGCGATGCCATGGCACACTACATTGAAGAAGAACTGGGGCATCAGGAGTGGATTCTCAATGACATTAATGTCTGTGGCGGCGACGCTGAAGCTGTGAGGAATAGTGAGCCTGACATGCCAGCAGAACTGATGTGCGCCTATGCTTATGACATCATTCAGCGGCGCAATCCAATCGGCTTTCTTGGTATGGTGTTGGTATTGGAAGGCACCAGCATCAAACTGGCAACAGAAGCGGCGAAGCGTACCCGTGAAAACCTGGGACTACCTGAGAGTGCTTTTACATACCTAACCAGCCATGGTGCATTGGATATCTCACATATGGATTTTTATGCCAACCTAATAAACCGACTAGAGGCCGATGAGGACAAAAAATTCATCATTCATACTGCAAAATGCTTCTATCGACTCTATGGCGATATTTTTCGTGCCCTACCACTCACACTCAATGACAAAGCACAAGCGGCCTAAAGGAGAAGAGCAATGAAGCTTGACGGAACACGAATTCTACTCACTGGAGCGGGTGGAGGCATCGGCTCCCATGTTGCACGACTATTATCGAATCAAGGCGCCAAACTGGCACTAATAGGCCGAAGCTATTCTTCACTGGAAGAGACGATCTCCAAGATGGGGCCAATAAATGAACAACCCCTTATCCTTGCTGCAGATATGCTCGATGCAAAGGCGCGCAACGCCGCCGTGGATCAGGCGGTCTCCTATCTAGGTGGCATTGATCTGCTAATCAATAATGCCGGCTTGATGAGCTTCCGCCCTTTCAGTGAAGAGGATCCAGAAGTAATCAATCGAATCGTACAGTTAAACACTCTGGTGCCAATGCAATTGAGTCGTAGGTTATTACCCCTGATGCTCGATCAGGGAAGTGGCAGAATTGTAAACGTAGGATCGACTTTCGGCTCCATTGCATTTGCCTACTTTGCCACCTATTCAACCAGCAAATTTGGCTTGCGTGGCTTTTCGGAAGCTCTGCGCAGGGAGTTGGCCCACACAGGTATTGGCGTGACTTACATTGCACCAAGAGCAGTGAAAACCAAGCTCAACTCTTCTGTTGTCTACCGTATGGCTGAATCAATCAAGATGAACATGGATGAACCTGACTGGGTAGCAGCAAAGATCGTCAAGGCAATCGAGAAAGAGCGCAAGGATGTATACTTGGGTTTTACTGAATCGCTATTTGTACGCATTAACAGCTTGTTTCCCCGACTTATCGATAGAGCAATGATAAAACAGAATCTCAAGATAATGGATTTTGCCAAAGAGGGGGCATCATGAAAAATTACATTAAGCTAGCATGTTTATTACTGATTTCGCTGTCACTATTGCCTGCGTTTGCCGAGATGCCACCAAAGATATTAGAGCTAAGCGAATCCTGGGCGAAGATCAAATACCAGATGCCAGAAGACCAAAGGGTATCCGCCTTGGAAAAGTTGAGTAGCGAAGCAGAAATACTGGTTAAAGCCAATCCAAATGAAGCGGCACCACTGATCTGGCAAGCGATCATTCTATCTACCTTGGCAGGAGAAAAAGGTGGTTTGGGCGCGCTATCGCTGGTTAATCAAGCAAAAGAGTTACTGGAAAAAGCGGAAACCATCGAGCCCGATGCCTTAAATGGCTCAATCTACACTTCACTTGGCAGTCTCTACTATCAGGTACCCGGCTGGCCAATTGGATTTGGTAACGACGACAAAGCTAAAGCCTACTTAAAAAAAGCCCTGGCACTCAATCCTGATGGTATAGATCCTAACTATTTTTATGGTGACTTCCTATTACAGGAGAAAGAGTATGCCTTAGCCATCAAAGCTTTTGAGCATGCCCTGGCAGCACCGCAACGGAATCGCCCGATTGCCGATGCTGGACGTAAAACTGAGATCATGGCAGCACTAAAAAAAGCCAAAAAGAAGATACAGTAGAAAATCGTTTGTCAAACCAATGCAAGTAGAGATTAGCTAATAGCGCTGAAATCACGCCGCCTTGCGGCGTGCCTTTGCGCGGATACACTTTTCTTGGTGGCTGATGCTTATCTTTTTAAATACGCTATAAAACTCGTGATTGCGTAGGATGCGGTGAGCGGTGCGAACCGCATCAATAACAGCTTGCAGTGATTTGCGAACATCCATGATGCGGTTCGTGCCTCACCACATCCTACATAATATGCTCATACCACACGTTACGAGTTGCATTTATTGGTTTCTTCATAGAACGTGCTGGCTTCATTATCTTCGGAAGATTGGCCACCTGTCACTTGTGTTTCGAGGCCGAATCCGGTTCAACCTAAAAAATCAGTTAACCGCTCCATTCTCATAACAGGTTTTTGATTTTGAAGAAAATAGCTTCGATGGTTATGGTCACCTATTGGGTGAATCACGCGACAGCATGGGGCCCATAGTTACTTTCATCTTGGCATTCGACCATATGCTACCTCAACCCTATTTTTCCCATTATGCTTTGCACGATAGAGCGCCTTATCAGCACGTTCCATAACCTCATCCTGACTCTCACCAGATAAGTATTTGGTGACGCCGAGACTAATGGTAACTTTAATCTCGGTTTCTCTATAAGATGTTGGATTATTCAAAACCGAAAGCCGCAACTCCTCGGCAATATTGACAGCCTCATCAAGATTACAACCTTTGAGCAAGACAACAAACTCCTCACCACCCCATCGACTCAAAGTATCTGTTCCTCGCATACGAAATTTACAAATCTTGGCCAGATGCTGCAAAACAGCATCGCCCCCCAGATGCCCCTTCTCATCATTAATCTGTTTGAAGTTATCAACATCGAAAAGAATGATTGAAAAATTGCCTGGATCACGATTCAATTCGAGTACCGTTTGCTGAAAAAGAAGATCCATCGCTTGCCGGTTGTAAAGCCCCGTCAACTTGTCATTGGTCGCTAAGCGTTCAACCTCATGTTGATAAGTGGAGACTGTTCGATGGATAATCGCCAGAACAATCAAAATAATAAACGTGCAGGCAGCTAGGTTAATCAGGAGACTTTCAAGTATCTCTTCGTGGCCCTTAATCTCGCTATCAGCAACCAGAAGATACCAGTCAAATTCTTTGATAAACCGAGCATTGACAAGTAACTTTTCTCCATTGATATAACAATCAAATGTTATCGTATTTTCGACTTTCAACTTATCTGCCAATCCCCTGGAGACAAACGCCCTTCCAATACTTCTGAAACGCTCCTGACTGGCATTTGTAGTAGCACCTGAAAGCTTTAAGCCTCCCGATTCATCAATAAAGAATACATCTCTATTGTAGGTAGTTTGATAGTGACCAATGCTTTTCCTGACCGCTTCGACCGCTAAGCCGATACCCGTTGCACCGATAAAATTGCCATCGTAGTCAAAGACGCGATAGTTAACAAAGACCGTCATCGCATCATTGTTTGCCATATCCACATCGACATTAATCTCATACGCCTCGTCCACTTCACGCAGACGAAAATACCAACGGTCGCGTTTATTATTTCTACTAACCTGCTTCAGTAGTCCACCGGCATGGTAGTAATTCAAACTCTTATCTGAAACATAGAAAGCGGTAAAGGCGTTGTACTTTTTCTGGATCGCCTTAAGGTAACGAGTGACCTCAGATGGATCTTTCTCACCACGAATAGACCAGTCCCTCAAAAACGTGTCGGTCGCCATCAAAGAGGAGATAAAGATAGGTTGTAAAAGATCCCGCTGAATCTCAGAGTAGATATTATCGCTGGTGAGTGGCAGCTCTGCATCAATCACATGGCGACGCAAGGAGTTGAGTGAAATAAAATAGCTGGTCACACTGGTCAGTAAAAATCCAGCCACCAGTAGGAGACTGATCAGGATAAGTAAGCGTCTCTTATGTGCGAACATCGTAATTTATTTATCCAATACAAAGATTTGCATGCAGATTAACAATATTGCTCATACATCGCGAAACTTATTATTTCCTCTATCGCACCTTGGGAAGAATGCCAATCTGATGAGAGAAAAAGAGAAAAACAGTGCTCATCTAAGAGCAATGGCACTTACTTAAGGAAACTCGCTTCACGCTCAATCAACTAAATGACTGATATCTAATAAAAAAACCAAGCTGGACTGGTAGAGTACTTTATTGCAAAACAGAGAATCATCCCATACCGAAGTCGGCCGTGAATAAGAGTAATGTAGAAAAGAGTTATGGGTCAATCTACTTGCCTATAACCTGATTCAATTATTGATGGCACAGGCCGCGTAAGCGCCGTCTCTACTTTAGCGGTTTCGCAACCCTCAAGTATGGGTGGGTATGCGGCCCCACCCACCTCTTTAACCTAAAAAAATCAGTTGGATGGTGTATCAAAGCTATTTTCTTCATCCATGGTGTAACGAATTAACACCTCTTGAGCTACTTATTGATACAACGCGCCCATCCCAGAGAACCCGCTGTTTTTGGAACCATTTTACCAGCGGCATCAGGGTGAGTCCGACACCAGCAGCAAAAAAGATCAAAATCACGAGTCCAATGCTAAACAGTGCCAGGTACCAGAAATAGGCAAGATATGGCGCCTCTACCACGGCACCCATGGCTGATGTTATTAATGAAAAAAGGGTGATCAACAATAGTAGCTTGGTGACTCTGTTCAATGCGCAGGGAATGGCTCGCCCTTTTCAAGCATTGCAACGCAGTATCCTGGCCTGAGCAGGCTTCCCTTCGGGCGAGACGCTATCATCGTCAATTTGTATGAAGCACCACACTAGAGCCTATGAATCAAATCTGCCCTAGCCTTTGAGATTATGCTTTTGCATGACCTCGAAAGACATAAAGACATTATGACTGTCTTTATGTATGTTCGAAGCATAACCGAGGATCATGAAACCAAACTGAACGGAGGAGCAATCAGCGAAACAGGTGCCACACAGCAATCATTGCAAACACCAGAAAGACCCCCCCGCCTACTCGGTGTAGCCATCGAAGTGGCAATCGCTGCAATAGGGTTCGTCCCAACCAAACACCCAATCCTGAGACCAAAACTAATGCACCAGTCGCTCCAATCCATACCGGCACGGGAGCCATACTTCCAGCCATCCCGGCAACGGCAATTTGTGTTTTATCACCAAATTCGGCAACGATAATCATGACCAGAGTAGTGGTAAAGATGTTAGCGCCCGACCGCTCGATCAGATCTCCCTCTTCCTCGCTCTGCTCAAAAAACAGTGAGTGAATGCCAAAGAAGCCGAAGAGTAGTGCCACAAGGCCAACTATTAGCGACTCTGGTAACCATGCCGCAATACTTGCACCAAATACGACAGCCAGGGTATTCAATACCACAAAAGCCATCATGGCACCCAACAACACGGGCCAATGGCGATGTCGCGCTGCCAGTGTCATGCAAACAAGTTGACTCTTGTCGCCAATTTCGGCCAAACCAATAAGTGTAAATGAGGAAAAGATTACTGGAAGTGTCTCGCTGTCCACACTGCTCGCCCTATAGAGAATATCGCAATCATAACCAAAGCTTTACAGTACCCATAAAAAAAGCACTCAGGGCAAACCATAAGTGCTTTTTTAACCTAAAAAGATCAGAAACCTGCTGATAAATGGAGCAGCCAACAGATTTTTTAGGTTTAATTTGGTAGGCGCGATTGGAGTCGAACCAACGACCTCTACCATGTCAAGGTAGCGCTCTAACCAACTGAGCTACGCGCCTAAAGCGAAGGCGAATAATACAGGCAGTCCCATATTCATTCAACCCCCTATTAAAGAATCGAAAGGATTAACGCTCTCCAGTAAGCGGAACGAAAGTGACAGGCAGCAGATTGGAGCTGTATATCTGCCCTGAAACATCTTTCTGCAATAAAACCAGTTCCTGGGTAGAGTGATTTTTCCCAACAGGTACGACCATACGCCCGCCGTTGGCCAGTTGATCAATGAGTGGTTGAGGAATCTCCTCTACGGCAGCTGTCACCAAAATAGCATCGAAAGGTGCTTGCTCAGCCCAGCCATAATAACCGTCACCTATCTGGTAGGTAATATTTGAATAACCCTCTTTCTCAAGTCGCTCACGGGATTTTTGGGCGAGTGTCGGGATAATTTCGATGGTGTAGAGCTGTTCGACCATCTCAGCGAGTACGGCAGTCTGGTAACCAGACCCAGTACCCACCTCAAGCACTCTATCATCCGATTGCAGCGCCACCAGGTCAGTCATCAGCGCTACGATGAAGGGTTGTGAGATGGTTTGCCCTTTACCAATTGGCAGTGGGCTATTTTCAAAGGCATGGGCACGGAAGTTCTTATTGACAAAATGTTGCCGTTGTACCCGACCCATTGCTTCTAGTACATGGTCATTAAGATGATTTCTGCCTGTCATGCGACAGGCATAATTTGCCTCAGCCTGAATGTCGTGAAGCATTCCCTCAATATCTGCCATGTTCAACTCTAACTAACTTGCCTGACTACGTATTAACTGAATATAGAATAACTTTCTAGGGTAAGCCATAGAAAAATAAAGTCTTTACTCCTATACCTTAATATTACACCTCAATATAAAATATTGCACTACTCATCAAGCGATTAATCCTCTGTTTTGCAGGCTTTTTATCTGATCCCGAAGTTTGGCAGCCTCCTCAAATTCCAAATCCTGAGCATGACGATACATCTGATCCTCCAATTGGCGCAATCGTTTAGCCATCTGCTTTGGCGTCAGGCTGGCATACTCCGCCTCCTCTTCCGCCACTTTGGCGTAACGCTTGGCATTTGTCTGAGCTCCGGGATAGGCCCCTTCCATAATATCGGCAATGGATTTGAGTATGGTCTGAGGGGTAATACCGTGGACCTTATTGTACTCAATCTGTTTAATGCGCCGTCGTTCTGTCTCATCTAAAGCCCGCCGCATCGATCCGGTAATCTTATCACCATATAGGATCGCCTTACCGTTGGCATTACGTGCGGCGCGACCAATGGTTTGGATTAAAGAACCTTCGGATCGTAAAAAGCCCTCCTTGTCTGCATCCAGAATAGCCACCAATGAAACCTCTGGCATATCCAATCCCTCACGTAAGAGATTGATACCTACCAGAACATCAAATTCTCCGAGACGCAGATCGCGAATAATTTCCACGCGCTCCACCGTATCAATATCGGAGTGGAGATAGCGTACCTGGACATCATGCTCATGCAGATAATCGGTGAGATCTTCCGCCATGCGCTTTGTGAGCGTGGTCACCAGAACTCGCTCTTGCTGATCAACGCGCAGGCGAATTTCAGATAGCAGGTCATCAACCTGACTGCTAGCAGGTCGAACCTCGACTTCTGGGTCGATCAGACCAGTAGGCCGGACGACCTGTTCAGCAATAGCCCCTGAACGGTTGATTTCATACTCCCGTGGTGTCGCACTGACATAGATAGTCTGCGGCGAGCGGTGTTCGAACTCTTCAAACTTAAGCGGTCGATTATCCAAAGCGGAAGGTAAACGAAAGCCATACTCGACCAACGTCTCTTTGCGTGACCGATCACCACGAAACATCCCTCCTAACTGAGGAATAGTGACATGGCTCTCGTCAACCACCAATAGCGCGTTATCCGGGAGGTAGTCAAACAGGGTTGGCGGCGGTTCTCCCGGTGAGCGCCCGGAGAGATAGCGGGAGTAGTTTTCAATGCCAGAGCAGTAGCCCAGCTCATTGATCATCTCAATATCGAAACGAGTTCGCTGCCCTAGCCGCTGCGCCTCCACCAGTTTATGAGCTGAATCCAACTGGGTCAGCCGCTCCTGTAACTCAAGCTTGATCTTATCTACCGCTTCCAATAACGTCTCTCGCGGAGTGACGTAGTGGCTTTTGGGAAAGATGGAGTAACGAGGCACTTTTCGCAGCACCGCACCTGTGAGGGGGTCAAAGAGAGAGAGATTTTCGATTTCATCGTCGAATAACTCCACACGAACGGCTTCAGAATCTGATTCGGCTGGATAGATATCGATCACCTCGCCACGCACCCGAAAGGTGGCACGATGCAGCTCTACCTCATTACGTTTATATTGCAGCTCAGCGAGACGCCGCAGAATCGAGCGTTGATCGATGATTTCACCACGACTTAGGTGGAGCATCATGCCTAGATAGGAGCGCGGGTCTCCCAGGCCATAGATCGATGAGACCGTTGCAACAATAATCGCATCTTTCCGCTCTAGCAGCGCCTTGGTGGCCGATAGACGCATCTGCTCAATATGTTCATTGATTGAGGCATCTTTTTCGATAAAGGTATCCGATGCTGGCACATAGGCTTCAGGCTGATAATAGTCATAGTAGGAGACAAAATATTCCACAGCATTGTCAGGAAAGAACTCTTTGAACTCGCCATACAGTTGGGCCGCTAGGGTTTTATTTGGTGCCAGAACCAGCGTTACCCGCTGCACCTGCTGTATGACATTAGCAATAGTGAAGGTTTTGCCGGACCCAGTGACACCCAGCAAAGTCATGCCCGCCTCACCATCCCTCAGCCCCTCGACAAGCTGCTTGATAGCCACAGGCTGATCACCAGACGGGGCAAACTTTGATGTTAATTTAAACGCTTTGCTCATAATTCTAGTGTGGTGCTTCATACAAATTGACGATGATAGCGTGACGCTAAGCGGTTAGCCGCTAGGCGCGTGCCGCCGGGAATGGCTTCTCCCTTTCCAAGGCGCGCAACAACGCGGATG
>JARRQF010000117.1:0-10207 GCA_037382065.1 Candidatus Thiodiazotropha sp. | reverse complement strand
GCGCTTGTGGTGGTACAGGGCAAGACGCAACGACGCGGAATAGCCCGCTATTCCAAGGAGTTGCAACGCCGCCATGTGCCGCCACAAGCGTGCTATTCACGTTGTAGCGTGATTCACCCGGTAGGTGACCATAACCATCGAAGCAATTTT
This sequence comes from Candidatus Thiodiazotropha sp., assembly GCA_037382065.1. GTDB lineage: Bacteria > Pseudomonadota > Gammaproteobacteria > Chromatiales > Chromatiaceae > Thiodiazotropha. Next base: position 10,057 of record JARRQF010000117.1, on the reverse strand, counting down.
CTTCAAAATCAGATACCTGTTATTAGAATGGAGCGGTCAACTGATTTTTTTAGGTTGAAAGACCCTGGAGCAATAGGTTATGGAGTCATGTCTTCATGTAGCGCTTCGAGGAGCTCTTCGAATCGGAATTCATTGACAACGGTACGCAGAGCATTAGCGAGTTGTGGCGAGATACTTTCAATGCGATCGATGAGTTCGCCAAGCTTGTCCATATCCAGGGTCAGCGCCGCCTGTTTCAGCGCTGAGGCTAGCTCCGCTGGCAACCCGTCGAGTTCCAGCCTCACAGGCGCCGCCGTCTCTGGTTCAATCTTCTCGTAGATATATTGAACACCCAGCAGGTCAGCCATGACCTTGAATAACTCACTCTCCTTCAATGGCTTTCGGACAAAGGCGTCACAACCTGCTGCGAGCACGGCCTCGCGGTCTTCATCGAAGGCGCTGGCGGTCAGTGCCGCGATACAGGTCAGTTTACCTTCAGACTTCGCCTTGATCCTGCGGCTCGCCTCGTATCCGTCCATGATTGGCATACGCATATCCATCCAGATGAGATGGGGGTGCCAGACTTCGAACTCCTCGATCGCTGCTTGGCCGTTGTCTGCCGTGCGGACGAGGAAGCCTGCCCGATCCAGTAGGGTGCTGATGAGCCGCTGATTGTCCGGATTGTCTTCGACCACTAGAATTCGATAGTGTGGCTGTCCCGCAGCCAGACTGATAACGTGGCGCTGGCCACTCTCCTTCAGATCCACACCTTTCGCCTGTTCCACAGGCAGGCGCAGGAGGAACCGGGAGCCCTGCTCCGGCGTACTCTCCGCTGTCAGTTCACCACCCAGCAGGCGGGTGTACTCAAGGCTGATAGTCAGGCCGAGTCCGGTTCCTCCGTTCTCAGTAATGGCGGCAGGTGCGACCTGGTAGAAGGCTTGGAAGATACGCTCCAGTTCGTCCAATGTAATGCCTATGCCGGTATCTGTTACCTCGAATCGCAGCCATAATAAGTCGTCTGCCTGTTCTTCGACAGTGGCGTTGAGTATGATGGTTCCCGTCTGGGTATATTTTACCGCGTTAGAAAGCAAATTGAGCAGTATCTGCCGCAGCTTGGTAAGATCCGTCTTCACAAAGTGAGGTATGTCGTCTGCCTGTTGCAGTTGCAGGCTCAGCCCCTTCTGCCCTGAGCGTACTTTCATTACCTCCACAAGGCTGTGGAGCAACTCATACAGGTCAATGGCTTGAAGATTGACGGTAAGCCGTCCCGCCTCAATTTTGGAGATCTCCAATATGTCATTAATCAGCGCAAGCAGGTGGGTACCGCTGCGGTTGATGGTTTCGAGATTCTCACGTTCGTTAGCAGGAATGCGATCGTCCCGCGCCATAAGCTGGGCAAAACCTAGGATGGCGTTGAGCGGGGTTCTCAACTCATGCGACATGTTGGCCAGAAACACGCTTTTGGCCTGATTGGCGTCTTCAGCCGCCTCCTTGGCCTGCTTCAACTCGGCAGTGCGTGACTCAACCTGCTCCTCCAGGTTCTCACGATAGCGCTGTAATTCTGCCTCGATCTGCTTGCGCTCGGTGATGTCGCGGGCGAAGGCGAAATTGTATTCTTCATCCGCATACCGAATATAATTGGCGGCGACCTCCACTGGGAACAGCGAGCCGTCTTTGTGCTTGTGCATGCTCTCAAATATCTGGGTCCCCCGCTGCTTGAGTTCGGTGAAATGTTTGGTCCATCGCTCCAGGGGGTAATTGGGATCCACATCGGTCACCCTTCTCTCAAGCAATTCAGACTGATCCAGACCATGACGACGGCAGGCCTCGTCGTTCACGTAGCGGAAGCGGGCTTTGGTGTCAATCAGGTAGATAGCATCAGAGATGTGGTCTAGGCCAAACTGGGTCAGCTTCAGGCGTTCATGAACCTGCCGCAGTTCCGCGTCCTGTTTGCGTGAATGACTCAGGTCGTGTATGCCCACAAGGTAACCCATAAGCCTATCATCGTCGTCGCGCACCATCTTCAACCGCACCTCGACGGGAATGCCGGCTGGATTGACGGGGTGGTTGGCCTCCAGGGTGATAATGGCGTCTTGCTGCATCTCCTGGGCACGACAGACCGGGCAGGAAACCTCCTCCCCATCAGGATGGGTCAGATCCACAATATGGCGGCCTAGTGCCTGCTCAGGTGTCGAACGAATAAAATCGTAAAACGCCTGGTTAGCCCGTATCAGACGGCGATCTGCATCGAGTAGGTAGATCGCATCGTCTAAGGCATTCATAGCCAGAGTCCACTCCTTGGCCGCCTGTTCCAGAGCAATGAAGCGACTCTCTGAAAGGTGGGATATTTCGTTGAAACTCCGTGCAAGGGCGCCGACCTCGTTCTCTAGTGCCAGTATCTCCTGTGGAATTGGCCGCTCCAGTCTGCCCTTGCGTACACTGGCAATCGACTCCCCCAATTGTAGGATGGGGCGAGTTACCCGGGCTGTGGCCAAGCTGATCGCGAACATGATAATCAGTGCTGAGAACAAAAGCAGCAGCAGGGAAAAGGTGCTAAATCGACCAATCGTGGTTTGGACCTCACCCAAGGGACGCATGGCGACCAGATTAAGGTTCGCGATTCCCAGGGGCCGATAAGCCTTAACCATTTTCTGATCTTTCAACGGGTGCGCCTCGACAAGGTAGCCGGTCTTGCCATCCAGTAGCGCTTGGGTGGTTTTAAGTCCCGTCAGATCCTGGCCAACTGTGATCCCTTGACCGCCCATCACTAGCCGGCCAGCGCTATCGATCAGGTAAAGGCTGTCGGCAGGCTCTCCTGCAATCAAATCATGGAACAGCTCTTTGATGTGGATTTGCACATGAATAAGTCCGGCAGGCTGGTCCATGGAGTCCAAAACTGCACGTGCGATATGCAGGGTCGGCAACCCGTGTGCCTCGCAGAAATATGGAAGGGAGATGTAGCTATCGTCGGCACCTAGTGCTGATGCTTCTATATACCAGGACTCGCTGGATAGGTCATGGTGGCGATAGGCGATTTTTTCTTCCTCGATATCTACTACTGAGCGTCCGTCCGAACCGATCATCTGGATCGCATCGAACATCTTGATTTCCTGGGCATAATCGTACAGCTCCCGCTCCACCTTAAAGCGGGCATCTTCTGCGTAATCTACCAAATCCACCCGATGGAACATTAAGTATTGAGCTATCGCGGAGCTGGAACGCAGGGCCCCAATGGTTCCCTCTAATTCCCTGACCTGATGCCGGCTTTTCTCCGCGATCGCCCCGCTGTACGCCAGCAACCGCTCTCCCTCGTCCCGTTCCACGGCGTACAGGGAGTAGCGAAACAAGATCCCGCCACCAAGCATAACCAGCAATAGAAATGGTGTTAGCACTTGCAGCAGGAACAGACGGCGTATGTTCACCGAGCTTAATCCCCGGGAGGATTCATGAGCAGCTTTTTAGCCGGCCAAAAGCGGAACATTCCTTCCAGCATTCTCCCCTCACGCAGGGTCACGGTGCCCTGCTGCGCCACCACCTGCTGACCCGCCTCCCCGGTCAGCCAATGAATGAAGCGTGCAACATCACCCTGAGGCACCCCCCGGGTGGAGAGATAGAGGGGTCGGAACAACGGATAGTGTGCGCTTGCAATCTGTTGGCGGGTGGGCTCAATTCCGTTCAGGTGAAGAATCTTTAGATTCCGCTTGAGCGCGGAAGAGACGCCGGTCACGCCAAAGGCATAGGGGATGCTTTCGATCGCTTCCTCCACTTCGGCGGAGTGACGGAAAAAGAGCGCATTTTCGGTGAAATTGAAATCGGCATCACCAAATAACATCACTCTTGTCATGTGGCCGACCCCAGAAAACTTGCCGCCGTGCTCTGGAACCTGGCTGCGAAAGACCGCGATAAGACGTTGATTCGGTCCGCCAAGCATCTGCCAGTTATCGATCTGACCCTGCAGTACCGCCTTCGCATGCTCCAGGGTAATGGAGTCGACCGGATTAGACGGATGGGTAATGAACACCAGCGCATCCCAGCCAATGCGGGTGTGCCGGATGCCCCGTTCCGTAGGGAAGCGTTCCGGCAGGGCAGGACGGCAACTGCCGCCGATGTCGGAATCTCCGGCAGCAGTGGCACGAATGCCCAGAGTGGCACCACCGCCCATGACATCAATGTGCTGCCCTGTGGCCTTCTCATAGGCTACCGCCGCTTCGCTCATAAAGGCACGGCGAATGATGGAGCAGCCCTTAAAAACCAGCGCAGATTCAGCGTGGCTCCAGGTTACTGGAAACAGAAACACCAACGCTGTCACAATCCCCAGTACATACTTGCAGATACGTTGCTTCATATACCTCTCCGTCTGTATTAGACACTTCGCTAATTCTTGGGAGGAGCCTCATCAGGCAGTCATAGTCAGAGATTCTCTGGTTGTCGCATTGATTACTCTCCGGCTGCAGCTCCTTCAAATTTATCCAACATAATCTTGCCAGCTTCCGCCAAGCTCACCACGGCGCTAACGACCGACGCGTCATAACTTGTGCCGCAGCCTTTCTTCAACTCTTCCAGCGCCGCCGCCACTCCCAGGGCAGTGCGGTAGGAACGAGGGCTGGACATTGCCTCCACAACATCGGCGACGGCAAGAATTCGGGCCTCTTCGATGATCTCGTCAGCCATGAGGCCAAAGGGATAACCGCTGCCATCAAGGCGTTCGTGGTGTTGTAGAATCAGTTGTGCCACAGGCCAGGGAAACTCCACGTCTTGCAGGATCTCATGGCCCACCTCACTGTGGGTCTTGACCAGTGAATACTCCGTCGGGCTCAATGGCCCAGACCGGCTGAGGATCTCAGCGGGCAGATGGATTTTACCGATGTCGTGGATCATGGCTGCAAATCGCAGTCCCTCTATGCGATCCAGGGGGATTCCGAGTTGGTTGGCGATAGCTACAGCAAGTTCTGCCACGCGTCGTTGATGGCCTCTTGTGTAGGGATCACGTTTTTCAATAATCTTAGCGATAACCTCCACCGTCTGTTTGAGGGTCGCTTTGTCTTGCTGCTGTCTGTGCCGAAGTTCTTCGTAACTTTTGCGCAACTCCTCCACCCGTTCGGCGACGATACTCTCCAGGTTTTGCTGCATCCTGTGTAGTCTGATATGCACATCGACACGGGCCAGAACCTCCTCGATCTGGAATGGTTTCGCGATGTAATCAACGCCGCCGGCTTGGAAGGCCGCAACCTTGCCTTCCGTTTCATGCATTGCACTAATAAAGATAACCGGGATCTCTTTTAACTCCTCACATGCTTTGAGGTGGCTGCAGATTTCGAAGCCATCCATTCCCGGCATGCGAATATCCAGAAGCACCAAATCGGGGGGGAACTTCTGGATCGAGCGCAAGGCGAGAGCACCACTGGCTGTCGGGCGCACCTTATAGCCAGCCTGTTGTAACATTTCACCCAACACCCGGAGATTATTGGGATTGTCGTCAACGACTACAATATTTCCAGAATCGCACTTGGTTTCACTCATGGCATGGGCTCACCGGTTATGTCGCCAAATTCATTGACCCGATCGTTTCCTGTTTTATCGGGCGTACTATGCAGTAAATTTCTAGGATTTAAATAGCTGCAAGCATCGGGTATTACTCTGATAATCTTGAGATTATCTATAGCAACAGTATAGTTATAGTATAGGGGTTGTGAGATACTGAAACTGTCATCCAGTAATTAAACAGATACTTGACCTGCAGCCTAAAAAAATTAGTTGACCGTTCCATTCTAATAACAGGTGGCATTAACCTCTCATTACCCGGCTGTTAGCATTTCCTAATGCAGGCAGATTTTGCAGAAAAGACAGTGGGACTCTACACGATATCGGATCTGCTTCTCCAGATCGTCGTCACTAATGCTTAGAATTGCGGCAATATCCTCGCCATAGCCAACAAGGTCGATAGCGAAAATGCCAGCAAGCTCAATCAATCTCTTTTGTATCCATTTACATCTATGTTCAAATTGGATGAGAGTCTCGACGAGAAAGGACGATAACGTATGAAAGCAATTGTCTATGAAAAATATGGGCCACCCGAGGTTCTTCAGTTGATAGAGGTCAAAAAGCCCACGCCCAAAGACAATGAAGTCCTAATAAAAACACATGCGACAACTGTCACATCAGGGGACTGGAGGGTACGAAGTCTCAATGTACCTACTGGCTTTGGGCTTATTATGCGTTTGGTATTTGGAGTCTCAAGACCAAAGCAACCCATACTCGGGACAGAGCTTGCTGGGGTAATTGAATCGGTTGGCAAAGATGTAAGGAAATTCAAGGTCGGTGACCAAGTATTTGCATTCAGCGATGCCGCCATGGGTTGTCATGCAGAGTACAAATGTATGCCGGAAGACGGGGCCATTGGGCTAAAACCGTCCAACCTGACCTACGATGAAGCCGCTGCACTATCTTTTGGTGGAACAACGGCATTGGATTTCTTTAGAAGAGGAAAGCTTCAAAGCGGGGAAAGAGTACTCGTCAATGGCGCTTCCGGAGGGGTCGGCACAGCTGCGGTGCAGCTTGCCAAGCACTTCGAGGCCGATGTGACTGGGGTGTGTAGTACCGCGAATGAGGAATTGATAAGATCTCTAGGTGCCAACCATGTCATTGACTACACCAAAGAAGACTTCACGCAGAATGGTGAAACCTATGACCTCATTGTCGATACCGTCGGCACGGCCCCGTTCTCTCATAGCAAAGCTTCGTTGAAGGAAGGAGGACGCCTTCTTATGGTTTTAGGTGGACTGCCGGACATGCTTCAGATTCCATGGGTATCGATTACGAGCAGCAAGAAAATCATCGCTGGAGCAGCGACTGGGCGTGCGGAAGATTTGCGTTTTCTCGCGGGGCTGGCTGAAGCGGGTAAATTCAAACCTGTCATTGATCGGCGCTATCCGTTCGAGCGGATCGCCGAGGCTCATAGCTACGTTGACACTGGGCGTAAAAAGGGAAACGTCGTCATAACTCTGGAGCATGGCGAATAGGTGAGACACCCATCCAAGTCTATAAAGTGTGAAACCACAATCTTGAAACTTAGCGATGTTAGGTTATTGGTTTTGGATAGGTGTCTTGGTTGGTCTGGTTGGTCCCTCGACCTGTAAGCAGAGTACACCTTTTGAAATGAGTAAAGCTGATAGTTCTGCATGGCCGTATTTATTGGCAATATCCAAAAGACTTCCCTTTTCATTATGCTGTAAAAATATATCAGCACCGCGATCTATCAGCATTTCTACAATTGATTTATTACCCGCATATACCGCCGCACTGAGCATGGTATCTCCATTTCTATCGCGTTGGTTTATATTGCATCCCTCATCCAAAAAAATGTTTATGATACTCGCACTATCCTCTAATGCTGCAACTGTTAGAGCATTAAAGCCAATGTATGTAGTTAAGAATGGATCTGCTCCGGCAGAAAGAAGTAATTTAACCATTTGCTCGTTTCTTTTTGCTGCAGCCCAATGCAGGGCCGTCCATTTTTTTGAATCTCCAAGGTCTATTTTAGATCCTGTTTTAATCAACAGTTTTGCTGCATTGATGTTTTCTGTGAGTACGGCCATGTGTAAAGGTGTCAGCTGTCTATCTGCTGTGATGGAATTGATATCTGCGCCTTGAGAAATCAACCACGAAATAATATTTTGATGTTTGTATTCTATGGCATAAGCAATGGCATTGCCCCTACTTTTCTCAAAACTAGCATCAATATTCACGCCTTTAGGAAGCAAATACTTTAACTTATCCAAGTCGCCGCGCTTTACGGCCTGGATGAATTCATTTTGAATAGGAGTGCTGTTTGTCGGAGCCAAATGATTTTTTAAAAGTATAGTTCGTGGTTCTAGGTATTTAATCCCAGATTTAAGTGTTATTTTGCGTTCTAAGTAACGACCTAGGCTGTCAGGTACTATCTCAGAAACATCGGTATTGCCTGAGTCATCTATATTTGTAATTCTTCCGATATTTCTACCCACATAGTTACCAACCTGTACTGAAAAAACTTTTTTGTCTGGGGTTTCGATTAAAACCTTTCGCGTATGATCAAATATGCTATCAATTCGCCCAAGAACCGTTATCCCTTCAAGATCGTACTGCTCGAGCGCCTCACGGCGGGAGGGGACTTTTGGATGATTTCTATCTTCGTTTAGGGATGTGAGCTCTGTAAGCAAGGGAGCTTCTCTAGTTTCTGGATAGTTATTAGTAGATTGGTTACAACTCTCAACTTTAGGATTGATTGTTAACCAAACGGACTTATCCGGTTTCTGATTAATCAGCCAACCTTCTGCTATAGCAATAGCTTGCAATATATCCTTAATTTGTTTGCTTTTAATATGAATTGTCACGGGATACGAAAGATCTACCCCTGAAGTATAGATCTTTAAATTAGAAATAACTTCAAGGGATTGTAGAATAGCGTCTAAAGAAACGCTGGAAGAGTTAAGAGAAAGCTTGTCTGCAAGATAAGTCTTATCATTTGAAATATTTGCATTTTTAAAACGGCACTCTGATGCCACGATAAGAATATTATTAACTTTCTTATGAAGTAAGCCCTGTTTTTTGGCGTTGTTATTAATTAAGTCAATTACTGCTATTGCATCCTGTGATGAGTCAATACGTTCATTTCTGAATTCACTGCTAATTACTAAATTAATGTCTGCCAAGTCTGCAATATGATTCAAATATGAGCGTGATTGTATGCTATTCAACTTAATGCTTACAAGTTTACTGGAGTTTTTCTGGCTTTGCTGACTGTCAGAATAGATATTTAAACTGAAAGCAAGCATGCTAAAACTTATTAAAACAAAGGTGCTGATTCTCATTGATATCCGTTTCCAATTAGACGATGACCCACTACAACTGGCTGGAGTCACACAAATTTGCCCACGACTGGCAGCAAGTCGTGCTGCAAGAGTATATCAATACGGTTAAGGTGGCCACCCAACGGGTTATCGATATCACCGCCCAGATGGAGCGGATACTACCGCACTGGTCAATGGCGCCTGCGGTTGACTCACTAGTGGCGTTACGCGGTATCGATAAACTGGCGGCGATGGTGTTGCTGGCAGACAGGCGTGTTGAGTCAGGGCATGGCTGAGCCGGTGTGGAGAACCCTCGTGCGGGCTATACCGGCATCGGCCAACGGGATAATCCATTATGAGCATTCCCGGCCGATGAACCCTGCTAATAGAGAAAGGCCAGCCCACTATTCCAAGGAGTTGCAACGCTGTCAACCCATCATTTAAGATATCGCGCATAAAACCACACGATATCGCTCAATTCAGGTATTATGTAACATGGAGGATATGAATGGATATCGTGCAAATTGAAGAAAAACTAATCCGTGGAATCAGTGTTCGTACAAAGAACACCGATGAAAGGAGTCCAGCTACTGCAAAAATTGGATTATTTCACAAGAGAAGATATATCTCACAAAAGAACGTTCACGACTGATTTTGAATATTACAAAAGTCCAAATGAAGTCGAGATTCATATTGCAGTTAAGTAATCACATAACCAGGCCATAAACTCGGATACCATAAACTACGCCGGTCGTTCCTCATTTTGCAGTTTTCACCTCCGATTATGGCAACGTTAGCAGCACAAAGAGTATCGAATGCAGCCAAGTAATATATTGAAAATTGAAAGCCTTGATGATGGGTGGCGAGATAAAGATAGCGTGTTATTACACGCCTGTTTTCAATTATTGAAAGACTGCGTGGAAAAAGAAAACCTCTTTACGGATCACACCGATTGGAATGCGGATGAGAAACATAGAAAAGTTAAAGTCGAGTTAGAAGCATTGTATTCTTGGTGGTTAAATAGGCTAAAAATTGAAGACCAACAATATGAAGAAGACAACAGCATGCTTCATAAGCTCATTGAAGTTAGGTGGGCACTTTGGACGTAGCTGCTAATCGGGATAGGAATCCGCTCTAGTGTGGTGCTTCATACAAATTGACGATTATAGAAGCCTGCTCAGGCCAGGAGACAAGGCGCAATGCGCAGGGAATGGCTCGCCCTTTTCAACCTAAAAAGATCAGTTGGACAG
>JARRQF010000116.1:0-10341 GCA_037382065.1 Candidatus Thiodiazotropha sp. | reverse complement strand
GAGTTACGAACCGCATCATGATTTTCGATCATGTGCCAATATTTGAGTGAGATATTCCATAGTGTTTTTAAACCAATAGCTCACTCTTTTTGAAGTCGCGATAAAGTCCATGATTGCGTAGGATGCGGTGAGCGGTGCGAACCGCATCAATCGTGCGATGGCTCACGAACATCCATGATGCGGTTCGTACCTCACCACATCCTACATTTCATCCCTTAATGGTGGGACAGAGCCCCACCCTATGACTTTTGCGACACCCTCCAAGGGGAGAGGGGATGCGGAGTTCGAACCCTGGCGTGAACAAGCCCTTAGGTGCCACACCGTAAGCTAATGTTTACGATGCGCTCAAAAAGTAGACTCCCTCTCCCCTTACGGGAGAGGGCCGGGGTGAGGGGGATCTAATAACCGCTGAGCTCGCTATTCCAAGGAGTTGCAACGCCGCCATGTGCCGCCACAAGTGTGCCATTCACGCTGCCCAACTGATCTTTTTAGGTTAACCGGCCAAACCCTGATTACGGATGAGTTTGAGGCGCACCAAACTAAACATCGTATGAATCAACATCGCCAACCCCAGGTATAGGGCCTGATTCTTTAGGCTTCCCGGCAGATAGGTCATCAAGCGGCCAGCAAACTCTGCCAAGGAGGTATCGACAAAACGCCCAGAGAAGAAGTAAAAACCGCCACTGGAGATCAACTCACAGGCCAAGGTGCCACCTAGGGCATAGAGTGCTACAGGAATGAGATCTCCAAAAGAGAGGTTTGACTGGGGTCTATAGATGCGGCCTGAGAACCAAAGCGCCCCGTAGGCCGGAATCAAAAATAGATAGGCGCCGGTGACACAGAAACTACTGACGCCACCCCAGGTGATCGCAACATAGTCTATGCCGGCGGCCAGCAGAAAGAACAGGGCAAATAACCAGCGCTGTGGAAGGTAAAGGCCAAGCAAAAAGAAAACCGCCCAGGAAGCGTCAGGAAGATGTAGTGGTGAAAAGTCGTGATGCCCTCGGGTTGCCAGCATTACCAAGGCGAGTAAAGGGGCTATGATCATGGGATGGCTTTGATTGAGTTGTCGCATCGATTTCTACCTCAAGTAGTTAGGATTGATAGTTCAGGGTCAGATAGAAACCACGCCCAGGTTGGTTATATGAGCCGGCGGTTTCGTAACTTTTGTCAAAGATGTTTTCAAACCGTCCCTGCAATTTCCAGGCAGGGTTGATTTGGTAGCTGGCACGCAGATCCAGGGTGCCAAAGCTGCGGAGTTCTTGAGTATTGGCCAGATCATCATAGCGTTTGCTTTCAGCCAGCAGACTCAGTCCAAAGTTATAGGCTCCCATTTCTCGGTCGAGATCGAAGCGAATTGATTGCTTGGGTCTACGTGGGAGTTGCTTACCATCATTGATTTCATCGGAGCTGTTTTCAGGGTCCAATAGGGTAAGAGTGGTTGAAGTGTGCCAGAGACCGAAGCTGGCATTAATTTCTGTTTCAAAGCCACGGATCAATGCCTCATTGATATTGACGGGTGAATTGCTCGCGTCAAAGCCGATTAATTCATCGACCTCAGTCTGGTAGACACTTAAGCGCCAGTTACCCCAGCCAGCATTCCCCTGCAAGCCGATTTCGTAGCTGCTGGACTCCTCCGGTTGCAGTTCGGGATTACCGAAGTTGGGATAGTAGAGTTCATTGAAGGTGGGCGCCTTAAATGCCGTGGCATAAGAGGCCCAGAGTCTCAATTCACTATTGATACTGACTCCCCATGCCACTCCGCCCGTTGTGTGAGTTCCGAAAGTAGTATGCTCGTCATTGCGCAGGGAGAGTTCATAGTCGTACCTGGAGAATCTTCCCTGGTATTGGAGAAAGTAGCCTTTGCTATCCCGTTTGTCGACTTCGTAAAGGGTAGAGCTGCTGGTCTTTTCCTGTTGATAATCGAAACCCAGAGTCAGCAGTTGATTGGCTTCCAATTCCACATCACTCTGAAGTGAAGCACTATTCCGTTCGGTATCGAAGGTGCTCATGTAAGCGCCATCCTTGAAGTTATCCGATAGGTTCCAGTTTTTAGCGGCAGTCAGGGTCAGCATCCAGCTATCCAGAGGGGTATAGTTCAGGTTGATACCAAGGAGTTGCTGGCGGGTCTCCGATTCATTCACAGATTTACCATCATACTCACTCTCTGCATCAGCCCGGAACGCATGGATCTCGGCTTCAAGCGTGTCGCTAAAACGGTGCCCAGCATGCAATGAAGTTGACTTATTACGGTAGCCATCATCATCAGGGTCCACACTGCAACCACTGCTTACACTGTTCTGACAGGCGTCAAAGCCATCTGTGTCGCTCAAAGCAAGATCCAGGTTATACCAGCTATTATCACTGCCAGCTGAGAATCCCAGACTCCCGCCAAAGCTATCATGACTACCCAGATCAAGACTGGCATGAGTCTCTTCTTTTGCACTTTTGCGTCGAGTAAAAATCTGGATTACACCCCCTATCGCTTCAGAGCCATATAGACTGGAACGTGGTCCACGCACGATTTCAATACGTTCAATCTGAGCTACTGGCAGATTTTCTATTGGTGCCGTACCCAGTGTTGCAGAGCTAACTTTTATTCCATCGATTAAAACCAAGACATGGTCGGACTCTGTGCCTCGAAGAAACAGGGAGGTAGCCTTGCCAGCACCACCACTATTAGACATAGTGACACCAGAGACGCCTCTCAAAAGATCTTGGAGTGAGCGGGGTTGTAACCGCTCAATATCCTCACGGCTGATTACTGAGACTGATGCCAGAGATTGATTGATGCTCTGTGACGTACGTGTTGCTGTGACTAGGATCTGGTTGAGCTCTTCACCATGAGCATAGGCGGACATGCTGGAGAACACTGCCAAGGCAGTGAGATAGGAGCCTGTTTTCATTGTTGCTATTTCCCTTTGCATGCTCACCCGCACGCAGAATAGTAATATCTGGTTATGCAACGAGGGTTGAAAAGAGATGAGAGGCAAAGGCCCATCAACCAGGCCCGCCCTCCGCAGTACCGAATCAGAAGTGTCAGGCCGGTATCCGGACTTGCGAGTGCCCTGTTGGCTGGCGGATCGCCTTCCCACGTTATACGCAGTGGCTGTTGATCCGCTTAACTCACTTACCGTTGCGGGGGCAGTGCCGGCATTGCGCTGCGCCGAGGGGAGGTCATTTCACCGACTAAAAGGGAAATTTCCCCAGGCTGGGCGCGCACCGGCTTCCCGTTTAACTTCCAGAGTAGATAGACTCTGGATGCACCTGTCGGGGGGAATGATAATCAGATAGAAATTTAATTTCCAGATTTATCCAGTAATAAAATGCGTTTGTAGCGTTTGAAACCGCTTAAGCGACTCTTCTATCATCGTCAATTGGTAGGAAGCACCACACTAGCAACCTGGATGCTTTTTATTAATCGCTCCAGGTTGCTTAATCACTTTAATCTTAAAGTGATAGTACCCAGGTAACGATGGCGCGAATGTTCTCATCCGAAACCTGAACATTAGGCGGCATGGGGATCTGACCCCAGGTACCAACACCGCCAGCCTTCACCTTAGCAGCCAACATATCCAAAGCTGCCGCATCACCACGATACTTATTGGCAACATCTTTATAGGCAGGACCAACCACCTTTACCTCAACCTGATGACAGGCCATACAACCAGAAGTGGTTGCCAGTGCCAGTTGATCACCACCTGCTGCAGCTGGAGCAGCAGTTTCAGCTGGTGCGGCCTCAGGAGCAGCAGCCTCAGAAGCAGCGGCCTCAGGAGCAGCGGCCTCAGGAGCAGCAGCCTCAGGAGCAGCGGCCTCAGGAGCAGCAGCCTCAGGAGCAGCAGCCTCAGGAGCAGCGGCCTCAGGAGCAGCAGCCGTCTCAGCTGGAGCTTCCTTTTTAGTAGGCGCGGAAGCCTCAGCAGCCTGCGCCTCTACGTTCACTTTGCCTATGGGGGCAATTCGCTCTAAGACCTCCGGGCGATCTTCAGCCAGGACTTGAGCTGAAATCAAAAGCGTACCAACCAGGCCGACACGCACACTAAACTTAGAAGCTACATTTATACTCACGGACTAAATCCTCCTTATTTCAATCGATTGCACCCACACCATGGGTAATTCGGAAAAACCTAGCGATTATACCCGTCGATGAAAAAAAGAGCGAACAAGGTTGGACGGCGCCAGCCTGGACAGCTAAACTACGAGTCGCTCGCCACAGCCCCACCATTAGGTCTGGATGTTGGCAAGCCATGCGCCCGTAGCTCAGCTGGATAGAGTACCGCCCTCCGAAGGCGGGGGTCACAGGTTCGAATCCTGTCGGGCGCGCCATCTTCCTCTCAAGCCCATCGGGGCAAAATCGGGACACTACCAAAAAATACCCCCTTTTCGGGGCGATATGCGTTAAAGAAATCTTTGATGCTCATCGTATCGTATTGCTGTGCGCACGCCATTCGTTCACTTGTTTGGTTAAGAGGATAGAAGCATGGCATCAATAGCAAAAACCCCCGATGGTACCTATCGGGTCAAGATTCGTCGCAAGGGTTATCCTGCTGTCTCGAAGAACTTTGAGAAAAAGACCCATGCCCAGCGCTGGGCTACTCAGATCGAGGCGGAGATGGCCAAGGGGATATTTGTTTCGACGGATGAAGCAGAAACAACAACAATGGCAGTGATCTTTGATCAATATGGCAAAGAGGTTGTGCCTACTAAGAAATCACATATCGATATTAAATACAGGCTCAAGCGCCTAAAAAGCCATTTTGGTGATCTAACGATTGCGAGGTTGACCTCAATGGTAATCAAAAAATACCGAGATGACCGTCTGAAAGAGGTGAAGGCACCTACAGTGCGAAAAGAGCTGGGTATTCTACGCAGTGTTATTGCTTATGCTCAGAAAGAATTGGAGATACATCTGCCAAAAGGCAACCCCATGAGGCTGGTTGCAATACCAGACAAAGGTCTTGAGCTTGACCGTCGCCTCCTGCCAGGCGAAGAACAGAAGCTCTTTGATATATCGGATGAATATGGCGGATACATACCTCATCTTATCCGTCTAGCGATAGAAACAGCGATGAGAGGTAGCGAGCTGTTGAAACTTCGTTGGGAGGATATTGATTTTAACCTAAAAAGATCAGTTGGACAGCGTGAAGGGTGCGCTTGTGGTGGTACAGGGCAAGGCGCAACGACGCGGAATAGCCCACTATTCTAAGGAGTTGCAACGCCGCCATGTGCCGCCACAAGCGTGCCATTCATGCTGTAGCGTGATTCACCCAGTAGGTGACCATAACCATCGAAGCTATTTTCTTTAAAATCAGAAACCTGTTATTAGAATGGAGCGGTCAACTGATTTTTTAGGTTCAAGGATCGCATATGACGTTATGACATTACTCAAGATGAAATATGACGCGCCATCATATTTTTGCTAAATTCTTATGCATGGAAAACCTAACCGTACAGATCGGCCTGCGGATGCGCACTGCCCGCAAGGCCAAAGGGATTACACAGAGCGAAATCAGCCAGAAAACCGGCCTGAATCAGGCGTACATCTCGCGCCTGGAAAACGGCACGGCTGAGGGCAGTCCGGCACAGATCCTGAGCATAGCCCGCACCATTGGCGTACCCATTGCCCAGCTCTACGATGACCAGGATAAGACAGCGAAGAAGGTGGCTGATCTTACCGATGAAGCGATCGAGTTTGCACGGACCTGGCAGGCGCTACCGGCGAAACAAAGAGTGGCGATGAGAGCAGCAGTGGAGGCATTATCATCGAGGTAGTCACCGGTAGTATGTGTTTAAATACGCAAAAGGAAAATGCAATGGTATACCCGGTAATATAAAATAGGCGGCAACTCGATGGCACAAGCAGATTTACTTGTAGAACTCGTCCAAATTGCTGGGAGTGGCGATCAGCAGGCATTTCGGAAAATTGCCGAGACTTTGATACAAGAGGAAAAGGGCAAAGGACATCGCGTTTTAGCTGACCGCCTAACCAAGGCGCTACGTCCGTCAGTCATTTCCATGGACAATATAGCCACATCAAAGAAACCCTTTCTGAACGGACAACATAAAGATCTGTTTTATGAGCTAACACCAGAAAAAACTCTGGACGACTTAGTATTGCCTGATCTAATCCGGGATCAGATCAATGAGCTCGCTGAAGAACAGCACCGCGCTGAACTCTTACATGCACATAATCTAACCGCGCGAAATCGCCTATTACTTGCCGGCCCTCCTGGCAATGGAAAAACCTCTCTGGCTGAGGCGTTGGCGTATAAGCTGATGTACCCACTCATTGTGGTTAGATACGAAACTTTAGTTGGCAGCTATTTAGGAGAAACTTCCAATCGCTTGAAGAGCTTGCTCGACTATGCAAAAACACAGCGTTGCGTCCTATTCTTTGATGAGTTTGAAACGCTAGGAAAGGAAAGAGGTGACACGCACGAAACAGGAGAAATTAAACGAGTGGTGAGTTCACTACTACTCCAAATTGATGACCTGCCCGATTATGTAGTGGTAGTGGCCGCCAGCAATCACCCGGAATTGTTGGATAGGGCCGTCTGGCGGCGATTTCAGTTGCGCATCGAACTACCTTCTCCATCGCGCAGCCAATTAACAAAACAGATCCAATCGCTTTCTAAACGATTCAATATCGATTTTGGCTTGGCGCCCGAGACATTAGCCAAACATTTGCTGAGCCATAACTTTTCGGAAGTTGAAGAGTTTTGCCTTAGCATCGCCCGGCGTGCGGTTCTGGACAGGCAAGCTGACAATGCCCAGAACATAACAAAAGCAAAATTGAGCCAATGGAAGAAAAGATTAAAGCCAATTGACAACAATATGTAATTAAACCATGCATCATGAATGAAAAACTTCCACTGCTTCTATTCCCCACAGCAAACCATGTAGCACCGGATCCGGGTAAAGGAATACCACCAAACACACCACATATTCCACAGCATGGGAGGCAAGTTAACCGACTCACTCCACAGATCGCCTCGCTCCAAGACAACTTTAACCGCTATAAGGCAAGCATAAGCGGGACACTTGCCGGGTTCGAACCAGAAACGGTACTCGTCATCGAAATCGCTGGCGGCGTTGACAACTTCAAACAGGCGGTAGAAGCGGCTGGGCTTGAATGGATCGGAGAGTGGGATTTAGAAGAGCTGAAAGCGGATCAGGACTTCTACATCCCACCAAAGATTGGCACGGATTTCTTCAAAAACAAACTAAAAAACATCACAAAACGGGACGAATCAAAGGAAATCCGCGACCTGCTCGCGGATCAGGGAATCATCGACAAACATGGCATTCTTGCTGTTGAATCCATACCACAACTCCAGCTACCAGAGCACCTTGAATCATTAGAAGAAGGGATTATTCAGTGCATTAACCAAGCGAAAAACAAGCCCCTATCAGGAAGGCTGTTCATCTCACTTGGAAACGAACAAGCCCTGAACGAAATGCTTTCACTTTGGAGTCGCTGGAAAGAGGGAGATGATCTACCTTATGGCAAAACTAAATGGAAGGCCATATTCAACCAACTGCACTTGATTAGACGCTGGGGCGTAGAAGAAACCTTACGAGAAACCGGGATGATAGATCGTTGGTGCGATTATATCGATCCAATCGATGCAACTGCCGAAGTTCACTGCCAAATCGAGCTTTTCTACCGAAAACAGCTTGCGAAACGCCAACAAAACGAGCAGGCGATTATCAGACTCTTAAACGAGATCGGAGGAAAAACATTAGGCCCTTTTATCGATATGCCTGACATAGCCTTTCATTCCGTAAAGGCAAGCCTACCTGCGGGGCAAGTGTCTCACCTCCTTCATCTGCTCGATGAGCAACCGGACAATATAGATATCCAGCTTTTCAAGTTTTCCGGAATTATGTATTTCAGGCCAACCGGACAAAGCCTTTCCTACTGTGATGAAGGCGAAGGAGAAGCAACCACATATCCAACAGGAAAACCTGGATTACCTGCTATCGCTGCAATTATCGACGGCGCACCGCTCTTACTTCATGAGGCATTAAAGGATCGAATAAACTTTGATGACCCCGACAACTTGTCAGCAAACTATCAACCCGGGGAAAGAAAGCACGGTACCTCCATGGCATCTCTCGTAATTCATGGAGAATTGATCGATGGGCAAGACAATTCACTGCCACGCATAGTACATCATGTAGCAGTACTGCAACCAACCCCCCATCACCCAAACAGAGAAGAGCACGTCCCTGATGAGGTATTCCTTGAGGACAGGATAGAACGAGCAGTCCTACGCATGCTCAAGGGTGAAGGCAACATCCCCGCGCACGCCCCTGACATCAAAATCATCAATCTGTCCCTGGGTGATCGGGAACGCCCATTCATCCACACAGTAAGCCCATTAGCCAGGCTTCTAGACTGGTTATCCTGGAAGTATCGTGTTCTTTTCTGTGTGAGCGCTGGGAATTGCACTGACGATATTGATATCGGAGTGACGGCAAGCAACTTCGCACAATTATCTGACGAGGATAAAGTTCTTCAAACCCTAAAGGCCATTCAACAAGGGCTTTCTCAGCGTAGACTGTTATCACCAGCAGAATCGCTCAACTCACTCACAGTTGGCGCCACCCATTCGGATCGGTCAGAGAATCATCATATGGGCAATCGGACCGATATTATGCCCATTGCATCGTTGGTAAGTCCGATATCCCGATTGGGACATGGGTTCCGCCGATCAATCAAACCTGAGATACAGTTTCCCGGAGGCATACAACTCTATAATACCCCCGTTCTGGACACAGGACAGATTTACTCCATTAGCGGAGGACTACAGAAACCTGGCCAAATGGTTGCTTACGACACTTCCAAGGAGGGAAATCACGCCTATCGTGGTTACACTCGCGGAACCAGTAACGCCACCGCACTCACAACCCGCGCAGGCAGCATGATCTATGAGGTCCTCTCTGAGTTAAAATCTGACAACCCTACCTTGATTCCCGACCCGTTCGTTGCAGTTCTGATCAAAGCGTTGCTGGTGCATGGCGCCAGACATCATGATGATGCTGAACAAGCCGTTACAGAAGCATTGAAATCTTCTGAAAATTCAAAACGGTTTAAGGAGGTACTGACCCGCTACCTTGGTTATGGGACTGTAGACATCGAAAGAGTCTTGCAATGCACTAACCAGCGAGCAACGGCCCTTGGTTGTAGCGACATCCGTGACAGAGAGGTTCATGAATATCGCTTCCCCCTTCCACCCAGTTTATCTGGGAAAAATGTTTGGAGACGGATGGTTATCACGCTTGCCTGGTTCACGCCAATCAACCCAAACCATCGCAATCTTCGGGAAGCGAAACTCGAATTCAGTTCAACCGACAAGTGGAATACAACGCCTCTAAAACTGAAAAGAACTGATTCCGATGTTAATCAAGTAAAAAGAGGCACCCTACAGCACGAAACCCTGGAAAGTAGAGATCAAATAGACGCTTACCAGGATGGTGATAGCATTCTACTACAGGTCCACTGCAAAAAAGATGCTACCGAGGCCCTTGATGACGCTATTCCATATGGCATTGCAGTAACGCTCGAAGTGAGTGAAGGAATCGACATCCCGATATATCAGGAAATCCGGACACGTATCCGGCCACAGGTGCCCATTACTGTTACATCATAACTTCATTTTTACTAAGCTTATGGAGTCAAGAATTCAGGACAGTATACGTTGCAGAGAAATGGATATGATTCACTAAACATCACAAGGGAGAACATCATGCCAATACCCACATGGGGAGGTAATAGTACATTTGATTACAACGGATGTATTATTACTGGTACAGAAATAATTTTTGGTAATAATAATCAGCACACTATTACAGCAGAAGAATGGAATATGCTAAGACATCAGTTTATAGGGCGTGTCGTAGAAATAGGCACGTCTAGAGATAATCCTCCCTCTGGTAGTATGGGAGAATGGTTCCTTCAAAACATACACAAGCAAGCATTAATGTCCTATGTTGGCGTTATCCTTATAAGAGAATATTATGCTGTAAAGGAAAGCGATACACAGATAAGAGTTGTGAAATAGTCAAGAGCCTTGATGGTTACATGTCTACAGCCAGGATGTGCACAAGGAGATACATAATTGAGACAGTTTCTGAATAACTTTACTTACCAGTAATATATCACAACATATGAGCACGCAATGCAACCATGTATTAAGTAAATAATCATTGCCGGAGAGCAAAATGAAACTCGGAAGTGTTTTAATTGACAAAAAGTGGCAAACGATCCTGGATTCCATCCAAACAGGAGATAACTGGTTCTCATTCCAGAATTCAAAAGACGGGGGCTGTCTGTACGAA
>JARRQF010000115.1:0-10485 GCA_037382065.1 Candidatus Thiodiazotropha sp. | reverse complement strand
TTGCGCGCCGTGCATGGATGCACAAGTGTCGCGAGCACATGGATGTGCAGGAGCGACCCTTGCCCTGTACCACCACAAACGCACCCTTCACGCTGCCCAACTGATCTTTTTAGGTTAAATTATGGTGCCATAATGGCATACATCTAAGCGGTGTAATTTTATATGCCGAATATGCATACAAAGCACATCATGCGTTATTTGCAAAATACTTGTAAGTAATTGTTTTATGAGAATATACTGGGTTCCAGTGATCCGAACTCGGGTTCGGAGTCAGGCTGTAGGCGTAGATCCCCTGCATAGTCAGGTCTTTCATCTCCGCAGCGGATTAAGGATAGTTGACGTTACCGAAGTGCTGCTTGGTAGACTGCTTGAGGTCCTTTTTGATCCACAGGGAAGGTTGCCAGATAGTCAGTAACTTGAGTGCTTAATATGCTGTTATGTTCTGCTGAATTAAGCATAATTAAAACCACCTAGACAATGCTGAGTTATGAATAATGTATTCAACTTCTTCAGGTGATAAAACACTAGGCACATGATCCATTAATATTTCTAAATCCCCCGAGTGCCCGGAAACTTCACAAAGATATGTAATGACATTCTGCTTTATTTCAATATATAGAGTATGAACTTCGCTCTCTTTTGCTTCATTGATTAAATCTAATAAACTAGATTTGATCCTTACATTCTCATTCTCTTTTGCTTCCTCTGATTTAAAATTTTTATTGAAATACTCATTAGATTCATTTTTTAATGATTCTAGCTTTTCAGTGTATTTCCCTGTATATCTATATTCCATAAAATTTATAGTAATGCACAAAAAAATATGCCATTACTCTTGTTTCTTCATGCTCTCTTTAAGCAGGTCACCAAAAGTACCGAGGCTCTGCTTCGGTTTGCCATAGTTAGCCAAATTCACTTCCGAGTTTACTGTTTCACCTGTTTGACGTTTGCTATCAAGAGTGAGGCTGATGCGACGTTTCTCCGGATCAACGCTGAGTATGGTGGCTTGCACTACGTCACCTACATTCAGTACCTCCTGGGGATGGGTGATGCGCCGTCCCGCAGCCAGTTCGCTGATGTGTGCTAGGCCATCAATACCGGGGGTTAGTTCTATAAAAGCACCAAAGGGCTGTAGTCTGCTGACCTTTCCCTGAACTTGGGTGCCTACCGGGTAGTCTGTGAGCACATTCCTCCAGGGATCCTTCTCTAAGGCACGTATAGAGAGGGCAATTCTTTCAGGCTGACGGGCGTTGTCGGTTTTTTCGATCTTTAACACGGATACTTCCACCTGCTGACCGACGGAGAGCAGATCTTTGGGATGTGTGACCCGGCCAAAGGCCAGCTCGCTGATGTGGATCATGCCCTCAATACCACCCAGGTCGACAAAAGCGCCAAACTCTTTGATGGTGGTGATCTTGCCGGTCATGACAGCGCCTACTTCAAGATGTTCACGGGTTTCTAAAGCTTGTGCCTGTTGTGCCTCCTCTAGTAAAGCACGGCGTGAGACCACTAGATTGATCTTGCGACCACCCTCGAATTTGGTGATGCGGAAAGCCAGACGTTCACCGATAAAACGCTCTAGATCTTCAATAAAATTGATATCGATTTGCGAAGCGGGACAGAATCCACGTATCCCGGCAAATTCGACTTCAAGCCCACCTTTGGTGGTGCCTGTGACATGTCCCTCTATCGGCTGTTGCTCCTCATAGGCTTGACGAAGGCCGTCGCTGCCATGCATGCGTTTAGCCTGCTGACTACCCAATAGAAGCATGCCGGTGTCAGCATTGCTACCGCTGACAAAGGTTTCGATGGTATCGCCGACTGCAACGCTCAGGTTGCCGTTGCTATCGGTAAATTCATCTCGCCCCACCTCTCCTTCGGTTTTTGCACCAAGATCAATAAAGAGCGTCTCTTTTTGTATTGATACTACCGTGCCAGTGACTTTGTCACCGACCTTTGGTGTCCGCTTATTCGACGAGCCCTGCTTCTTTTCAAACTCACCAAACAGTGAGGCGAAATCTTCATTATCCGACATGTTGTTTACCTGTGAGGAGATGCTGATGGATTCTATCACAAGCGAAGCCACTAACGAGAGCATATTGACTGCTCTGATTGAGTTCGTAATACTTTGCCAAGCCAAGACCCTATAAAAAGTATAAAAATCCCCAAAATGGCGAGTTATCGAAGGGTTAAGCTGGTATGAGATCAGTATACCATGGCGGCAAACCAGCTCTTGGGTATTGGTGAAAAGTTTATTCGTGAAATCCGGGAATTGGTATCCAATCTTTTTGTTATTTGAGCAAGTTGGCAGAATCGCTCACTTCCCAAAGGGCGTAATTGATTCGTGTGCCCATCAACGGGGCTAAAGCGTCTACCTCATGGTGCGGCTCCCTGTCGCACCATCTGTTCTTAATCCAACCATAAACTCCTCATACCTTGAATTGGTTGATCATTCCTTTGAGTTGTTCTGCTAGCTTAGCTAGGCTGTCACTGGCTTCTGCTGTCTGCTGAGCACCGACTGCTGACTGTTCAGCTACACTATTGATGCTGACGATACTATGGTTAATCTCATCGGTGACTGTGCTCTGCTCTTCAGCCGCACTGGCGATCTGGGTATTCATATTTGTAATTCGCTCCACTGCAGCATTGATGGTTTGCAATGCCTCTCCGGCAGACGCGGCCTGTTCTACGCCAACTTGAGATATCTCCTTGCCGGCAGTCATCACCTTAACAGCATTATTGGTGCCCAATTGGAGCTTGCCTATCATCTCCTCAATCTCTGCAGTTGAAGCCTGTGTACGGCCTGCCAGAGTTCGAACCTCATCGGCTACAACGGCGAAACCGCGCCCCTGTTCTCCGGCTCGGGCCGCTTCGATAGCGGCATTCAGTGCCAGCAGGTTGGTTTGTTCAGCAATGCTCTTGATAACATCGAGTACCGAACCGATATTAAGACTCTCTTTTTCCAGTTGCTGAATAACATTGGCTGCCTTATCAACTTCACTGGCTAGCTCACCGATGGAATTGATGACACGGTCGATGACTTTTTTACCCTCATCGAATTTTATATCTGCTTCGCGAGCAGCCGTTGCTGCTTCAACCGCATTACGTGCCACCTCTTGTACCGTGGCACTCATCTCATTGATCGCTGTGGCTACTTGACTGGTTTCGGTTAGCTGTTGATTGATTCCACCTCTGGTCTGAGTGGTGACCGTTGAGGTCTCCTCTGCGGCTGCCGCAAGTTGTGAGACAGAGTCCTTGATTTCATTGATAACGCCATGGAATTTATTGGCCATTCGGTTGAAAGCATTGGCGATGCGGCCAAGTTCATCTTTATTACGATAATCGACTCGTGCGTTAAGGTTGCCATCGGCAAGTTGGATTGCTGTCATTTCTACCTGTTCTACGCCATGTGTAATACCAGAAATGATGATATAGGCGAATAGCAGGCTGACCAGGGCGCCTGCTATCATGCTGATGATGACCCATGTGATTATCGTGTGATAGCTCGCATTTGTTGCTTCGAAAGCCAACTCTGCATTGCGTTCCTGAACCGTTATCAATTCTTCGATGGTTGAGTGTAACTTCTTAATCCTTGGGTTGATCGTCTTCAGTAATATTTCGTTGGCAGCGAGGAAGTCGGATGCGAGCAATTTCTCAACGACCCGTTTTATGTCCTCTTTCTCAAACTTGGTTAGCTCTTTTTCTAAATCCGAAGCCAGACTTTTCTCCTCGGAGGGCAAGGGTGAGGCGCTATACTCCTTCCAATGATCGCTAATCTCATTGAAGTTGGTTTGGATCACATCAATATGCTGGGACAGAGGGTGGTCGTGCATTGCTGCGAATGGGGAGGTAGAATCATGCTGAAGTGAGAGTAGAACTTGGGTACGGCTATTTTCTACTTTTTCGTTGATTGAGGCCAATTCGTGCATATGTGCCATATCATTATGGAAAAGCTTTTCAATGGCATGTCCGGCATTACGCATGCCATTGAGACCCAATAGGCCAATAAAGAGTGCTACCGCAAGCATTAGGCCAACAAGAATGGAGAGACGAAGTTTAATCGGAAGGTTGTTTAGTTGTGACATTTTGATCACCAAATGAGTTATTCGAAGTGATAGATTCCCTCTAGCTTCCTTCCTGGACCTCTACTTCTCTATGATAAATGTGCAAACCAGTACCAGAGAGAGCCATCACACTAATTTAGTGTGAGAAACTAGGTTGATTGTATTTTTTTCGGCATTGGAAGAGGAAACTTGAGGTGAATTTGTGTTAGGCACGCATCGAAAATAGCTTTTCTCTGAATGGCGCGTCTGATTATCCTAAAAAATAAGGTGACCGCTCTAATTTTAATATCAAGTTATTGATTTTTAATAAAATATCTTCTGTCTGGTCTTTTTAGCAGAATAGCCCGAAAACCCTCGCCCAATGCGGGCGGGGAGTAGTCACGGTTATCTCTTAAAAGCGAAAGATCAAACCGAGATTGGTTTCAAATTGAGGAAACAGGTCGCTCTTTAATGCCAGATCACACCCTCCATGGCAGAATAACGAGCCGCTGGTATTGAATAGGGTGCCGTACCCCCTGATTTCGAGCCGAATACCGACTTGATCAGTAAGGTACCATTTGAGACCGCCACCCAAACTTAGGGAGAGGCGGGTTTCATTATTGAAACCACTCTGTCCTGGGTTCATATAGGTCAGGCCAAGGCCACCGTTGTAGAAGGCAGTGAAATATCGATAATTGACATCGACACTACCCACTAACTGAAGATAGTGAATGTCGAGATCGAAACGCTCTTCGGGGGTGTTCTTATCGATTAGATGACTATCCTGATGGGAATAGAGAATTTCATAACCTTTGTTAGAAGCGGTGGGAGCGCTGATGACTAACCCCCAACTGCCTTGTTCATCGACATCCATTGATCGATTGATGATCTCATTATTGAAACTGCCACCGAATCGATAGCCGATAAATGGTGTGAGTTCTAACCCTTTATCGGCTATTGCAGAAGAGGGAAGAGCTGAACTCATTAAAATGGTTGTTAGCAGTAGAATTCTGATCATTGAAAAAACAACTATCTCATCATGCTAAATGGATCGGGTATTCGGCACATTTTCTAGAGAAGCATACCACACCAAAATTCTTGGGCTAATTCAGTTTGATTTCATCATCCATTGCGAAACTTACTAGTCAGAGCATGAGTATTACGACACTCAATCGTCGTGTGCCAGCTTTCGGCAAGGCATCAAAACGCCGTTGTAGCACATCTACAACAAGTTTTGATAACGCTGTCCGTGAGCCAACACACGATGGCCTGTTATTAAATTTTAATTGGAGGTAAATGATGAATAACAATACAGAAATCGATGTTTGGGATCCTCTGATCAGGCTTTTTCACTGGCTATTGGTCGGCGCATTTGTGGTTGCGTTTCTGACTGAGGATGAATGGATCTCCCTGCACAGCTATGCCGGGTATTTAATCGGTTCATTGCTATTGTTTCGGCTGGTTTGGGGTGTTGTCGGACCGCGTTACGCCCGCTTTAGCAATTTTATTAAATCTCCCACCACCGTGATTAACTACTTGATAAATCTCACCAAGTTTCGCGCCAGACGCTATATCGGCCATAACCCCGCTGGCGGGGCGATGATTGTGGCGCTACTGCTTTCCCTGGTGGCGACGGTGTTAACCGGCATGCTGGCCTATGGCTCGGTGGGATCGGGGCCACTCACTGGGCTATTCCTGACAGCCAGCAGTTATGGCAGTGAATGGTTTGAAGAAGTGCATGAGTTTTTTGCGAATTTCACGCTGCTGCTGGTGGTCGTTCATTTGGGGGGAGTCGCTTTTGAATCCTTGGTACACAAGGAAAACTTGGTGCGATCGATGTTTACAGGAAGAAAACGAGTCTGAATCAGTTAGTTTTCAGTTTTGATTCAGCCACAAAGATTAATTTTTACACGACCCAATTAGCCTGGGGTTGAAGATGAGGATGAGACGATGTTAAGTAAACAAATAGTTTTTGCTATGGTGATGTTATTGCTACCGTTGCTGGTCCAGGCCGATGCTATCGATACCCTGCTTGAACAATATCGCCAACAAGGTGCTGGCAACTTTTCACCTGACCAGGGAGAGATGAACTGGAAGCAATCCAATCAAAACAGTAAGAGTGGTAAAAAACGCAGCTGTACTGACTGCCACACAAGTGATCTGAGCATGCCAGGCAAGCACGCGAAAACAGGTAAGAAGATCGATCCTATGGCGCCTTCGGTTAATTTTAAGCGACTGACCGACAGCAAAAAAATCGAAAAGTGGTTCAAGCGTAATTGTCACTGGACCTTGGGGCGCACCTGTACGCCACAGGAGAAAGGCGATTTTCTCGTCTACCTGCGTCAGCAATAAAACTAAGATAAGTTGTGGAGAGGTTGAAATGAAAATGAATATGGTTCTATTCGTGGTGCCGCTGACTGTTATTATGCTAATCGGCACTGGTTTGGTGTTGGCTGATCGAGATGAGCATGAAGCGCATGAAAAACATGAGAGAGGATTTCTTTCTCATTGGTTTAAGCCGCAGCATATGGCATTCAATACTGAGCAAAGTAAACGCTATCAGGAGGAGTGCGGCAGTTGCCACTTTCCTTTTCAACCAGGATTTTTACCCGCAAAGAGTTGGCAGGAAATTATGGCAGGACTTAGTGAACATTTTGGTGAAAATGCCGAACTCTCTGATGAAGACACCCAAAATATCGCGGCATACCTCGATGCCAATGCTGCTGGAAACATTGATCGCGAGATACCCAATAAGGTGATGTGGTCGCTACGCTATAAACCTAACCCAAAGCGCATTACTGAGACTGCCTTTTTTCGCCATGAGCACCGGAAGATTCCTGTCAGTGTGCTGAATAATAAGGGTGAAAAAATCTCTTTTGCAAACTGCGATAGTTGTCATACGCGGGCGATGCAAGGTTCATTCAATGAACACGAGATCAGGATTCCTGGTGTCGGTCGTTGGGAAGATTGACAGAATAGGCCTACAAGATGCGCATCGTCATCGATATTTTGCTTAGCAGCCTGTTGATAATGGGCAGTGTCTTTGCTGATGACTCGTATCTTGAAGCCCGACGTCTGGCAGCGGAGGGAAAGATTCAACCACTGGAGATGATCCTCAAACAGCTTCAGTCAATACAGCCAGGAGAGATTCTCGAAGTGGAATTCGATCATGAAGGGCATAAGGTTATTTATGAAATTGAGTTGCTGGATGCTTATGGCCATGTGCAAGAGCTGAAGGTTGATGCTGTTTCTGGTGAGATTCTGGAACAGGAACTGGAGGATTGACCTTTGCGATTGCTGCTTGTGGAAGATGATGCACTACTCTCGTTATCTTTAAAAAAGGATCTTGAACGGCAAGGCTATGCGGTCGATCTCGCCGAGGACGGGCGTGATGCGGAGTTTATGGGTAATGAAGTTGCTTATGACCTGATCGTGCTTGATCTTGGACTACCAGTGAAACCTGGTCTGGAGGTGCTCAGTGAGTGGCGCACCACAGGCAATCAAACCCCCGTGATTGTGCTCACTGCCCGGGATGCCTGGCACGAGAAGGTGGCTGGTTTTAAGGCGGGGGCTGATGACTACCTTGGCAAACCCTTTCATGTGGAGGAGTTGATTGCGCGTATCCAGGCTATGATTCGTCGTTCTCATGAGAATGTCGGTCAAATGATTGAATCGGGGAGGCTCAAATTGGATGAGGACCATCAGCAGGTCTTCACACCGTCAGGTGAATCCTTAGACCTGACCGGTACAGAGTTTCGCCTGCTACGCTACTTGATGCTGAACCGTGGCAAGATACTCTCTAAGACTCGACTGACTGAGCATGTCTACGAACAGGATTTTGATCGTGACAGTAATCTGATTGAGGTCTATATTCGTCGACTACGCGATAAATTAGGCAAACAGGTCATCGAGACACGTCGCGGGCAAGGTTATCTTTATGTCGGTATTCCAGACTGACTCTCTCGAACAACGGCTGCATCTGGGGCTTGCCTTAAGTCTGATTCTATTGATGTTGCTACTCTGGGTGATGGGCAGTCGTATTCTGCAAACGATGACTGAGGACTTTATTGCTTCTCGCCTCGAACATGATGCTCAGGCTTTATTGGGTTCCCTCATTCTCAAGAATAACAGAATGAAGGTGCGTCCTGCACGCATTAATCAGATCTATCTACAACCCTTTTCCGGTCACTATTACATCATTAAAATAGGTGATGTTCATGAGGTGGTCTCCCGTTCCCTATGGGATTTTAAACTGCAGATACCCCAGATCAATACTGGCAATAGTCAACGTCTCCATCTTGACGGACCCGATGGACAGCAGTTGCTGGTATGGGTGAGCGGTTTTCACAAAGCCGGTGCGGATCTGACGATTGCCGTGGCTGAGGATATCACCCCGATGGATGAACAACGGAAAGGTTTTCTTATTAACTTTGCGCTGCTCTCACTTGGCGGTCTAGTGCTGTTGCTGTTGTTACAACACTGGGTTGTGAGACGATCATTCCTCAGGTTGGAACCACTGCGTGCTGAAATTAAACAGCTGGGGGAATCGGGTGGGGAGGGTATTAATGACGATGTACCGGCTGAGATTAAGCCGTTGGTCAGTGAAGTTAACCACCTCTTGAAACTGTTGATTCAGCGAAATGAACGATCGCGTAATGCTCTGGGAAATCTGGCCCATGCTCTAAAGGGACCACTCAATCTGCTGGCCCGTTATTTCGATCATCTACCAGAAGAAGCGCAACAGGGTGAGGGGGGAGTGGCCGGGGCACAGGCGGAGCGCATTCGGCTACTCATTGAGCGAGAGTTAAAACGGGCGCGTATGGCGGGTAGAGGTACTCCCAGCCAGCGATTCAACCCACACCAGGATCTCAATGATTTGATTCAAGTAGTCGAGCAGATCCATCAGGAGCGGCAATTGGTTGTGGACCGACATATTAACCAAGAGGTGCCGATGTTCGGTGATCGGGAGGATATGTTCGAGTTAATGGGAAACCTGCTGGATAACGCTTTTAAATGGGCGACGTCAGAGGTCAGAGTGGAAATACGCGGCACTACCAGGATACAGCTTTTGGTGGAGGATAATGGCAAGGCGCTCTCCGATGAGGATTTAAAACACCTGGCTCAGCGTGGCAGCCGACTTGATGAGAGTGTCGAAGGTTATGGACTGGGGCTATCGATTGCAATGGATATCGCCAAACTCTATGGTGGTGGCATTGTGTTTGATCGCTCTCCATCGCTACAGGGTCTTAGAGTTCGTGTGACGATTAATATGTAGTAGATTGGCGGTTTTCAGGGATAGTTCAGCTTGCTTGCTTAGAATAAAAATAGGGGGGAAGAAGGGAATCTGACCGATGTAGATGTGTGAAGTGTCAGGGCGTGATGCCGCAGCACAATATTATTTAAGGAAAGTAATTATGAAAACTCTGAAAACATCTATAGGTATAGGAATGTTATTTGCTGTAGTTGGGCTGATTTATGCACAGACGCCAGCAGCGCTGACTCGAGGACCATTACCATTCGAAGTTTTTGACCAGGATGGAAATGGCAGCATTACGCCGCAGGAGTTCGAAGCGGTTCATGCCTCACGACTCAGAACTTCAAGCCCACAGGGAAATTCAGCGAGACGTCAGATGGATCCGCCCGTTTTTTCAACTTTCGATGTGGATGCCAATGGTACTTTGAGTCCTGCTGAGCTTGCTGATGGGCAGCGCAACCACCAGTCACAGAGAAGATCTGGTCAGGCGACAGGGCAGATGAGAGGAGGTGGTAGGGGCCGCAACATGCCCACCTTCAGTGAATTTGACCTGGATGGTAATGGTGTCCTGCAGCAGGAAGAGTTTGAACAGGCCAGAGCGAATCGAATTCGCGAACGCGCCATGCAGGGTTACCAGATGCGCAATCTGAAGAATGCACCATCATTCAGCAGTATCGATAGCAATGGGGATGGAGTAGTCTCAAGCGAAGAGTTCTATGCCGCCCAACTCTCCCACAGACAGATGCCTTAGTACATTAATCGCGCCGACCAGGGCTTGTTTGATTTGATGCCTCCTATTTTGAATACGCTATAAAATTTGTGATTGCGTAGGATGCGGTGAGCGGTGCGAACCGCATCAATAGTGGGGTGGCTCACGAGCATCCATGATGCGGTTCGTACCTCACCACATCCTACATTTCATTTCTTAATGGTGGGATAGAACCCCACCCTATGACTTTTGCGACACCCTCCAAGGGGAGAGGGTGTCTACTTTTCAAGCGCATCGTAAACATCAGCTTACTGTGTGGCACCCAAGGGCTTGTTCACGCCAGGATTCAAACTCCGCATCCCCTCTCCCCTTGCGGGAGAGGGCCAGGGTGAGGGGGATATAAAATAGCGTAAGCGCAGCTTACACCACTATCATGAAATGTGTCATGCGAATGCTTGGCGCTTTCTGAGATTGAGTGG
>JARRQF010000114.1:5954-16452 GCA_037382065.1 Candidatus Thiodiazotropha sp. | reverse complement strand
AAGGTATCATTGAACTTAAAGCGGCTGGACTGTCGTTTTCGCTTGCGGAGTCTGTGTCATCCAATCATTCACTTGATTGTTACAGACGTTGAAGCAAGAAGCCTCGCCCAAAGCAACTTATTGCGCCGGGCGGGGAGTAGTCACATTAAAGTGTGTTCGTTTCCACCATTGATTTGATTATTGCCGGAGCCTCATTAGATTGCTGCAGATAGCTGCGTAAAAGCCGTCTCGCCAAATCTGACCAATGTCTCTCCCCTTCTGAAACACAATGCAGGAAAAGCGTCCAGTCACCATTCTGATGCCAAGCCTGGTAGGCAGCACTGAGGCTAGGAAAGATCGACTTGCGCATACCCGCCAATCCACCTATATAGAAATGTAGCGAAGCCTCATCCCGGTTCTGTATGAGTGTTGGCAGTGTCACCTGGCAATCGGCCCAATGATCCCGAACAGCTCGAGCCATTAATTCTGCAGGCGAATGGCCTAGTCCAGAAAGCATCTCATGCCACTCGACTCCTAGTTCCTTACCCGCCAGATATTCACCTTGTTCATGCAACAGCACAACATCCAACTCCTTCTCTACCATCTGGTCCAGAGATACCTCCAGCTGCTGCTCGAAATCATAGTGGGCAAATGCACGGCCCAGGGCATTATCCGCTCGCTGCCAGCGCCAGTTTTCGAATTTTTCCCACAACATGCGGCGAAAGGATTCCTGTCTTATATAAATCTGGTCCCCTTGACACATCGCTGCTGGAGCAGACAAATCTCGTGCCAATTCGCGCCCAGAGACCCAAACCGAGAACCCCTTGGGCTGCTCTCGGCGCTCCAAATGCCCAAGAAAGAAAAGCGGTTTACTCTTCGCTCCATAACCAGCGCTGTATACGAAACCCAATGGCTCCAGAAAATGGTTAATAGCCTCCACATCGAAAGGATCATAAACCTGATTATTCAGGGGAAGCTGAACAAAGTCATCTTCACTCAGGGATTCCCAAAGAGCCTCTCGGGCAGTCAACCAATCGCCTACTGATTCGTTGGCCAGTGATGCCCTATAGTCAAGACCATTTTCCCATCGGTAATACTCTCGCATCTTTAGCAAGTAGGTACACAACCCGTAATCCGTACCGTGACGAGCATCCGAAATATGGCAGTTACGCTGAACGGCACAACACAGTTGATGGAGTGAGTCCTTCATCAGATTCTACGCGAGAAACCCCGTTCTTCAGATCGGGGAGGGATAGCGTCCGCCATCAGGCGGCCTGTCTCGCTGCCTCCTTTTTATTCCATGCTATCGCTGGTTGTGGGAAATAAGCATAGCCGTCACTGCGTTGTAGCGGCATGCCGTACCGATGGCTAATACCCTGAACAATGCTTTCTACTGTTTGGAGATTCTGAAGATTCAGACTCTTTGCAGCTATCCTATCCCGATAGACATCTTTTTCCACCCCTTGATTTATTCAGGATATTCATCCTAGAATTTACAATGAAGCACTAGGTCAAGCAATAAGCTCACGCAGCAGTGCTGTAGCAAAACAACCTGCCGGTAGAAAAAAACTCAACTCCAGCGAGGTGTCATCTTGAAATCGCCAGCTAAGACTCTGCAGCCGCACTCGAAGTGGTCTGCGCTCCTGCTCCAACCCAACATGTTCGAGTCCGTCACGCCAGGCGTCGAAGGGCTGTAATACCCGATCTTCCAGCTCGCCTACCTCTTCGGCAACCAAGGGACGACCGCGTCCCCATAATGGTCCACTTGGATGGATGTCCTGCTGTTCACAGCGTGCTGTTAAATCAGCTTCACACGCTGTATCAGAGATAAACCCCGATCGACTGCCATCAAGATTAAAGTACTCACCTTTGAGAGGCTTGTCCCAACTCCCCTGCCCGACTCGTTCAGCCAAAACCTGATTAAAGAGCTGAGAGCGAACAGCTGAGATCACCAGGCCACGTAACTGTCTATCCATACGCGGACCTTTTCGGCAGAAAATTTGCTCTGCCTTGGCTAAATTTTGGTAATCATGACCAAATCGCTGGACACCGAAATAGTTGGGCATACCCGACTCTTTCAGGCGGATCAGGCGCGCTTCCAACTGTTCAGGGGCTGCATTCAGCTCACGAATACGGAGTTGGAAATTGTTTCCCTGTAAACTGCCTCGACGCAGCTTACGTCGGTGTCGATGCACCTCTAGCACCTGGATCAAATCAGACTCAAACTGCCCCCAGTCGGGTTCAGGGCTACCCGCCATACGCAGAGAAAACCATTGCGTGGTAACTGCGTGTCGATCTTTCATGCCCGCATAACTGACATCTTTTGTCGCTATACCAGCAAACCTGGCCAGTTGTCCCGCCAGCCAATTCGTATTGGTTTGCCGTTTTTTGACATGTAGCAGCAGATGTTCGCCATCACCATCCGGTTCGAATCCCAATACCTCGTCAACCAGAAAGTCCTCGGGCATTGAGCGAATCACTCCATTTCCAAGAGGGGGACCATAGGCATAAGGCATCTCATCAAGAGTCTGCCAATGGTTATCAGTCAATGCGATGCTCCTCTAACAACACAACCGCCATGGCGGCTATACCCTCACCTCGTCCAGTAAATCCCATTCCTTCGGTGGTTGTCGCCTTTATGTTGACCCTTTGTGTCTCGATCTGCATATCAGCGCTTAAACAGCTACACATGGCATCAATATAGGGGGCTAGTTTTGGACGCTGAGCTACGATAGTCAGATCAGCATTCGCCACCTGCCATCCTTCACGATGCAGATGCGTCATGACTTGGCGAAGCAGTACGCGACTATCGATTCCCTCGTAAGCTGGGTCATTATCGGGAAAGTGCCGTCCGATATCACCAAGCCCAGCCGCTCCGAGTAGCGCATCACAGAGAGCATGGATCAATACATCTCCATCCGAGTGAGCCACTAATGATTGATCATAAGGCACCTTCACTCCGCCAAGCTTCAGTTTTGAGCCAGCTTCAAATCGATGGGCATCATAGCCCTGTCCAATACGCATATGAGTCATGATACTTACTTAAAATTGAATATGAATTTTAGGCATTAACAGGTGCACCCAATAAATAAGCGGATATTAAATAACTTACACGACATATCAATACTTTACGTTATATCGCAATGGTCACCTACTGGGTGAATCACGCTACAACGTGAATGGCACGCTTGTGGCGGCACATGGCGGCGTTGCGTCTTGCCCTGCACCACCACAAGCGCACTCTTCACGCCGTCCAACTGATCTTTTTAGGTTAAAGAGTTGCCCATCAAAGCCGCTAATATTTAGCGGTATTGTACGAAAACTATCGACTTATTTCCGCCTATATCATAACTGGAATATAGTTACTGAGTATCAAGAGCATGATCCAATCTGCAACCACAGCCAGAAGCAATGAAGTTAAAGAGATACCTATATTTAATAATCTGCCTAAGCGAATAGTGGATTACCTCTTAGCTGAGACTCATATTGAACATCGAAATGCTGGCGAGGGAATTGTAGCTATTGGTGAGGCAACAAACCAAATCTACTATCTTCTGAAGGGGGAAGTCGCGATAACTTCGCAAGATGGTAAACGTCTGCTCTGCCAGGCTGACCAGTCATGCGCCTTAGCACCATTGGCTGAAAAGTCACCCAGTATGACTGACATCATCAGTGTCACTGCGGTAGATCTATTAAGTATCTCTCGAGAACTCCATGACTCAGTTTTACATCTGCCAAAAGTACTCAACAGGCATACTAACAAAGCAATTGAACTGAGTGATGCCGCGACGCCAGAAGATAGTTTCTTTTGGGAATTTCATGAAGCAATCACGAATAATACGCTGGAATTGCCCAGCATGCCGGATATCACCATGCGTATTGCTAAGGTGATTAATGAAGGCAATTCAGACAGTGAAGATATTGCCCATGTGCTACAAGCCGACCCTACAGTGGCAGCAAAAATCATTAGTGTGGTCAACAGCGCGGCCTATCGCGGTAAACATACTATCGATAACCTACCTGATGCCGTAACCCGCCTAGGTCGCTCCGTAACCCACAATCTGGTTATTAGTTTTGCATTGGGTAAACTCTTCCATAGCCACTCAAGAGAGCTCAAGCAAAGGATGCTCAAACTCTGGAAACACCTTAGTTATGTAGCGCCAATCTGTCATGAACTAGCCGTCGTCACTCCCGGGCTGGCACCTGATCAGGCCATGTTATGCGGTTTACTGCACGATATAGGGGGGCTGGCGATCATCGGAGCGGCACGTAGCAAGCCTGAGCTGGTAGAAAACCCTGAAATGCTTGATCAGATAATCGCCCATCTCAAGGGGGAAGTTGGCGCAATGGTACTGCGAAAGTGGGCCTTCCCCGACTATTTTATTCAAGCAGCGCTACACTCTGATGATTGGATGCAAGATATCAGCAGTGATGCTGATTATGTGGATATTGTGATAGTGGCACAACTGCATGCCTATGTCGGAACCCCTATGATGGCCCATATGCCCCGTTTGGACCTAGTGCCAGCATTTCATAAGCTTGCATTGGGCAAACTAACCCCCCGTCATTCGATTGGTATTTTGGAGAATGCCAAAGATCGAGTTCGGGAGTTACAAAATCTGCTTGCCGGCGCTATTTAACCTAAATAGAATTTAGCCAACATGAGATCTTCTGGCCGGGTGATCTTAATATTTCTTGCCTCCCCTTCGATCATCAATGGCCTATAGCCGGATATCTCCATGGCACTTGCCTCATCTGTGACAACCCTTCCTTGACCAATCGCATCCTCGAGTGAATGGATCAATAATCCCAAACGAAACATTTGTGGGGTAAAGGCGCGCCAAAGTCGCTCTCTTGAAATGGTAGCCTCGATAGCACCATTTTCAGACACCCGTTTCAGAGTATCGCTTACAGGTACCCCCAAAAGCCCTCCAGTCGGATGATTCAATAAATTCTCAATGAGCCGGTTCAGATCCGTTTCGCTCAAACATGGGCGGGCAGCATCATGGACCAGAACCCAATCATCCTGCTGCGCCGAATCCGCTATTCGATACAGGGCGTTAAGTACTGAGTAGCAACGCTCCTTACCACCAGGTGTCCTGATCACTCGGGGATCGTTGGCATAGTCGCATGCCTCCCAGTGTGGGTCATCTTCAGAGAGCGCCAGATATACCGCATTGATGAGGGGATGACGAAAAAGCCCTGTTAGGGTGTGATCGAGAATCCGTTTCCCTGATAATCTCAAATACTGTTTCGGCATCTCTCCTCCCATGCGACGCCCTACTCCAGCAGCAGGTACTACAACCCAATATCTCGTATCCCTCGTCATAGAATCTGCACCATTCAGACCGAAAGCAAATAGACCTGGGGCCATGCTTCAGATCGCTTCATACTAAAGTTCACCAACTTAATTCTCAGTAGGTGTGACAACCTGATAAAAAGTCTCACCCTCTTTGATCATCCCCAGTTCACTGCGAGCGCGCTCCTCAATAGCGGCCTGTCCGCTACGCAAATCTTCAACTTCAGCCTGAAGTGTCTGATTTCTTTTACGCAATCCCACCAGTTCTTGCTGCAGTTCTTTAATCTCATGCTTGAGATTATTTACCTCAGCCAGACTACCTTCGCCCACCCAGAGGCGAAATTGCAGAAATACCAGTAAGGCAAGCAGTGTAACGATAACGATGCGCATGGATTAAAACAGTGGTAGGTGACACATATTCAACTTAATAGAGCAGTTGGGCAGTATACGTTGTGGTATATGAGGCAAAAATCGCCTCTACACACAGGCATACGACATCTCGACAACTCAGCCTATTTTTATCAATAACCTGGTATCGTCAACTATTCCAAGAGTTGCAATGATGGAATAAGCACCCAGCAATCTGACCCTTCCTGTGAGCAGGCATACTATGGCTTGCCGCAAACCACCTCTCCCTAGTGGGAAAGGTGTGAGTCAGATCAAGCGATACTGATAGGAAAGGCATCCTTACCCGCATAGACTGCCTCATCGGCAAGCTGATCCTCAATACGCATTAACTGGTTGTACTTGGCGACTCGATCAGATCGGGAAAGAGAGCCCGTTTTGATCTGGCCAGTTCCAGTGGCAACCACCAGATCGGCAATCGTGGTATCTTCTGTTTCTCCTGAGCGATGAGATATCACTGAGCTATAACCAGCTTTCCGGGCCATCTCGATGGCAGCCAGGGTTTCTGTGAGGGTACCTATCTGGTTGACCTTAATCAGAATCGAATTGGCAATATTTTCATCGATACCCCGTTGCAGAATTTTAGTATTGGTGACAAACAGGTCATCGCCTACCAACTGAACCCGGTGCCCAAGTTTTTCTGTCAACAGCTTCCAACCTTCCCAATCTCCTTCATCCATGGCATCTTCAATCGTGATGATGGGATACTGATCTACCCAGGATGCAAGATAGTCAGTAAACTCTGCTGCATTGAATTTGCGCCCTTCCGAAGCTAGGTTATAAACCCCGTCTTCATAGAATTCCGAACTCGCTGCATCCAATCCCAGATAGATATCCTTACCTGCGGAAAAGCCGGCCTTTTCAATTGCCTCTAAAATCACTTCAATGGCAGCTTCATTTGAGGAAAGGTTGGGTGCAAAACCACCCTCGTCCCCAACAGCGGTAGCCATGCCCTGGCCTTTCAAGACACTCTGTAAGGCGTGAAACACCTCAGCACCATAACGTACTGCCTCACGAATCGAGCCAGCGCCCACCGGCAGAATCATAAACTCTTGTAGATCGACACTGTTATCAGCATGAGCGCCGCCATTGATGATATTCATCATAGGCACAGGCAGACGATAAGGCCCTACTGAAAGCGAGCGATAGAGTGGCAGCGCACGTTCTTGAGCCGCACCATGAGCCGCCGCGAGCGAAACACTCAACAGAGCATTGGCACCCAGTTTTCCTTTATTCTCAGTGCCATCCAATTCAAGCATGCGCTGATCAATCCCTGCTTGGTCGGTAACATCCATACCAAGCAACGCCCCCTTAATTGGACCGTTGACATTAGAGACGGCTTGTAACACACCTTTACCCAAATAGCGTCCCTTATCACCATCACGCAGTTCCAATGCCTCTCGGGAGCCGGTTGAAGCACCGGATGGCACCAAAGCCCGGCCTAATGCGCCGTCAGCAGTGTAAACATCAGCTTCAATGGTTGGGTTTCCCCGTGAATCGAGGATCTCTCGTCCACGAATATCAACAATTTCAGACATGTCGTCTCCGTATTATTTATTCTTAATTTGTTAAAGTTAGACAGCGTGAAGTGTCTGCTTGTGGTGGTACAGGACAAGGATCGTTTCTGCACATCCCTGCGCCTGCATCACTTATGCCTCTCAGCACGGCGCAACACCGCCATGCGCCACCGCAAGCGTGTCATTCACGCTGTAGCATTATTCACCCAATAGGTGACCATAACCATTGAAGCTAGTTTCTTTAAAATCAAGAAACTGTTATGAGAATGGAGCGGTCAACTGATTTTTTAGGTTTAAGCATTAGTATAGTCGGATTATTTGACGTGAAATGATCCGCCAGACTCACAAATTCACTTCAATCAATCCTTCCTGCTTAATTAGTTTATCTAACGCCATCAATGTTTCGAGTAACGCCTTCATCTGTGGCAAAGGCCAAGCATTTGGCCCATCACTCAACGCTTTGTCCGGCTCAGGGTGGGTCTCCATAAACAGGCCCGACACCCCAGCCGCAACGGCAGCCCTCGCCAAAACCGGCACAAACTCTCGCTGACCACCAGAACTACTGCCTTGCCCACCGGGTAACTGAACTGAGTGAGTAGCATCGAATACAACGGGGCAAGTCGTCTCCCTCATCACGGCCAAAGAGCGCATATCGGACACCAGATTGTTATATCCGAATGATACACCACGTTCGCAGACCATCAGTTGCTGATTACCCGTCATCCTGGCTTTATTTACCACATGTGACATATCCCATGGCGCCAGAAACTGGCCCTTCTTGATATTCACCGGTAAACCCTGGCTAGCGACACGTTGAATAAAGTTAGTCTGCCGACAGAGAAAGGCTGGAGTCTGGAGGACATCCACACAGTGAGCCACTTCATGCAAAGGGGTGTCCTCATGAACATCTGTCAACACAGGCACCTCCACCTCAGACCTTACCTTTTCCAATATCTTAAGACCCTGCTCTATTCCTGGGCCACGATAACTCTCTCCAGAAGAGCGGTTTGCCTTATCGAATGATGACTTGTAAATGAACGGCACCCCCAGATCCAAGCAGAGCTCTTTCAATTGACCAGCTGTATCGAGAGCCAACTGTTCACTCTCGATAACACAGGGGCCTGCAATTAAAAACAGCGGATGCTCAAGTCCCGCTTCGAATCCACACAGCTTCATGCCTCAGCATCCCGGTGTTTTCTAGCTGCTTCAATGAAGCCAGAGAAAAGTGGATGGCCATAGCGGGGAGTTGATGTGAATTCCGGGTGAAACTGGCAAGCCACAAACCAGGGATGATCAGGAATCTCGACAATCTCAACTAATCGGCCATCCACCGATCGCCCGGAAACCTTCATCCCGGCAGTGACAATGGTATCCAGATAACTATTATTAAACTCGTAGCGATGTCGATGCCGCTCAATAATGACATCCTTAGCATACAATTGATGGGGCAAGCTACCCTCTTGTAATCTACATTTCTGGCCGCCCAGTCGCATCGTACCACCCAGATCGGAATCCTCATCGCGAATCTCTAACTTACCATCCGCATTCAGCCATTCTGTAATAAGTCCAATAACCGGATCGGGGGTTGCACGATCAAACTCTGTGCTATGTGCCTTCTCCAAACCGGCGACGTGACGAGCAAACTCTATCACCGCCACCTGCATTCCAAGACAGATACCCAGATAGGGGATGTTATTTTCGCGAGCATAGCGTACAGCCGAGATTTTACCTTCAACACCACGGTTGCCAAATCCCCCTGGCACCAGGATAGCATCCATCTCCTCCAGGCTATCGATTCCATTCTTTTCAATCAGTTCGGAATCAACATAGTGGATAACAACACGATTTCCGGTACGTACTCCGGCATGGACCAGCGCTTCAGAGAGAGATTTATAGGCCTCAGTAAGGTGCACATATTTGCCAACCATTGCGACCTTAACCTCACCTTTAAGATTATCGAGCCCTTCCAGGAAGGACTCCCATTCAGAAAGGTCGGCAGGGGGCAAATTGAGGCCAAAGCGCTGATTCACCAACTCATCCATCTGCTGGGCATGCAGCAGTACCGGAATCCGGTAGATAGAATCGGCATCGACGGCAGAGATAACGGCCTTTTCTGGGACATTGGTGAAGAGCGCGATTTTTTTACGCTCCGCCTCTGGCAGGGGTTGCTCAGAGCGACACACCAAAATATCGGGCTGGATTCCAATTGAGCGTAACTCTTTGACTGAGTGTTGGGTCGGTTTGGTCTTTATCTCACCTGAGACCCGTATATAGGGCACCAGCGTCAGATGCATGAACATGCTCCTTTGCGGCCCCATCTCCACGCCCATCTGACGGATAGCCTCCAGAAAGGGAAGAGACTCAATATCACCTACAGTTCCACCAATCTCAACCAGGCAGATATCGTTGTCGGCCGCACCCAGCAGGACACTCTCTTTAATCTGGTTGGTAATATGGGGGATAACTTGCACCGTACCGCCCAAATACTCTCCTCGACGCTCCTTGCGAATCACGCTGTCATAGATTTGGCCTGTGGTAAAATTATTGTTACACCCCATTGTACTACGGATATAACGTTCGTAGTGCCCTAGATCGAGGTCTGTCTCAGCTCCATCTTCTGTGACAAAGACTTCACCATGCTGAAATGGACTCATGGTACCGGGGTCTACATTAATGTAGGGATCAAGCTTAATCATTGTAACATTCAAGCCACGAGCCTCAAGCAGCGCAGCCAGTGAGGCTGAGGCGATGCCTTTGCCAAGGGATGAAACAACACCGCCCGTAATAAAAATAAAGCTGGTCATGGAATTTTGCTTACCAGGTTAAAGTGCAGGGAATGGGAGAAATGGACGGGGGTAAACAGTAACAGATCAGTCCCCTTCGCTCAATCATAACAGAGCCTATTAATCACATTTTAAACAGGGAATGAATTGTTGATTCTGGCTGGCCAGGGTCTATAATCAACTTGCGTAATGCGCAAAATAACAACTATACAGCCAAGTTAGCCAATACCTGTTTCATGACTGCCCCCTAGGAGCACACTCCTGATCCATTTTTGGTGGAGGCTATATATCCACTTGGTTTTAAAGAAATAATGTAGTTTATAACCATATTAGTGAGGAAGAAAGCATGA
Organism: Candidatus Thiodiazotropha sp.; assembly: GCA_037382065.1. GTDB lineage: Bacteria > Pseudomonadota > Gammaproteobacteria > Chromatiales > Chromatiaceae > Thiodiazotropha. Next base: position 6,119 of record JARRQF010000114.1, on the reverse strand, counting down.
CAAAATTTGCTAAAGTTCTGAGTATCGCTGCTCTTATTGCCGTTTCTACCGGCGCTTCAGCCTGGGGAGGCCCTGGCTGGGGGGGCCCAGGCTGGGGGCCTTCACACACAAATAGCACATTTATCATCGCATAATCCTTTACCTTCTCTATAAATGTAAAAAAAC
>JARRQF010000114.1:0-5936 GCA_037382065.1 Candidatus Thiodiazotropha sp. | reverse complement strand
CTGGAACAATGATGGTTGGGGCGATGGTTCTGGTGATGGTTCTGGCGATTTCAGCTTTGGCATGAATGGCAACGCCCGTGGCTCTGGCTATGGACGAGGCAATAACAACTATCGTAACTATGGTGGTTATGGCCCTTATGGCTATGGGGCACCTTATGGGGCGGCTCCATATGGTGCGCCTCCTTATGGCGCGGCTCCATATGGTGCGCCTTATGGAGCACCTTATGGCTACCCAGCACCTGCCGCACCCCCTGCACCAGCGGCACCGGCTCAATAAGAAGTAGTCGAAAATCATAGATAAAGCCGGCTGAAAAAGCCGGCTTTTTATTGGCCAGCTTTCTTTGCAAAGAAGTTAAATAATAAAAAAACCGAAACTACTTGATCCTGATCAAGAATATCTGGAAGAATAGACAGACGGGTTGGTACTCCATAAAAATCTATTACGGACAGGTTCGATGTCTATAAAAGCAGCATTCTGCTTAACTGCAGGCCACTTATTCCGCAGAAATCATTCCGCTAGGAGTTCTGTATATTTATCATTGCCAAATCAGGTAAAAATATATATACAAATATACTGAATTACGCAAAGGTTATGAACCGCCTAAATCACATCGCATGTGAATCTAGGATTAGCAACAAAGCATCAGTCATACTGGAGCGATTACTTGGCTAGCAGAAAAGTTATCTCATTTGAAAATATCAAGGTTGCATGCAAAAATTGCAGTCTTTTCACGCTGTGTCTCCCTATGGGTCTGACCCCGGATGATGTAGAACGCCTTGATACCATCGTCAAGCGCGGCCGTCCCTACCACCGAGGGGATCATCTCTTTCGTGGTGGTGATAAATTTCTTAGTCTGCGCGTCATAACCAGTGGTTCAGTCAAAACATACTCCCCCAATGAGGATGGAGGCGAACAGGTACTGGGCTTTCATTTACCTGGAGAATTGATCGGTTTGGATGCCATCCAAGATGATAGCCATACCTGTTCTGCCATTGCCCTTGAGACCACAGCCGTCTGTGAAATCCCTTTCAACCAACTAGAAAACCTAAGCTGCATCATGCCTAGTCTACAGCACCAGATGTATCGCTTGCTCAGCCGAGAGATCGGCCAGGATACTGAAATGCTAACCTTACTGGGCAAAAAAAGTGCTGAGGAGCGACTCGCGTCATTCTTGCTGAGCTTCTCAGAGCGGTTCAAGCAGCGGGGATGGCGCGCAACAACGCGGATGACCGCTTAGCGTCTCGCCCGAAGGGAAGCCTGCTCAGGCCAGGATACTGCGTTGCAATGCTTGAACCTAAAAAAATCAGTTGACCGCTCCATTCTAATAGCAGGTTTCTGATTTTGAAGAAAATAGCTTCGATGGTTAGGGTCACCTACTGGATGAATCACGCTACAACGTGAATGGCACGCTTGGGGCGGCGCATGGCGGCGTTGCAACTCCTTGGAATAGCGGGCTATTGCGCGCTGTGCAGGGATGCACAAGTGTCGCGAGCACAGGGATGTGCAGGAGCGACTCTTGCCCTGCACCACCACAAGCGCACTCTTCACGTTGTCCAACTGATCTTTTTAGGTTAAACGCAGCACTGATTTGTGCAGATAGTCCTTGCGGGCATTACCCATGTCGATATGGGTTTTGGTTACTTTGGCCTTGCCCATGATTTCCTGACTGTTAGTGATCAACTGATTTTTTTAGGTTTAACCAAACGCACCCCTCGCCCATACTACGTAATTGCTGCTCATGGATCTCAAGCTCATCCTCTCTGGCGGTAACTACTTTCAAGGGAGGCCGGTCGACGGGTAGACGGCATAGCTTGTCTGCCTGATGCTGCCCATCATCCTGCTGAGAATCACGATCATCGAGAATCAGCGCTGTCTGCCCTCCCGTCATATGCAGATAGACATCAGCCAGAATTTCAGCATCGAGTAATGCACCATGCAGCTCTCGATGAGAGTTATCAATATCATAACGTTTACAAAGTGCATCAAGGCTGTTTCGTTGGCCTGCATGCATCTTTTTTGCCATAACCAGGGTATCGGTTACCGCACACAGTGCTTCGATACTCAGGGGACTCTCAATCAGCTTCAACTCTTTATTCAGAAACCCCACATCGAAGGGGGCATTATGGATAATCAGTTCTGCGCCACGTACATACTCAATAAAATCGTCGGCCACATCACAAAACTTGGGTTTATCAGCGAGAAATTCGTTGGTTATGCCATGCACCGCCATGGCGCCCGCATCAATCTCACGCTCTGGTTGCAGAAATTGATGGAAGCTATTGCCAGTCAACCGCCGGTCCACCAACTCGACGCAGCCGATCTCTATGATCCTATGACCCTGCTCTGGCTCAAGGCCGGTAGTTTCGGTATCGAGTACAATCTGACGCATTTTATAAGTAATCTACCATTACTTTGGAGCGATTAACTAAGGAATCTAGGATCATAACATCTCCTCGACACCTCGATTGGCCAACTGATCAGCAATCTCATTTTCAGCATGCCCAGCATGCCCCTTAACCCACGCCCATTCCACCTGATGCTTCTGGACCTCACTATCCAATGCCTGCCATAAATCGACATTTTTCACGGCCTTTTTTGCTGCCGTTTTCCAACCGTTTCTTTTCCAGCTGTGTATCCACTGGGTAATCCCATTTTTCACATACTGAGAATCTGTCGTCACTCTTACCTGACTTGGTTTTTTAAGCTGTTGCAAACCGCGAATCACGGCCAAAAGCTCCATTCGGTTATTGGTCGTATCAGGCTCACCACCATACAGCTGCTTTTCATGCTCAGCATAACGCAACAACACCCCCCAACCACCAGGTCCGGGATTGCCCTTGCAGGCACCATCGCTATAGAGTTCTATCATTTGAGTCATGTAACTTAGAATCCGTAGTTGGAGATGTATTGATGAGAAATCCCGGCATGTCTGGCAACGCATTGTTCGCTGTTCATGGCCATTTCCTTAACAAGAATGACAACACTGTAGGGGCATAGGGATTTTACAAATTCTTCTAGTATTAATGAGTTTACCCAATAGATGAGGATGAGACTCATAATTTGAATCGATTATATCATTACCTTACATCAGACATTAGCGGTCAACTGCGAAATCTAGGTCCAATTCCGTTTCTGATTGTTGGTTCAGTGGCAGCGGGTATCACACGCTTTTTCACCGACCATTTTGGACGAATTGGCGTCACGGTTACCTCCCGTTTTACTGCCAGTATGATATACACACCCCCAAACCTCGGATAGACCTTACTTCCTATTCCTTCCATGAATTGCAATCTTTGCATTATTCCAGGCCTCTGCAAAGGAGGCTTGAAATTGAGATAATGGACCTCCTTCAGGTCGAAACCGAGCAGTGACAACCAATCTATGACCCGTCGGCTACTGAAAAAGTGGCCACACCATGGAATAGAGGTGGAACGGAGATGCGGCAAGCGCCACAGCCCCCATAAACTCCAAGGATTAAAGCCGCTTAACAGAACCTTGCCCTCAGGAATCAGCACCCTCTCCACCTCTCTCAGCAACTGATGGGGATCAATGGAAAAATCGAGTGTATGCGGCAATAAAATTCCATCCAGACTATCTTCAGCAAAGGGCAAATGACTGGGATCGGCATACAGATCAGCACTCTCTTGATTAGGACCAATCCCCAGAATCACCTGATTACGCGCCGGACTCGCCAGTAATAGATCCTCTGATGCTCTGAGATGGCCAACCTGAACAACATAGTAGCCAAATATGGCGGCAACCAAACGCTGAAAGCAGGCCGCCTCTTGCGCCGCCAGGCTATCGCCCAAATGGCTTCCAAACCAATCACATAGTTGATTTTGCTGGCAAGGTCCCAATTTTAACCGCGTGTTTTCTTTCATTTATCAAGGTATCTGCTTTGCTACCGACACAACTCTCATGTAGCCTGTGTAATTGCATCTGATGAATCGGTATTTCGGTATTGCGGCCAAATTGCACAGCCATTGCATATGACTACGCAGACGGGCATTTTGAGCGGTACCGATCAAGGAATGGCCAAACCAGTTCACAGATTAGGATGAACAAAGAATGACAGGAGGGGCTCAATATGGAAATTGTACACAGCTCTGTTACCATTTTCAGTAGTATTCTGGCATGCCAAAGGTTAAGTCTATCAATTTCCCACACTCATTCAGATATCTTCGATTACTTATGAATTTCATATTCATCTGCCTGTTGACAGCCTGCCAGTCCTTACCAGGAACAGGACAGGAGAGTAGCTTAACTAAAGTAACCTCGGATCCACAAACAACCGAAATCCTACAGACAAAGCCATTGCCAGGAGCTAAGCAGCTACAGCAGGAGGAGATGCCAAAAATTGCTGAGCAGTTACAGCAAGTTATCGAATCACAGCCCACACCTGCTCCCAGCAATCTTTGGCAACGAATGGTGCGGAACTATGGACTCTCTGCCCCCGATAACCCTCGCTTACTTCGCGAGTTAAACTGGTATACAAACCACCCGAAATATCTCGAGCGAATCCAAGAACGGGCTGCTCCGTTTCTCCATTTTATTATCGAGGAGATCGAAAAACGGGGCATGCCAGCTGAAATTGCCTTGCTACCTGCTATTGAGAGTGCCTTCCAGCCTTTTGCCTATTCACCAGGTCGTGCCGCAGGCATGTGGCAGTTCATTCCATCCACTGGCCGTGAATTTGGCCTCAAACAGAACTGGTGGTATGACGGTCGCCGGGATGCCGTTTTCTCGACCAGAGCAGCACTCGACTACCTCCAAGCCTTAAGCAAACAGTTCGATGGCGACTGGGAGCTGGCTCTCGCCGCTTATAACTCTGGAGCAGGTACTGTTCGTAGAGCGATATCCCGCAATAAAAAACATAACAAAGCCACCGATTTCTGGTCACTCAATCTACCCGATGAAACCAGCGCATATGTACCACGCCTGCTCGCTTTAGCTAAAGTTATCAAGGACTCCCTGGCTCACGCTATCGAGACGCCGGTAATACCCGATGAGCCCTACTTCACAACCATTAATATTGGATCCCAGCTCGATCTGGCACTGGCAGCCGATATGGCCGACATCCCGATCCAGGAACTCTATATACTGAATGCTGGGTTTAATCGCTGGGCTACTCCCCCAGACGGACCTCACCAGCTTACTCTGCCCCTTAATAAAGTCGAGACCTTTCGTGAGAAGCTTGCCACCCTGCCTTCCGAAAAGCGTCTGAGCTGGAAGCGCTATAAAATAAAGGCGGGGGATACGCTAAGCTCCATCGCTCGTCATCACGGCACAACCAGCAAATTCATCAGTGATGTAAATAAGCTAAGCAGCAATAAGATACGTGCAGGGAGACACCTGTTGATTCCTGTTTCCAGTAAAAAGCTGGGCCAATATGTCTATACCCAGAAACTCAGGAAGGCGGCGATTCAGAACCGCCCCCGCAAAGGTCAGAAACAGTACTACCGAGTGAAACCTGGCGACAGCTTGTGGAAGATCGCTAAATCGCACAAAATCAGCTATAAAAAACTAGCCGCATGGAATGGTATGGCACCGGGTGATCCCCTCAAGGCTGGTCAAAAGTTGGTAATCTGGGTATCCAAGAAATCCTCTTCAAAAGTATCAATGCTGGACCATCTACCAACCAACACCCAAAGCCGATTACACTACAAGGTCAGGCGAGGTGACTCACTGTCGCTTATCGCGCAACGATTCAAGGTATCGATAACTGATCTCAAACGTTGGAATACCCTCAGCGGCAAATATCTGAAACCGGGTCAGCGTCTCAATCTCTATGTTGATGTCACTGAACAGACACTTTGAGCTAGTGTGGTGCTTCATACAAATTGACGATGATAGCGTGACGCTAAGCGGTTAGCCGCTAGGCGCGTGCCGCCGGGAATGGCTTCTCCCTTTCCAAGGCGCGCAACAACGCGGATGA
>JARRQF010000113.1:0-12215 GCA_037382065.1 Candidatus Thiodiazotropha sp. | reverse complement strand
GGCCATCCGCGTTGTTGCGCGCCTTGGAAAGGGAGAAGCCATTCCCGGCGGCACGCGCCTAGCGGCTAACCGCTTAGCGTCACGCTATCATCGTCAATTTGTATGAAGCACCACACTAGTGGGCAATTTTTAGTCAAAATATGATGGTAACCTAATTAGCATATAAGCAGATTTTTATTGTGATAAAAAATTATTATGCTAGTATTTTTATATAACTGCAATATGCAGTGATTTAAGGTTCGCGGAAGCATGACTGATAAGTTAGATAGTAATTCTAGAAATGACAGCGATACCGTGGCAGATAACGATATCAACTCTGATCCATCCTCTATGGATCGTTTGTCAATGGCCTTTGAGAGCAGTGCGCGACGGTGGGAGTTGATTGTATACCCCTCACTTTTCGCATTTATCCTTCTGGCTGCTTACGGTTTCTACTTAATCTTCAGTCTTGCGAAAGACGTACATTTTCTGGCGCTGAGTGTAGATTCCAATATGAATCTGATGTCAAGCAATCTCATGAGCATGACAGACAGTGTCAGCCAACTCTCTGCAAATGTTCGTACTATGGCAGTCAGTGTAGAATCCATGGCTCAGGATGTCAGGACATTAGAACCAATACTGACGAGTATGGATTCTATGGATGAGTCGATGAAAAACATGACTCATAACACCTACTACATTCAGCGAGGCATGCAAAGCATGAGTAAAAATGTTCACGATGCTTCGCGCCCGATGACATTCTGGAATGATTTCATGCCCTGGTGAGGTGATGCTGGTGGCGTCTAGCCCCTTATTAATCAGAATTAAACTCGTAGTTGATTGATGCTGAGGGTTCTTGGATGAAATATCCTCGAATATAGTTGACGCCGATGGACCATAGAATTGCCAAGCTATTAGCGTCTTCCACTCCGGCTGTAATGGTCTTAATGTTTTCAGCCTGAACCTGTTCGTTTAGATGGTTTAATCTGTCCTGCTTGTCCTGGTTTTCAAACAGATCAGTCAGAAATGAGCTATGAAACTGAACGAAATCGATGGGAAAACTGCCGAGAATTGCTTCAGGTCTTTTCGCTAGGCCAAAGTGATTGATGCAGGTCTTGCATTTGATTTTCTTAAGGCCATCCGCAAGTTTTTGTAACTGAGACAGGTGGCTTCTGGCTTCTGTATCATCGAACTGAAAAGTCATCCAGGATCCTTTTGCTTCATAGTCCCTCAGGCAGTCACAGATAAATAGTAGCAGGGTATCATCACTCAGGGATGCTCCGGAGATGTTAAGGAAAAAGTTAATCTTTTTCCCATTTTTGCGCTGTATAGCTAGCTCTTCGATGGCGTGCTGAATGATCCATCGGTCTAGTTCAGGCATCCTCTCCATATCATTTACCTGACTCATGAAATGCTCTGGCAGGATCTGCTCTTTGCTGTCATCGACTAAACATACGGTGACGGCATAGTTTTCTCGGGTATCACCATGCAGGCTGATGATGGGTTGGTAGGTTAGTTGAAACTGAGCGTTATCGAAGGCATGCTGAATCAAACTACCTAAGTTGGCTTCGCTAGCGGATTGCTTCTCGGGAGGTGGGATTTGAGCCTCAGCGATATAGTAGCTACTGCCATCTTGGTTTCTAGCCCGTTCACAGGCCTGATAGGCTTGGGTGATGTAATCATTACCTGAGCTGAGATCTTTTGAAGAAAATGCAACGCCAATACTGCATGTAAGAGGAATGTTGCTCTCTGTTTGAATGCTTGATTCAATGACGTCGCAGATTTTTTTGGCAGCTTGATCGGCAGACTCCTTGTTCTTTCCTGGAGAGAGTATAGTAAAGGTATGGTCACCGAAACGGGCGAGAATATCCTGCTGAGTAATACTCTTACGTAACAGACTTGCGAGTTCAAGCAGTAGACTGTCGCTGGCTTTAATACCGATTTTGCTACGTATCTTAGTGAAATTATCCAGCGTAATGTAAAAGAGTGTGTTTAGCTTGGGATCGCGAGAAGCCTGCTGTTTCGTCTCTTCATCCAATTGAGTGAGAAAATATTGGCGATTGTAGAGACTTGTCTGCACATCCTGGGTACTGAGTAACCGTAGTTTCTCTTCGACCTCTCTGGTAATTGTTTGATCGCGAATGACAACCTGTGTACAGGGTTCCTCATCAATGCTAGCAGGGGTAAAGAAGAGTTCAGCATTAAACTCAGCGCTGTCACTGCGCAGGCATGTGGTTTTTATATTGCTGGAATGTTCGTTGTTGGCACTTAATTCGCGTAGTAGTTTTTTGAATTTCGTGTGTTCTGCTGGGGCGATCATATCCATAATCGGCAGCCCTTCGATCTCATCCTCGCTGGCCAGCCCAAACAGCTCCAGGTAAGCGCGATTAGCGGTGACATGCATGCCTTCGTGTACATAGGCAATGGCGTCACGGGAACTTTTAGTGAGTGCATCGCAGCGCTCTTCAGCTTCTTCGAGTTGACGCTCTACCAGTTGAAGGTGGCGCCGTATCTTGAGATTTTTATATTCGCGTAGGATCACCTGTGCCAGATGTTCGAAGGCCGCTCGCGGCACCAAATCAGCGATGCCTTGCTGCATTAACTCAATACGAAGCTCGTCGTTGACCTCCTCACTGACCGCTATGACTGGTGTGGTCGAGCTGATGGCGCCCAGCAGTGCAAGCAACTGGGTGACATCCAGCGCACTATCTTCAACGGTATAGATTAAAAGGTCGAGTCGCTTCTTTTTCTTTAGCTCTTCACTCAGAATATCGGCATTGTGATCGATCCTCAATGCGTGGGCCGCGACACGCCTGTTGCGCAAAGTATCCAGGTAGACCTCTACTTCTGGAGTTGTGTTGCCTAAAACCAGTAATTCTATTGCTTCATCGGGCATGCAGACCTGTCCTGTTACCTTTGCAAAGGATTGTAGTTTGTTGCGGCCGTTCTCACTCTACCTGTAGTTATAGGTGAGAGATAATAGTATTGAGAATAGCATTCTGACCATGATTGATTTAGTCGGGGTTAGATTGCTTCCGTCTCGCTCTTACCGCATCTGCCAAAGCTTCCAAAAGTGGTTGACTCTCATCCCAGCTAAGGCATGCGTCGGTAATGCTCTGACCATAGATAAGACGCTGGCCCTCGACCAGATCTTGTCTGCCGGCTGTGATAAAGCTTTCGATCATAACGCCCATGATGCGAGAATCGCCACGGGCTACCTGGCTTGCTACGTCGTTTCCCACCAAAAGCTGGCGAGCATGCTGCTTGCGACTGTTGGCGTGGCTGAAATCGATCATTAGGCTTGGTCTGAGGCCCTTGCTTTCCATCTCGTCAGCAGCGATGTTAATGCTCTCTGAATCGTAGTTTGGACGGCTGCCCCCTCTAAGGATGACATGGCAGTCTGGATTGCCGCTGGTGGAAAATATGGCTGAGCGCCCCTCTTTGGTCACCGATAGAAAATGGTGAGGCTGGGAGGAGGAGCGTATAGCATCCAGTGCGACACTCATGCTGCCGTTGGTAGCATTTTTGAAACCCACTGGGCAGGAGAGTCCAGAAGCGAGTTCACGGTGCGCTTGGCTTTCGGTGGTGCGCGCACCAATAGCTCCCCAACTGATGAGATCGGCAATGTACTGAGGGCTGATTAAATCAAGGTATTCGGTGCCAGCAGGTATGCCTAAGTCATTGATATCAAGTAGTAATTTTCTTGCCAAGCGTAGGCCGGAATTAATCTCGAACTGGTCGTCCAAGGTTGGGTCATTGATCAGTCCCTTCCAGCCTACTGTGGTGCGGGGCTTCTCGAAATAGACCCGCATAACTATCTCCAGATCTTGCTTCAGCGATTCGCGCAATGGTTGTAGACGCTTGGCATAATCGAGTGCAGCATCTGGATCATGAACAGAGCAAGGGCCAATAACCACCAACAAACGATCATCTTTGCCATGCAGTATGCGATGAGCCTGTTCTCGGGCATCATATACCGTATTTGAGGCTTTTTCGGTAATCGGTAATTCTTGGTGGATGAGTGCTGGAGGACTCAGTTCCTTGATTGCTTTAATGCGAAGATCGTCGGTCTGTTTCATGCGAAGAAGTTGGGAGCCTATGTGTAAAAACAATAGATTATACATGCAACGGTCAAATCGGGTTGTTCCTTTTGTCTACTCATGCTGAGATTGTCACAATAGAAAGTATGACACTTGGATTATCGGGGCAGAGCCATAAATAGCTTGGGTAACTGCTCTGGTAACCGCTCCACCCGGTAACTGACTTCTGTATCGGTAAAATAGACATTGGCCGCGAGGTCTGCCAACTCCTGAGTGCTCGAAACACTGTCACGTAGTAGGGTGTGGAATTGTCCTAGAAAGTCGAGAAGATCAGGCTTGGAGTAGCCGTGATTTGGATTCAGATTGGAGCCCTTTACCCGGAATCTAGGTTAAAAATGGATATTGGGCACACGCCACTATCAATTCCGAAGAGGAGTGAATAACAGAAATCTAAGAGACCTCTGATCTATACTATGAAATGATCAGAAGCTCCAGATTCTTAAGCATTTAGTTTTCGATACAGAATAAGGCCTCCTTGGCCAACGACCAAGCCAATGATCATGGCTATGCTGATTGCTGAAATGGTGGCGGTGAAGCCAGCCAAACTGATGACTAACCAGGTTACTGCATTCATTTTATGATTCCCGGAGATTACTGCTAAAAGATTTTGAGATATTAGAATATCATTATATATAGATAATAAAAGATACTTTTATCACATTATTTCATTTTAATGAGTATTTTCTTGATCTAAGTCAGCCAAGGAGTGGCATTAGTTATTTTATTAGCGTTCAAATAATGCTAGGAGAGGCGCAAGTATCCAAGCTCATGGATGTGCAGGGCAAGAGTCGCTCCTGCACATCCATGTGCCCGCGACACTTGTGCATCCATGCACAGCGCGCAACGACGCACAATAGCCCGCTATTCCAAGGAGTTGCAACGCCGCCATGCGCCACCACAAGCGTGCCATTCACGTTGTAGCGTGATTCACCCAGTAGGTGACCCTAACCATCGAAGCTATTTTCATCAAAATCAGAAACCTGTTATTAGAATGGAGCGGTCAACTGATTTTTTAGATTTAAGTGCCGTAGGAATCCCCCTGCATTAGCTGGGGGAGGATGTTAATTGATGACAGCGTCTGAACTCTGATCAAGGTAGTAAGCAACGTACTCTGAAAGGTTGAGGTAGTTAAGTATAGCTGGACTTAGATCAGAACGACGACAACTTGCGCTGATGCTCAGCTCTTCTTCCATAAGATCTAAGATCAGTGCCTCTTCCTTCGGTATCTCAGGGTCATAGACCAATACATTTGGTTTTAGAAGTTCATCCTGATTAATCGTTACCACACAGGCGATACGTTGGTCAGAAAGCTTTACTAGGGTGCCCGGTGGGTAGACGCCGAGGTTGGCGATGAAGGTGGTTAGGACGGTCTTATCAAATTTACCCTGCTCCTTGCTGAACATCATTGAAACTGCTTCATAGGGTGTTAGCGAACGCTTGGGATCTGAGTGGTTGCATAGCTCATCATAGTGATCGACGACTGCGATGATGCGTGGTAGGAGGCCAACCTCTTGGGTCATGCCCTTTGGATAGCCGCTACCATCCAAGCGTTCATGATGTTGGCCGATGATGGCGATCACCTCCTTGGGCAGTACACCAATCTTATTCGCCATCTCGACTCCCAGTGTGGTGTGACGCTGATAAATCTTCTCCTCCGCCGCAGTGAGAGATTTTTTCTTCAACAGTATCTGGGTGGGTATTTTCTGATGTCCAAGATCATGAAATAGTGCACCAAGACCAAGTGTATGTAGTTGTTCAGGATTAAGTCCCAATTTTTGGCCCAACACCAGGGAGAGCGTGGTAACGTTCAGTGAATGGTAGTAACTACTCTCATGTTTACCTTTCAGGCTGACCAGTTGCATGGTGGCTTCAGTGTCGTCAGTAAGTCCAGAAGCCATGTTTCCGACCACCTCATCTGCTATGTGCACAGCCTTTTCTGGAGTAGCAAATAGTACTTCCATCAGCTTACGAACAGACTCGACCGACTTTTCATAGCGGCTTGCTGTTTGGTTAAGTTTGCTACGGCGCTCTTTTAGTACCTTGATGCGATTGCGTTTTTCTTCCCAGAGCGGATCCTCATTTTCCCCCATACTCGGCTCTTCATAGTCAGGGTTTTCAACGAGTGGGAGTGGCTTGGTATCACTTTTATCAGGATCAAACCTCACGCTCTCCATTTTCAATTTTCGCAAGGTATCCAGTTGCTTTTGTGTGCGGATTTTAAAGTGACTGGTAAAAAAGGGGTGTTTCATCCATGGCAGATCCAGGTGGATGTACAAACCGATGCAGAGTTGCTCTTTGTAGATTTTCTTATCTGGCATCTTTTTCTTTTTAGGTTTAACGGTGTTGTCATCCACGCGATTCATCTTTGCCCTGAACGACAGGGCCTTCCGCGCATTCTGGTAAGCTATTGTGGAGTATGGAGTCGGAGCGGAAATATTCAAGTTTTCTGATAAAAAAATATAAGTGAAATATTATGCAAGTATAAAAATATGCTAGATTAGTTGATGATTAAATCGGAGTTCGATGATGCATTTCACCCTGCGCCAGCTACGCGTTTTTAGAACTGTAGCTGAACACCTGAACTACACTCAGGCGGCCCGTACTCTGCACCTCAGCCAGCCAGCGGTGTCGATGCAGGTCAAGCAGTTAGAGGAGTCAGTGGGGTTGCCGCTGTTTGAGCAGACCGGTAAAAAGATCCATTTGACCGAAGCTGGACGCGAGGTGTTTCAGTACTCTCGAGCCATATTTCAAACTTTTGAAGAGATGGAAGAGGTACTGTCAGCCCTGAAGGGGCTGGATACTGGGCATCTCGATATTGCGGTCGCCAGTACAGTTAACTACTTTGCTCCTCGTCTGTTGGCGGCCTTTAGCCGCAAATATCCAGGTATTGATCTGCGTTTAGATGTGACCAATCGTCAGCGTCTGATGACTTTGCTGCAGGCGAATGAGATTGATCTGGTGTTGATGGGGCATCCACCAGAAGATATCGATCTTGAATTTGAACCATTCATGGAGAATCCCCTTGTGGTGATTGCACCACCAGACCACCCCTTGCATGCTGAACGTGCGATTCCCGCCGAGCGTTTGAATGAGGAGGTTTTTATCATGCGCGAGGCAGGATCAGGCACACGTCTGGCGATGGAGCGCTACTTTGACGAGCTGTCGATCACGCTTAAAACGGGCATGCAGATGACTCGGAACGAGGCGATCAAGCAGGCTGTGCGTGCTGGTATGGGGTTGGGTGTGGTTTCCATACACTCCATTGAACTGGAAATCGAGACCGGTCGTCTGGTAGTACTCGACATTGAAGGTTTTCCCATTCAACGTTATTGGTATTTGGTTTACCGCAAGAATAAGCGACTCTCGCCAGCCGCTAGGGCCTTTCGTGATTTTGTCATTACAGAGGCTCAATGCATCAAACAACAACCTGTGTGAATGCAGTGCCGAGGCTGATGGGGTAAAATCATTCACTTAACCTAAGAGGTTGTCCAATAATAGGCAATCTTTATTCCAGATATATCGTCATGGAGCCATCCCTATCATGTTAGATCAGGGCAAGAGCACTAATCGCCTACACAGCATGGAGCATTATCCTCTCCTGAAGCAGGTTAATTTGCCTGGAGAGCTGCGTCAACTCAATCCTGCCAAGCTACGCCCGTTGGCGATTGAGATGCGCCGATTCCTAATCAATAGCGTTTCCCAAACGGGTGGCCATCTTGCTGCAGGTCTGGGTGTGGTTGAACTGACTATCGCCCTTCACTATGTGTTTAATACCCCCTACGATCGGCTGGTTTGGGATGTAGGACATCAAGCCTATCCGCATAAGATACTGACAGGACGGCGTGAACGTATGGGAACGCTACGTAAGAGAGAAGGGTTGTCTGGCTTTCCGAAACGTAGTGAAAGTGAATATGACACCTTTGGTACCGGGCATTCCAGTACTTCCATAGGGGCTGCTCTGGGGATGGCTGTCGCAGCCAAACAGAAAGGTGAGAGTCGCAAAGTCGTTGCGATTATCGGTGATGGCTCAATGGGGGCTGGAATGGCTTTCGAGGCGCTTAATCATGCGGGTGCCCTGGATCAGGATCTATTGGTGATCCTTAACGATAACGATATGTCGATCTCTGAACCTGTGGGGGGCTTCAGTAACCATCTGGCCCGCTTGCTTTCTGGCAAGGTCTATACAAGCATGCGTGAAGGGGGAAAGTCGGCTCTTAGCCATCTCCCCCATCAACTTACCGATCTGGTAGGAAAGGCTGAGGAGCATATGAAAGGCATGGTGATGCCAGGTCCAGGTACCCTGTTTGAAGAGATGGGGTTTAACTATATCGGCCCCATTGATGGCCACGACTTCGAAACCCTCACCACTACCTTGCAGAACATGCGTCAAATGCGTGGTCCACGATTATTGCATGTGGTGACGCAGAAAGGCCGGGGCTATATCCCGGCTGAGCAAGACCCATGTAACTATCATGGCGTAACGCCCTTCGATCCGGTGACCGGTGAGATGGCGAAGGGAGCGGCGCAAAAGACCTATACTCAGGTCTTTGGCGATTGGTTATGCAGCGTTGCTGAGTGGGATGAACGGTTAGTTGCCATTACCCCAGCAATGTGTGAAGGCTCGGGCATGGTGAGCTACTCCAAGCGCTTTCCGCAACGCTATTTTGATGTAGGAATTGCCGAGCAACATGCCCTGACCTTTGCCGCTGGGCTTGCCTGTGAAGGCCTAAAACCGGTGGTGGCCATCTATTCGACCTTTCTGCAACGGGCCTATGATCAATTGATCCACGATGTTGCTTTGCAGAACCTGGATGTTACTCTGGCGGTAGACCGGGCGGGGCAGGTAGGTGCGGATGGCGCAACCCATGCCGGTAGCTTCGATCTTAGCTATGCCCGCTTGATTCCCAATATGGTTATTATGGCGGCGGGTGATGAGCAGGAGTGTGCGCAACTATTGCAGACTGGCTATGACTATTCTGGCCCTGCCATGGTGCGCTATCCTCGTGGTGCAGGGCCGGGTGTTGAAGTGTCAGCAAAAGTCGAGTCGCTGCCTCTTGGCAAAGGAGAGATCCGCCGAGAAGGCAAACGTGTGGCTCTACTGGTGTTTGGTAGTCTGCTGGCGACGGCACAACAAGTCGCGGATCAAGTCGATGCAACACTGGTTAATATGCGTTTTATCAAGCCCTTGGATGAAGCTCTGGTGCAGGATCTTGCCAACCGACATGAGATCCTGGTGACGATTGAGGAGAATGTCCTGCAAGGTGGCGCCGGTTCAGCGGTCAATGAATATCTGCTCTCTCGCGGTCATCAGGTCAGAATACTCAACCTTGGTCTGCCGGATCGCTATCTCGATCACGCAAGCCACCAGGAGCAGCTTAGTGAGGTAGGTCTCGACTATGCCGGGATTCTTGCTTCGATCAGGCAAGTGGATCGTGAAACAAAGCTGCAGATTGTTTGACCAATGAAAATTACGCCTCTCCGAGCTTTCGATGATAACTACATTTGGATGCTGAGAAATTCGGGCTCACCTCTGGCAGTTGCCGTAGATCCGGGAGATGAAACACCGGTACTGACTTGGCTTAAACAGGAAAGGGCCATTCTCAGTGCGATTCTCATTACCCATCACCACTACGATCATGTGGGTGGTATCCCTGAACTGTGTGAAGCTTATCCCGGCATCCCTGTATTTGGTCCAGCTAAGGAGTCTATTCGTGGCGTCACGAATCCCTTGCAAGAGGGCGATACACCCGTAATTCCCGGCCTGGATACGGTATTTCAGGTTCTTGATGTGCCTGGGCATACCGCTGGGCATATCGCCTATCTTGGAGATGGGGCGCTATTCTGCGGTGACACTCTATTTGCAGCAGGTTGCGGTCGGGTATTTGATGGCACTCTGGATCAGCTTTCAGGCTCTCTGCAACGAATCACCCATCTGCCTACCGAAACCCAGATCTATTGCGCCCATGAATATACATTGGATAATCTTGGGTTCGCCCGTTGGGTAGAGCCAGACAGCCTGTTACTGGAGCAGCGTATTGAACGGGAGGGCTGCAAACGCAAATCTGGCCTGCCAACCGTGCCATCTCGCTTAGATATTGAGTTGCAGACCAATCCCTTTTTACGCACCCAGACACCCTGCGTGATTGCGGCAGCGGAAAAGGTCGCAGGCCATTCGCTCAATAGTCCAGATGAGGTCTTCCGCGTGCTTCGAAGCTGGAAGGATAATAAATACGATTAAGCGTCGGGGAAATACATAATCATCCAAAGTTGGATGATTATTTTTTCCCCTATCCTAACAACGTGCCGCATAGAATTTTCCAAGGATGAAATATGGATTTAGAATATTATCCAAGTGAAGGAGATATCGTATTTCAACCCTTGCCTGACTCTGATCTCACTAGAGCAATTGAAGGAGCCACAAATTCGCAATATTCACATACAGGTATGGTTATTAAAAAGCATGGATTATGGTATGTAAGAGAGGCGGTAGGACCGGTCAAAGATACAGCATTGTTCTTATGGATCATGAAAGGCAGAGATGCTAAATTTGCCGTATATCGTTTGAAGGAACAGTATAAACAATCAATTCCATCATTTATTAATGAAAGCAAGAAATACTTAGGGCTTCCCTACGATATCTATTTTGAACTTGATGATGAAAAGATATATTGCTCAGAAATGATATATAAATCTTTTAAGGATGCAACTCAAGAGAGTCTTGGAGCACTAAAAAAATTGAAAGAGCTCAATTGGGAAGGTCATAGGGAATTTATAGAGTCAATAGAAGTAAATGGCATTCCATACGAAAGGGAGATGATAACTCCTGTAGATTTATCAAAAGCATCTCAATTAGAAAAAATATATTCAAATGGCATATAAATTAACCTGATCCTGTTATTAGAACGGAGCGGTCAACTGATTTTTTTAGGATCAGCACAACGCGCTTTGTCCAGTGCGCCTATTTGCCTAGTCAATCTATTTTACCACGAAGGGCGCGAAGGATCATATCCTTCGTCGCCTTCATGTTCTTCGTGGTGAAACTTTTGGAGTAAATGTGAATGTTCTGGTTAATCTTCAGGAAGGCAAATTTTATGCTTCCACACCACCGTAAGGGTTCGGTAGAACAGAAAAGTAACCACAATAGTGAGTACAGAAAGTAATAGCGAACTGATCAGCGCAAACCCACCCATAGCACTCTTCTCATACATCAAGAGGGAAGCGATTGTGATGGCCGCTAGTGGAAATGAGTAGGCCCACCAGGATAGGTAAAACTGAATGCGACTGAATCGCACTGCCATTGTAGCCAGTAAAATAGTAAGAAACAGGCCGG
Organism: Candidatus Thiodiazotropha sp.; assembly: GCA_037382065.1. Taxonomy (GTDB): domain Bacteria; phylum Pseudomonadota; class Gammaproteobacteria; order Chromatiales; family Chromatiaceae; genus Thiodiazotropha. The sequence goes on along the minus strand of JARRQF010000113.1, from coordinate 806 downwards.
TGTAATAGAGAATATGGGCAAAATTATCTATTCCGCCAGTTAGTTTGACATAGGAGATGAAGCCTACTGAAGGCGGTGCAATGAGAATGAAAAAAGTCGGCATCAGTTTTTCAGGAAGCGGATTATGAAAAAGCACCCGGTAGATGATGATGGTGAATAGTACTAGCCAGAAGACAATCCCGACGCTGAAGAAGAACCATGAGACTTCAAAATATCCATGGCTAGTCCCAGCCACAGGCACTAGGACATTTCCAACAACTGGAATGAACCAGGCTGGGTTGATGTGGTGAATTTCGAATTTGTCATGATGGATCCAGATATTCATCACATAAAGGGTAAAGGCCAGATGCAATATGGTACCGATTATCCAGAGGATGAGGGAAACCTGAGGCTGACTATGCAACATGGTGATCGAAAGTAGGATCAGGCTGATCGACATAGCAGGAAAAAAGTTAAGCTTGACTGGGTGATTGAGCTCCTTTTTAACTTCACTGGGATGAAGTATTAGCTTCATAATATAGATGAAAAGTAGTATGGCAAAGACTGATCCTGTAAAGGGTATCAGCACCTGTTCAACATGGGTAGGCAATTGAAAGCCAAGCTGGGCCTTCTCCCATGCAATACATAATCCTGCCAGCCCCATAACCATGGAAAAAAACGAGATAGGAAAGTTGGGAAGTCGTGCTGTGCTGCTCATAGTATATCCTGCGTGGCTATCAGTAGTAAAAGCTGACTGAAATAGTATGTTAAATTAACCAGAAGCGACATTGAAAATTCGCAAAACCACTTTTTTCCTGCTATGTCGA
>JARRQF010000112.1:0-10522 GCA_037382065.1 Candidatus Thiodiazotropha sp. | reverse complement strand
TCATCCGCGTTGTTGCGCGCCTTGGAAAGGGAGAAGCCATTCCCGGCGGCACGCGCCTAGCGGCTAACCGCTTAGCGTCACGCTATCATCGTCAATTTGTATGAAGCACCACACTAGCTATTCGGGGGGCTGGTCACAAATATGAATATCCCTCTGTGGGAAGGGGATAGAGATTTTTGCTTCATTAAATTTATGATTGATTGCTTCATGCAAGGCGGTAATGGTGGAGAGTCGGTTATCCATAGAACCAAGGTATGCCCGTAGTAGCAGATTCAGTGAGCTGTCACCAAACGCTTCGAATGAGGTGACCGGTTTGGGGTCTGATAACACAGACTCATTCTGCTCAGCTGCTTCGAGCATCAATGCCATGGCTCGCTTGACATCGCTACCATAGGCGACTCCGACCGTGATGATGACCCGGTTGATCTTGTCTGTTAATGTCCAGTTGATAACTCGGGCAGTGATGAACTCCTTGTTGGGGATTAACATCTCCTGTTTGTCATAGTTAGTGATCGTGGTGGCTCGGATACGAATGCGTGATACAACGCCAGTTGTGTCATCCAGGGTGACGACATCTCCAACTCGAATGGGCCTTTCAAAAAGCAAAATAATACCGCTGACAAAGTTCGCTACGATCTCTTGCAGGCCGAATCCGAGTCCCACGCCCAAGGCGGCTACTAGCCACTGGATACTGGACCATTGAAAACCAATCGTGCTAAACGCCATGATGATGCCGATACCAGCAATCAAGTATTGCAACAGCGTCGTAAGTGCGTAGCGTGCACCTGGTTCAAGGGGTAACCTTTGAAGCAGAGTGATCTCAAGCACGCCAGGAAGATTTTTTGCCGCCAGAAGGGTGATGGCGAGACTGGTCATACCAATGATCAGGTCGCTCAGGGTTAATGGTCCTTCAGTGACAATCCCATCCACTACGTGGCTGGTTTTGAATGGCAAATGGATGGCTTCAAGAATTCCTAGTGCTGGGAGCAAGTCCGCCCAGATAAGCCAGGTGCCAACTACCGAACCGAAAAGATAACCAAAGCGGACCAGGCGCTTAGCTTGTTCACTTAGGGCATCAAAATTGAGTTCTGGGATATCTGCGGATATCACAGAACTCTCATCGTCATGTTGCTGTTGTTCATGTTCTCTTTGTACGCGAAGTTCCTCGCGGCGTTGTAAGGCATTATCGTAACGCAATCGCCGCTCAGCAATGAATAGATAGCGTAATAAAACCTCTTTGAATGAGAAGAGACCAACAAAGAACCAGAAGGTCGACTCAACCCGTTCTAGTAGGTGTAAAGAGAGATTTAGATAGCCAACACCAGTGGCGATTATCAGCCCAATAGCGATTAGTAATAGTACAGGAAACCAGAGAAAGTGCAGTTGCACCAGCAGCGAATTTGGACGTAGCCTGCTCCAGTTTTGAACAAGCTGGCTCTTTTTGTTTAGCAACCGGTAAACGAAAACCAAGGTGGCTGTCATGAGCCCGATGACCGCTAATCTACCAATGATTTGAGCATTGACAGGCAGGTTCTCTCCTGCTGTCAGAGCGACGAGAAGGCGTAATAGTATGGTGGTGGGTATTATCCAGCGTAACTGCTTGGTCAATGGCTTGCAGACTGCGTTATTCCAACGCAAGTGGCGAATACCGATCCCTTCAGGCAGACAGGCCTCATAAAGCAGCATGGCTGCAGTGAGTGTGATGCCTACCTTAACCATTGCGGTTGAGAGGGCCAGGCTGAATGGGCTTAGTGTCGGGTAGGTCCCGAGCAGTAGACCAATACCGATTATCAGGGTGGGAAAAATCCCAATCTTCACTAGGGTAAGAATCAGTGCCCAGAGTGTCAGACGGATTGAATCGGTGCGAATCTTTCGTGTGGATCGTGCCAGGATCGGTAACTGAAGTCTTGCAACTCGCTGATTCCAGATGATCAGTATCAAGACGCCTAAAAGCATGAGTGCGAATACGGTTTTCTGTTTTGCTGCCTGCACAATGTCAGAGCCTGTCTGAAGCCACTCCTGGGGCGAAAGCAGCCAAGAGACTCCGGATGAAAGCTGTTGCAGCTCTAGAAGATCAGGCAGGCCACCGCTGGGAATCCAGATCAACTGCTCATTGATATAGTCGACATAGGACTCAGATACCTCCAGCAGCTGCCTTTCAGCCTGGTCTAGAGAGGTTAGTTGGCTGATGTAACGTCCATAAACATTTTGCAGTTCATTGAGTGCTTCACGGCGTAATGCCATTAGGTCGAAGGTCTCTTTTTTGAGCTTCTTGGCTTGCTTTTTCGTCATTTCGACGTCTAGGTTATTGATTACCTTCGCCAAATTACTATTTAGGCTGCCGCGTTCCAAGAGGCGCTCTTCAATACCGATCTGCCGATCAGTGGCAAGATTGATCTCCGCCCTGCGTTCTGCCGATGAGCGGCTATAACTTTGTGAGGAGGGAAGTGCTTGGCGCCGCCGGGATAACATCTTACCAATCGCCTGACTGGCGCCCACCACGTCGACACGCTGTTTCGTGTGCTTGAAATCGCTGCGTATTTGTTCTAGTTGTCGCTGAGTAGCAACTAGCTTTTGCGAAACCCGCTTCTCCCAATAGACCAGTTCTTCCAGCTCTGCCCTGGTTTTAAAATTATCCTTTGCAATTGCCTGGATTTGTGGAGGTTGGTCTTGTGTTTGCTCCACCAGTTGCTCAGCCTCTTCTCTGGCCTCCTTGGCCTGTTTTTCGCGGGTATTACCTGCCGCATTATTAAGCTGTTCCAAGGTTGTTTGAAGCTGGTTGATTTGGGTTGCCGTGGCATCACGCTGAGCCTGAGCCAGATTGGTCAGCAGATTTTGACTACCAAGGCGTAGTTTGAGTAATTCGATTTCGCTTTGGTGCAGTTGCTTTTTGCTTTGTAAGAGTGCTTCTTTTGCCTGAGTAAGGGGTTTGGGTTCGTCATTGGGGAGTGAGCCACTATCAGTTTCTAACTTATTGAGTATTCTGCTGTGTTCGGATATTTTATTATTGAGCTGCTGACTGCCCACCAGAAGTTTAGAGAGCGTTTCAAGTTGCTGTTTTTGTTTTTCCCTAGCTTGGTCGAGTTTCAGTCCTTCCTGACTGATAGTGCGTTCTATCTCGACCAGGTCGGAGCGCTCTATGACACGCTCTATATCTTTGTTTGGGGTTTCAGCCTTACTGATACTGGAACGGAGTTTCTTGATCTCTTGTGGGGCATTTTTTATCGTCTTATTCAAAAGCGATATCTCGCTCTGAGTCTTTTTGCTTTCACGTAACCAGTTTAAGGCCTGATCAAGTAGGTCAATGGTTTTACCCTGTTGTGCTTTGTCGAGTGTGTCATCGTTGGCGGCTTCACTTTTCGCCAGCCCAAGCTGTTCAAAAGTCAGGTTGTTGTCAATATTCAGGCCAGATGCTGGCTCCTTGGCTACTCCAGCAGAGCTAATGAATATCAGTAGGAGGATGAAAGTTAGTCTGCTCACAGTGACGGTTTGTCTGCTTGGCCCGTTTCTTGGAAACGATAATTAATGAGGTGCTGGTTATCCTTTGAAACTGGTTCACCCAGGCCAATCTGGCCGGTGCCCAGCAGGGGTATGGTTTCACGTCTCAGATAGAGTGATTGCTGGTTCTGGTTGGTAACGTAGGTGCCGTTGGTACTGATGTCCTTGAGTACATACTTGCCTCGATTGAATTCCAGTACAGCATGTGTTCTGGATGCAGAACTGGCATTGATCACAAGTTCATTTTTAGGATCTCTTCCAATATGTATATTGCCTTGGGTAGGGAAGAAGCGATAGGTCCGGTGTTCATATGTGAGAATCAGGATTTTCGTGGGGAGACTTTGAGTGGTTGGTGAGGTATAGAGGAAAGTGACATCCTCTCTATGCCAGAGCAGGTCATATATGATGATCTTTTCGAACTTGCCCTTAATCTTTACCTTGTCAAAGCGGCGAGCCATCTCTTTCTGTTCAGCCGGTAGCGCCTGCACAACCTGCTCAGTTGTGATGATCTGCCTAGCCTGGGAGATGGCGGCCATGCGTGCTGCTGTATTAATGGTATCTCCGTACATTCTGCCATTTTCAATGATTGCCGGGCCATAGTGCAGGCCGATTCTGGTGGCCATGGTCATCCCCGACTGTTCGGTATAGCGATCCACGCACTCATGGATTTTGCAGGCGGCGGTGACGGCTGCACTGGGGGTGTCAAATCGGCTCATTACCTCATCACCGATGATTTCCACCACATGACCACCATTTTCCACCACAACCTTGGATATCTCTCCCTCTAACTCGGTAATCAGTTTTTTCGCGAGGGTATCACCAAGACTTTCGTACATACGTGTACTGTCAACGATATCAGCAAATAGGATGGCATGAGCTTGAGTGTGATTAGGTGGCATTTTTCCTTAAAACCCGATAATTTTTTTAGGATCATAAGCTGGCCGAAGGATAGGTAGATCGGGATTAATTGTCCAGGTCATTTGTCAAAGAACCTGAATTCAGCGAGGCCTGAATTTAACCGCTCAAGGAGAATGTCCAGTAGTGATGGGTGCTGACCTACAAGTGGGGCAATATGGATGCTAAGCATTGGATAGCGCTGTCGTACCTGGTCACAGATTATCTCGATATCCCCCCCAGGACCAGCGTGGCGTCCTGGGGAAAGAAACAGGGGGGCTAGATTGATGTGCTGATTGGGGGTCGTTTTGGCGATAGTTATTAGCAGTTTTTCAAGCAGATCACCGTTAAAATCATAGGCTTGGCCTTCTCTGCGCTCCATAACCGCCTCATTGACAATGGCGTTGGAAACGAGTAAATCACGGAGATCCTTTGCCACTCTTTTTCGTACCTCGGTGACCTCTGGTATTGGTGAACCATGATCGACAAGGATGATATGTGGTGGCTTTTTATTGTCGAGATTGCTTTTTAATTGCTCATACACAATAGCCGCCAGTCTTGGCTCGCCTTGGGGAAGCGGGTATAACACCTCGCTTTGCTTAAGTGTGAAGGGGCCGAAGCGAGTTTGCAATGAATCTACTTGCTTGGGAATAAAGGAGGTAAGTGCACGGCTATTGCCAAAAAACAGTGGAATGAGTAGAAACTGCCGCTCTCCCTCAGAGAGTTTTTTGCGTAAAAAGGGTTCCAGTGTGTCGATTGGCTCTCCATTTAGCTGTTGTTTAGAAATCTTATTCGCATGCTGCAATGGGACTGGAAATACCCTGTGCTGGCAGAGTTTGCTCAATTGCTGTGCCAGTTTGCGCAGGTTTAACACGGCCTCTGTTCGAGTGGAACCGTTGTCTGCCAGCAAGATGGTCGGCACTGTCATGAGATGTTGAGGTGTGCATAACCCATAGTTCTTTAATTATCCCGAGGAATATCGGCCACAACAAGTGCTCAACGGCGGAATCTTGTGTCGTGTCCTAAACTATTCCTAAATATTAATAATGGCGAACCTTAACAGAGCTACATTCCGGTGTCTGAAATGTTGCGATTTGTTCCTCTCATAGGGATAGTGTGGGAATTGCGATCTGTCATTGGTGGAAGATGATTTGGTTGATGTATCATTGATCCTTAAATCATTGTTAGTATCAATAATCACCATGAATCTACGCGATCTGAAGTATCTTATTGCCGTCGCTGAGACTGAACATTTTGGTCATGCTGCCACCCAATGTTTTGTCAGTCAGCCAACGCTCAGTGGTCAGATTAAAAAGCTTGAAGAGGAGTTGGGGGTGACGATCTTTGAGCGTACCAACCGCTCTGTCGCTATCACCCCATTTGGGGTGGAGATCGTCAAACACGCGAAACTGATCCTGGAGCAGGCCGATGTTATCCGTCAGTTGGCCCAGGCACAAAGAGATCCCATGGCGGGCGCCCTACGTGTCGGCGCTATTCCTACCTTGAGTCCCTATCTGGTTCCGTTGATTCTAATGCCGTTAAAGACCCGCTATCCTCAAATGAGGTTGGTGCTCTCAGAGGAGATCACCAATATGTTGACTCAACGCCTGCTTGATCATCAAATCGATGTGGCGATTTTGGCAACTGATGTGAAAGAGCCTGAATTGGAGGTGATGCCCCTGTTTGAAGAGCCCTTCTGGTTGGCTCATCCACTGGATCATGAACTCTATAATAAAGAGGAGATTAGCCGGCAAGATCTGAGTCGCTTGAATCTGTTACTGCTTGCAGATGGACATTGCCTAACCAATCAGGTTATGGAGGTATGTCGTCTCAAAGAGGGGGGGATGGATAACGAGATGGCCGATTTGCGGGCGGCGAGTCTGGAGACTCTGTTGCAATTGGTGGGAGCCGGATTTGGTTGTACCCTGGTGCCGGCACTAGCGGTACGTGGCACCTGGACCACCGATTCTGGAATCATTGCGCGTAAACTCTCCTTGAAGGATGCTTACCGTCGGGTTCAGTTTGTCTATCGGAAAACTTTTCCACGCAAACAGGCATTGAGCGCCTTAGCAGATGTGATACGTGGGCAACTGCCCAATACCGTTAAGGCATTGTAGATTTTATAGTAAGGGCTGTGGAAATAGATAATCATCCAAAGATTGGATGATTATCTATTTCCACAGCCTTAAAGCACCATCATGCGCTTAGAGTGATGGATTAGCATCGTAGAAGGCAGGAGAATAATCATGCAAAGCGCGACTTCCAGTGAAGACGAGAATACTTTCTCCGATCTATTACGCGTTGATGAGTTACTTGGGCCTGTTTTATTGCCCGGGGTTCATCCACTGCCCAACCTGCTCATGCTTGATGCTGAGCAAGTGTTAGGTCAATTTCGTGAGAGTCAGTTACAGGATTTTACCAGTATTATTGGTGAACTCGATCAGGATGGCAGTGCGCTGCATAAAATTTTCGAAGAGATGCGGGAGATTGCAGCAAAGGATGAGAGCAATAAACTCAACCAGTTAAAAATATTCGAGCCAGGTGCGATGCAGGCTCTGTTTGTTGACCTGCACGAACATGTAATGGACCACCCCGTCTGGCGCCATCCCTGCTTTGTGCGTATCTTTGAAGGTAACTTCCAGAAGGAGCAGCTTATCTCCTTCGCCTTGAACTACTTCAATCAGGTGAAAAATACCCGCCAATGTGTCGCTCTTGCCCAAGGGCGCTTTTCCAGTTTTATCGACCTTCCCTATGGCTGCCTCAATGAGCGGATCTCTGAGTTGGTACAGATTACCCTCGCTCAGCTTTTGGCGGATGAATATGGTGTGGGCACTCATGCCATCGAAACCTACCCGAATCTTGCCAGTTTGCTTGGTTCGAAGACCCATATCGTAATGTATCGCCAGATCTTCGAGGGTCTGGGCATCCCTTTTGAACAGCAGGATGTACCCATGCTGCATGAGGTAGCGGACAATGTATTGATCCAACGCCTGTTGGCTGGGCATAGTTCGTTCAGCCTTTTGGAGTCCCTGGCTTCTGTGGGGCTTGGCATGGAGTGGGGCGTACCAGAGTTCTTCAGTCTACTGCTTGGTGGTATGATCCGCTGGGCTTGGCATGAGGGGGTGGCTTTGACCCAGTATCATCTCATCGTTTTCATTGCCCATGTGCAATATGATGTTTTGCATGCCATATCGGTGATGTTGGCTACCAGTCTGTTGGGCCATGAAGAGCACTCGGTCGAGCAGGTTAAGCAGGCGACTAATATGCTGATGTCGGGTCGTTTTAACATGATGAGTGGGCTCTATCGCCAGCTCTTTAATGAGCCTTGTAATAACATCGATCAGATCGCCCTTGAGCCGCGCTATCAGATCACAGATCGAAGAATAGAAAAGGCTCTGTTGGCGGCACGCCAGGAAGTAACCGAGGGTACGGTGCAGGAGTCACAAAGCTACAAGACCAATAGCCAGGTACCCTTTGTGTTTGCCGATGGCGTATAGCCCCTATAAAGATTAGGATAGTTGGTCTTTATTTAGAGCCTCGGAAAAATTAATTCTCCAGTCCTGCTAGTCTCTCAGCCCAGCTTCTGCATTGCAGATTCAATGGTATACGCCCTCATCTTCGCCTTGAATCTACTGATATCCTGCGCATTATTGGATAATTAATTTTTTTCGAGCCCCTTAGAACCTATATATATGGAGTATTTCTATGCCGCAGACAATCACCTCTACCGGTGAATCCTTCCGTAAACGCCTGATTGCCACCGCAAAAGGTTCTCACGGGGCAAAGGATATGAGTCGTGACGAGGCCCGTGAGGCGTTGACCTTTCTCTTCTCCACCGAAGCGCATCCTGCTCAGGTGGGTGCCTTCCTGACTGCGATGCGGTTTAAAGGCACTAAAGTGGAGGAGATGAAAGGCTTTCTCGATGCTATGGAAGCCAGTGCAACCCTGATATCCCCCAAGGTCGAGGGCTTATTGAATAGCAATGGGCCATACGATGGACGGAAGCGATCGCTACACCTCAGTTTGGCCGCTGCACTGGTTACAGCGGCTGCTGGTGTACCGGTGGTAATGCACTCCAATAGCGGGTTACCTCCCAAATATGGTGTCACTACTGGGTGTGTTCTAGAGGCGCTGGGGATTCCCGCCTACCGTGAGCCGCAGCAGGTTGAGAAAGTCATTGAAGAAAAGGGGTTTGGCCACCTGCATGCCAGTCGTTATTTGCATGGCGTTGAGCGTCTGAAGCCGATTCGACAAACCCTTTTCTATCGATCTTTTCTGCATGCCTGCGAGGTCATGCTGAACCCAGCAGGGGCCAGCTTCTCACTAGTCGGTGCGGCACATAAGCACTTTTTGAAACGGTTTGCGACAGCGGCCGGAGAGCGGGGGCAGCAGCGGGTGTTGGCTGTGCAAGGGTTGGATGGGGGAGATGAGTTGCCAATGAAGCCGGTTGCGGTTGCTGAATATCATCATGGTGAGTTATTGGAGTATGAGCTTGATCCAGCCGATTACGGGCTTGCTTATCAGGATCATGCCCCCTGCGTCTCTCCTGAGAAGACCGCCCAGGTGGTGAAAGCAGTGCTGCTTGGTGAAGATAAGCGTCACCTTGATCCTATTATCTTTAACGCTGCTGTTCGTTTGCATCTGAGTGGACGGGTCGAGGGGGTTGCCGAGGGGGTTGAGGTGGCAAGGCGGACAATAGATTCTGGGCTGGCTGCACAAAAACTCCAGCTGCTACAAGGTTGAGTCTAGCAAAAATCAGGCTGAATGAGGTCGTTCCATCAGTCTCGACAGAGAGATGATTTCCACATCATTACCTAACTGCGTGAAAAGCTTTGTCATTTAGGGTGGGGTCCTGCCCCACCAAAAGCGGCTGAAGTGACACAGAGAAGGGTTAGTGGCCGAACTAAAATCGATATTGATAAGGTATAGTATGGCCTCTTTTTCAGTAGTGGGATGTGAGGGTATGGCGTATACAAAGTTTTATAAACGGCTTCTCTTGGTTATTGTACTGCTGGTTAGCGGCTGTAGTCGTGGTCCCTCCAATCAACAACAGACACTACTGGTGTTCGGAACCCTACTCGATATTCAGGCCTACACCAATCAACCAGATACTTTCAATTCTGCCGTGCAGAGCTTGGATAAAACCTTTCAGAAGATGCATCGGGAATGGCATGCCTGGAAGGGAGAGGGCGAACTGGTCAGGCTTAACAAGGCTTTTGCGGCGGGCAAGGCTCTGTCTGTATCCCCCCAACTTACGGAGCTGATAGGTCAGGCAAAAGAGTACGCAGAAAAGAGTGATCAGCTGTTTAATCCAGCCATCGGTAAGTTAATCGGGCTATGGGGGTTTCACAGGGACGAACCGCCGGGCGGTCCACCTCCCGATGCTGGGCAGATTAAATCCTTACTACGCAGTGCCCCCTCCCTGTCTGATGTTAAAATTCAGGGAAATCTCATCTCTTCCTCCAATCCTGATGTATCCATCGATCTGGGAGCATTCGCCAAAGGGTATGCGCTGAAGCTGGCAATTGACGAGTTGAAGCGATTGGGTATTGGCAACGCCATTGTTAATGCTGGAGGAGATCTCTGCGTCTCTGGGCGTCATGGGGATCGCCCCTGGATGATCGGCATTCGCCACCCAATGGGTGAAGGGGTTATCGCATCGGTCGGTGTTTCCGATGGTGAGTGTGTGCTTACGTCGGGTAATTATGAGCGTTATCGGGAGTATGAAGGTATTCGCTATGCCCACATTATCGATCCGCGTAGTGGCTATCCCGTTAAGCATGTTGCTTCGGCCACTGTCATCAGTCGGGATGGCGGCCTAGCGGATGCGGCAGCAACAGCTCTGAGTGTGGCTGGCCCCAAACAGTGGCAGAGAATTGCCGTACAGATGGGATTGACCGAAGTGATGTTAGTGGATGATAAAGGTAGCGTCTATCTCACACCAGAGATGCAGGCCCGGATAAAATTCCAGCAGCAGATCGATAGTGTGATCGTCTCAGGTTTGGGAAGCTTACCCTAGTGTGGTGCTTCATACAAATTGACGATGATAGAAGCCTGCTCAGGCCAGGAGACAAGGCGCAATGCGCAGGGAATGGCTCGCCCTTTTCAACCTAAAAAGATCAGTTGGACA
>JARRQF010000111.1:0-10596 GCA_037382065.1 Candidatus Thiodiazotropha sp. | reverse complement strand
CTCGCCCTTTTCAAGCATTGCAACGCAGTATCCTGGCCTGAGCAGGCTTCCCTTCGGGCGAGACGCTAAGCGGTCATCCACGTTGTTGCACACCTTTGAAAGGGAGAAGCCATTCCCGGCGGCACGCGCCTAGCGGCTAACCGCTTAGCGTCACGCTATCATCGTCAATTTGTATGAAGCACCACACTAGAATGCCTTTAGCTTGTAAGGAGGGTGTCGCAAAAGTCGTAGGGTGGGTCGCTGCCCCACCAGCAAGGGTTAAAACGTAGGATGTGGTGAGCGGTGCGAACCGCATCAACAACAGCTTGCAGGTAGATAGTCAATATTGAACCTAAAAAGATCAGTTGGACAACGTGAATACCTTACGTCCTTGTTGAGGGCCTATGGCAATGCGGTAGCTCACTGAGCAGCCCAATACCTGTTGCATCGGGTCTTTGTCACCCTCCAAATTCAGGTAGCTGTTTTCCGCATCTCGCTCAAGGATGCCTTGCCGCTCCAAATATCCAGCAGCCCGCTGGCTGACTGATTTTTTAGGTTGATCAAACCAGAAGTATAGAGAACAAAGCACATAACCTACGTAACTTTGAGACGAGACTGTAGCAGCTGTGCAAGATGCAGCGAAGATCGATTTGTCATTTGACTGATCTGATGACGGCAAGAGAAACCATTCGCCACCACGTCAGCTTGTGGTTCAGCATTTAACGCCGGGATTAACTCCAACTCAGCCATCTGTTGGGCGTAGTCGACATGCTCCGCCTCCACACCAAAACTCCCGGCCATACCGCAACAAGAAGCCTCTATCATCTCAAACTTCAATCCAGGAATTTTCTTCAACACTTTACGCATCGATTTCATTGCCCCGACTGCTTTTTGGTGGCAGTGCCCATGGACAAGAATCTTTGGCTGATCTTCCTCACTCGTTTCTAATGGAAGCACCATTCGCCCTGAGCTCAATTCCCTGGCTACAAACTCCTCAAAGAGCAACGCCTGTTTTGCCACCACAGCCACCGAGTCGCCCAAACCCAAAGCGCTGTATTCATCACGCAAGGTAAGTAGACAGGAGGGTTCGAGCCCGACAATAGGTAACCCTGCCTGGGCATGTGGAAGTAGAGCATTGATCACACGACGTGCCTCCTCACGGGCCTCTTCCAGCATACCTTGAGATAGATAGGTTCGGCCGCAACAGAGTGGGCGAACACTATTTGTCGCTGTTTCGGGGGAAGCCAAGGTAACCATATATCCTGATGCACTCAGCACATCGATAGCAGCATGTGTAATCTCAGGTGAATAGTGGCGACTAAAGCAATCGACAAACAGAACCAGCGGTTTGCCCTCCTCAGCTGTAGCTTCTACATCAAATGTCTGATCTGGCACTGGTTCGGGTAAGCGTACCCGAGCACTGATACCCACAAATCGCTCACCAAGCTTGGCCAACCATCGATAGCGATTGCGCCAAACCGTCAGCCTAGCAAACCCATTGCCTTTCGTGAGTAACCTAGGCAGACCACCTAATAGACGGGCACGCAATGAAAGCCCTGTGATCGCATTAAGCTGAGCCAGATATTCGATTTTAATCCTGGCCATGTCCACATTGCTTTCACACTCTCTCTTACAGCCTTTGCAGCTGACACAGAGATCCATCGCCTCAATCAATTTGCCATTGAGCAACTCCTGACTACCCAGCGTGCCGTTGAGTGCCGCCTTTAACAGGCGTACTCGTGCGCCTGTGGAGAGATCGGGATTTTCACTCAACCTAAAACTGGGACACATCACCCCTTTGCTTTTTGTTTCGCACAGACGGCTATTAATACAAACAGCTACCGCCTTGGCGAAGTCACCGCCGTTCTTGGGAATATCGGCATAGGCATCACCCATACCAGCATCCATATATTCGGACCAGTCGAGAAAGGTTTTCATCAGATTCTACGCGAGAAACCCCGTTCTTCAGATCGGGGAGGGATAGCGTCCACCATCAGGCGGCCTGTCTCGCTGTCTCCTTTTTATTCAATGCTATCGCTGGTTGTGGGAAATAAGCATAGCCGTCACTGCGTTGTAGCCGTGTGCGTTTATAACTGCCTCGTCCAGTGGCTTTGATAGAAAGCACTGGCTAAAAAATGCCCTTACGGGCCTTGTAACGGGGACATTCGCCCCCCTCGCAGATGTCTGCAACCGGCTCCTGCTTGCGCAGCGGATAAGACCTTTGGTGCTTTTACCTTTCACCAGCATGATCCAATCCACAGTTAACCGCTAATATCTGACATAAGATAACGCCACAAGAATCTGTGCAAAATCTATGTTCAACTGCAGAATCTAAAATGATGCAAAAGGGATACCAGAGAGCCCATCACCATTAACTAGCGATAAACAACAAGTTACTAGTAATCAATTTGTAAGGTTTAATACAAACTGATTGTATCGTGGCATTTTTGACTATTGCGGTTGATCCGTGAGCCAATGTGAATATTTCACACGATTAATGTGAACATATTACATTGGCAGATATGAAATAAATTCGCATACTGAAAATAATTCGTTAATATTGTATAGAGTGCGTTCTATGCCTTACATAGCAAAAACTGTGTAGCGAATTAAATAGATTCAAGGGGAAGGCTCATGCAGCATTGCATCAACTACTCAATGCGTGCTAAGTACTCGTTGATCATTCTTATATTACTCTTGCCTGGGCATCTTACAGCAGCTGAGTGTAATCCGGTAGCTACATTGATCTCTCTGGAGGGAGCCGTTGAGACCAAAAGAGCTGATGAGGATTCATGGTATGAAACCACACTGAAGCAAGAATTCTGCGCAGGCGATACGCTCAGAACCGGCGACGACAGTCGCGCTGCTGTGCGCCTGACAAACGAGACGCTATTACGCCTTGACGGTAATTCTGCCCTCACTTTTTCCCATATCAAGAAAAAGTCTCGCTCTATACTTGATCTGTTGCGCGGTGCTGTACACTTCATTAGCCGAACGCCAAAAAGCCTCGAAGTCAGAACACCCTATGTCAATGCTTCAATAGAAGGCACGGAGTTTGTCGTTCAGATTCAAGAAAATGGAACCGATGTCACTGTTTATGAGGGAGTTGTAGTAGCCACAAATTCCGCAGGTTCGATAGACATTACCGCCAATCAGGCAGCACACGCAGCCAACAATAAAGCGCCTGTACACATAATAAATGCCTCACCTCTTGATGCCGTCACCTGGGCACTCTACTACCCTCCTTTACCGGAGCAACCCAAAGCGGCTGATACCCTAGCGCAACAAACTGTAAGTGCTATTGCCCAAAATCGCCTTGTGGAAGCTGCTGAGCTGGCAAAACAGTCGCTACAAAAGAATAGCCAATCAGCCGCAGCCTATATGGCACAATCTTATGTCGATCAAGCTCAATTCAATATTCCTGGCGCTTTAGCCAATAGTCAGAAAGCGGCCGAGCTGGCACCGCAAAACGCCCTAACCCAGGCGCGCCTGGCCGAGGTCTGGCTCATGATGGGTGACACACAAGCCGCCCAGCAAGCAGCCAAACAGGCTGTTTCCATCGATCCCAAACTCGCTCTTGCACATACTGTACTCGGTTTTGCTTCCCTGCGAGAGATTAATCTGGATAGAGCCAGTGCCGCATTCGAACAGGCAATCACTCTGGATTCAGCCGCACCCTTACCCCGCTTGGGTCTGGGTCTGGTGAAGATTCGCCAAGGTGCACTGCAGTCTGGTCGCGAAGAGATCGAAACAGCAGTACTGCTTGATCCTGCTAATGCGCTACTCCGCAGCTATATGGGTAAATCCTATTATGAAGAGAAACGCAACGGTCTGGCTACTGATCAATTCGAAATGGCCAAAGCCCTTGATCCAAATGACCCAACGGCCTGGTTCTACGACTCCATATTGCTCCAGTCCGACAATAGGCCTGTAGAAGCCCTGCAGGCACAGCAGCAAGCGATCGCATTGAATGACTATCGAGGTATCTACCGTTCTAGGCAGCTGCTCGATCAGGATGATGCCGCCAGAAGTGTGGCCCTAGGCAGGATCTATAGTGATTTAAATTTTGAGCAACTGGCTCGCAATCAGGCAACTAGCGCTTTAATTCAAGATCCTGGCAACCACTCGGCCCACCGTCTACTAGCAGACAGCTATATCGGCCTCACTAATCTGGATGCCGCTAGACAGAGTGAATTACTCCAATCGAAAATGACACAACCCTTAAACTTGGACCCATTACAGCCCCAACTCAGCAACGCGAATCTTGGGCTACTTGATGGCAATGGACCTGGCGATCTCTCATATAACGAATACAATCCGCTGTTCACACGAAATGGCTTAGCATTACAGCTCGATAGTGCCATCGCCAAGGAGAATACCTGGAGTAACGACGCCATCATTGCAGGTCTGTATGACCGCTTCGCCTTCAGCCTGGGGCAATACCATACAGAGACGGATGGGTTTCGCGTCAATGATGATTATGAGCAGGACCTCTATAACGTTTTTGCCCAAGTCGCTTTGAACGAGGAGACCTCGTTGCAACTTGAAGTAAACCAGGACGAAGTGACCAAAGGCGATGTTTCCCAAAGATTATTACCCAGTTTACTGATTGATCAGAGCCTGCGTGCGAATAAAGATACGACCAGTTACCGTCTCGGATTGAATCATGCCATGACACCCAATACACGAATTCTGATTTCAAGCAAAAGAACAGACATTCAGACAACACTACTAAGAACCACATCTTCCTCCTCTATAAAAACGCAACGAGACAATGACAACCAATTAGATATCTACGATATACAGCTGCAATACCTCTCGGGTAAACACGGAATTTTGGGTGGCGCAAATTTCAATCAGGATGATATCAAAACAGATATGAAATACGATTTTTCACCCAATCCATGCCGCCTACCTTACCCAAATTGCACCCAGAGCAGTACCTATATAGAGAAACAGTCCCGTTTATATGGTTATTATTTCTATCAACCATCCGATCAATGGAATCTTATAACCGCGTTGACATATGTTCGTGACAATAGTGAAATATTTTCAAAGGATGAGACATACCTACTCCCAAAACTGGGGGTTCAATGGTCTTTGAGTGACGCATCCATACTTCGTGCTGCAGCATTCAAAACAACCTCCTCTGCCGTAGCCACTTCTCTCTACCAAACACTCGAACCCACTCAAGTGGCTGGATTCAATCAAATACATGATGATTTTCGTCAAACTGAGGCATGGAATTATGGATTGAGCTTTACTCACCACTTCATGCCAACCTTATCTGTTGGTATTCAGGGTGATTACCGCAAAGGAGAAACCCCTTTCAATTTATTAGATCTCAATACTTCTGACTCTTCCATTATGAATGTGGAATTTGATGAGACAAATGCCAGTATCTGGGTTAACTGGTCACCTTACAACCCCTGGAGCCTTAACCTCGAATATCACTTTAGCAATCTCAATTCAGTAACAAATATCGATGCAGAAACATACAATGGGGTATCACCAGATGGCGTTATTGAATTAAAAACACATAGCTTACCTGTATCCATCCATTACCATCATCCTTCAGGATTCATCGCTGGTTTAACCACGACTTTTTATGATCAACGAGGCGTTTTTCAGGGAAAGCGTATTAGTGATGCTCCACAAGATGCCAGCGATAGCTTCTGGTTAACCGACCTGGTTTTATCATACCGTTTTCCAAAAAGGTATGGCCTTTTATCACTAGGAGTAAACAATATTTTTAATCGAGATTTCACGTTCGAAGACAGAAACAGTTATGACAGTCTTTCAGTTGAAACCTCAGCTTCGCCATCAGCGTTAAGTTCAGAAAGAATTGTCTTCGGAAAATTTTCCATCACTTTTCGTTAAACAATAATCCCAATAGGGAGGGAAGAAGCACTATGAAGCTACTAACAAAGATCTTATTTCTGAGTATGATCGGACTTTTCACATCGACTATGTCGGCATGTGCGGAGATGTCAGAAAAACAGAAACCAAAGCCTGAAACATCAGATACTGATCACTTCACTTATAGCATTAAAGTCAACAGTAACACTGGCGAATTTTCTATACTCGATAACCATGGCAGGCGCGTGGAAAGAGAGCGCACCAATTTTCCTGAAAAACCTATACCTGTGAAGTCAATAATAAACTATCACACTATTATTGAGGCAGAGGGTTCGTGCTTGGTAATTTTCGACGGCGAAGTATTTAATACCTGCTTTCAATAAAAATTAAACAATTATTCTAAAATAATTAGCGAATTAATCACAGAATGGAGCGCTCAATAGATTCTTTAATCATACATAAAAAATTAACAGGAAAAATATTAAAACAAAAAATAGCCGCCTAGTAGGCGGCTTAACAAATGGAGTCCTAAAAGAGGAGAACTTTTGACGACTTCATTAAAAAGTACTTCAACAAGAGAGACCTGAAGTAACAACACCTAAAATCAAACCAATCTTGCATTGACATCGATTACACATTATTCAATGCAATGTGCATGCCACATATCATAACAAACTGATAATATTAGAAATACTTATTATCCATCTCATTATCACCCATTCATATGTAAAATATTTCGACAAATTTAACCCAAAATCCGCCGTTGGCCATGAATATCGAAGCTAGTTTCACCATAATCAGTAAAAAAATCCGACAGAATTCAGAAACCTGCTATTAGAATGGAGCGGTCAACTGATTTTTTTAGGTTTAACCCAGCATAGCGGCGTAGCCACGGGTACCTGGGTTGCTGTCGAGAACAATTTTCATGGTTATTGTCAGGGGCACCGAGAGGAACATACCCACAGGGCCGAGTATCCACCCCCAAAAGACCAGAGAGATAAAAACAATCAATGGAGACAAGCCCAAACCCTTACCCATAAAGCGGGGTTCTATACCATTTCCAACAATACTATTGATTAAAAGATAGGCAACTCCAGACCAGGCAGCCATCTGTGGACCGAGCTGAATCAGAGCCAGTAGCACAGCAGGCATTGCTGCAATAATAGAACCGATATTTGGCACATAGTTGAACAGGAAGGCCAGTAAGCCCCAAAGAAGGGGGTAATCGACACCAAGAAATGCAAGAGAGACGGCAATAAGGGCTCCAGTTAACAGGCTGGTGGATGTTTTTATCACCATATAGCGTTTGATACTTGAGGTAATCGCCTCTACCCTGGCGAGGGAACGCTCCGGGCTCTCGGCATGATTCTTTAGTTTTGTCTGAAAAGCACTTGCCTCGAATAACATAAAGATGACTGTGATTAGTATCAGAAAGGCCTGAGTCAAGACATTACCCAAACCAGTCATCAATCTACCCGCCATCGCCATTGCCTTTGATGGATCGAAGTAGGCGATCATAGCATTGAAATCGAGATCCACTCCTTGCTGCGTTAACCAGGCCACCAGGTTACTACTTTGTAGTTTGAGGCTCTCCTGATATTTTGGCAGATTACTTGTGAAATCATTCATTGAACCACCAACCAGCCAAGCAAGTAGCAATCCCACAACGATGATCATACCAACCACAAACACCATTGCCAGACTATCAGGCACACCTTTTTCCTTAAGAAAAAAGAGTGGGGGAGCAGCAATAACCGCAATGAATAGAGATAATAGAAAGGGGATCAACAGAGTATCAGCTGCTTTCATGCCAGCAACCACCACCACAAAAGCGGCAGCTGTGATTAAAAACTTTGAGGTCGGCGAAAAGCGTTGGGTAGATTCGTTCACGCGCTACAAAAGCTCCTATTTGAACTCAGGAATTGGACTGTAGAGATACCAGGTTTTAGCCTCATCGTCGTAGCGCCAATCCTGCATATCCTTCACTCTTCTGAGTATCTGAGTATCTTGAAAGACATACTCAATTTCCACCATCTGCACAGCTCGCTTCTCATTAAGCATGGTCGGCCCCTGCACAACTTCATAATGGTTCACGCGGATATTATCTGAAACGGGAGTCAATGCCTCAGACACCTTCTCTGGGGGAAGAAAAGTGTGCGACTGCCTTCCTGATGCCCAACGAATAGAAGCCTCGTAGCGATGTAATACATCTTCCAGAGAGTCGATTCGCTGGTGTTCTCCAAGCGTCTTGCAGGCATTGAGCAGGAAAAGCAATATGATTAAAGTGAATAACTTTTTAGTCAAAATATGCTCCTTTATTCAATTTTAGCTCTCTCATGTTGCGCTCTTAGGGTCGGGGAAATAAATTATCATCAAAAGATTGCGCAGGATTTTATCCCCGATTCTAGCCGCTCTACATGACCCTTTGCGCAACAACGAAGCCGGGGCAAAAGGCAAGCAAGATTGGATGATAATTTATTTCCCCGGCTCCTATACTACACGGTTAGGTATTACGCCTCTTTGCTCCAGAGCCAAAATAAGCTCATCTACACACTCACCTATCTCTCTATTCTGAGTCTGAATGGTAATCTCAGGCTTGGTGGGAGGCTCATAAGGCGATGAAATACCAGTGAAATTTGGGATTTCTCCGCTGCGGGCCTTCCTATAAAGACCTTTCACATCTCGAGATTCGCAGATCTCTAGTGGGCAGTCGATAAACACTTCAAGAAAATCACCATGGGGAAATAGCCCACGTACTTGCTCCCTATCCTCGCGAATCGGCGAGATAAATGCGGTTAACGAGATTACCCCAGCCTCAACAAATAGCTTTGCCATCTCACCAATACGACGGATATTTTCCGTGCGGTCCTCAATACTAAAACTAAGATCTCGGCATAAACCATGGCGTACATTGTCTCCATCAAATACATAGGTACGGCAACCTCTCTGATGCAGCTCCTCTTCCAAGGCATGGGCCAATGTCGATTTACCAGAGCCAGACAAACCGGTAAACCAGAGCAGTTTTGCCTTGTGTTTATTCATTTTTTCACGACGCTCACGAGTAACCGTGGCCTGGTGCCAAACAATATCATTATTCATTCAACATTCCTCTGCTCACCTCGACATAGACGGAAGTTTACCTTAGCTTAATTACGCTACAACGTGAATCGCACGCTTCACGCCATCCAACTGATCTTTTTAGGTTCAAGACTGCTACAATCGGACGTTTTTTCACGACTCAAAGCGAAACAATGCTACAGGCCCAACAAGAACCACAGACTGAAGTCCTCCTTGGTAAAAGTAAAATCACACTGTTAGGAACAGCCCATGTCTCCAGAAGCAGTGCGGAAAAGGTCAAGGAACTGCTAGAAACAGACGAATATAGTGCTGTTGCGGTGGAGCTATGCCCAAACCGTTTCAATGCCCTGATCAATCCTGATGCATTGGCTCAGATGGATCTTTTCAAGGTTGTTAAACAGGGTAGAGTATTGATGGTAATGGCAAATCTTGCTCTTGGTGCCTATCAACAACGACTGGCGGATCAATTCGGCATCACCCCTGGGGCTGAACAGCGGGAGGCTATCCATATCGCTCAGGAGTCCCATCGCCCTTTGCTCCTAATCGACCGGGATATCAGTACCACCCTTAAGCGGGTTGCTGCCAATCTCTCCTGGTGGAAGCGTTTCGGACTTTTTGCCGGACTTCTTGCGGGTATTCTGTCCAAGGAAGGTGTCACAGAGGAGGAGATCGAACATTTAAAAGAGGGCGATATTCTCGAAACCACTTTTGCCGAGTTTGCAGAGGACCGGCAGGATCTCTATAAACCACTGATCGACGAACGTGATCGCTACATGGCAGCGAGACTGCTACAGGAAATCGAACAGCATGGCCATGAAAATCTGTTGGTGGTAATCGGTGCTGGTCATATGAAGGGCATTGCACACTATCTTCAGCAATCCGCCTCTACCTCTCCTGCAGAGGTTATTTCACAGCTCGAAGAGACGCCTAAGCCAAGCCGTTGGCCGAAGATGATTCCCTGGGCAATTGTACTACTGGTTTTAAGTGGATTTACCATTGGGTTCGCTCGCAGCCCCTCACTTGGCTGGGAACTGATCATCGAGTGGGTAGTGATCAATGGTGGACTATCAGCCCTAGGCGCGCTGCTTGCGGTAGCACACCCACTAACCATACTAACCGCTTTCCTGGCCGCTCCTCTGACCTCGCTGAACCCTGCCATTGGAGCCGGGATGGTAACCGCCTTAGCTGAGGTATTCCTGAGAAAACCTACTGTGGCCGATTTCAGCAAGCTGCGCAGTGACACCACCAGTGTAAAAGGCTGGTGGAAAAACAGGGTCTCCCGCACAATGTTGGTATTCTTATTCAGCACCATCGGCTCTGCAGCGGGTACCTATATCGCTGGATTCAGGATCTTCGAACGCTTGGTTGATTGAGATCCATGCATTGGGCAGTGGAGTATCTATTTGTGAGGTACCCTGCTCACGGAATCTGCAACGCAGAAGCTAGGCTGAAAGAGCAGCAGGATTGGATAATTAATTTTTTCCGAAGTCCTAGTGTGGTGCTTCATACAAATTGACGCTAAGCGGTTAGCCGCTAGGCGCGTGCCGCCGGGAATGGCTTTTCCCTTTCCAAGGCGCGCAACAACGCGGATGACCGCTTAGCGTCTCGCCCGAAGGGAAGCCTGCTCAGGCCAGGATACTGCGTTGCAATGCTTGAACCTAAAAAAATCAGTTGACCGCT
>JARRQF010000110.1:0-10658 GCA_037382065.1 Candidatus Thiodiazotropha sp. | reverse complement strand
ATTCTGCTGGAGCCATAAGCGTCTACTGCGGCCCATCCCTGTGCACCTAGCCCCAGGTTCTCGGCCAGACGTGCTGCATGACGTGTTTGCACTGAGATCAAGTCGGCGCTTAGGGCGGAGAGCATCTCGGCGGTTGTGTCTTCGAGTCCGCAGTGGACGAGTGAAAGGCCATTCCAATCTACCAGAAGACCTTTTCCTATCGATGAAAGGTGGGGTAGGATGTTAGTTAGTTGTTGCCCAACTCCGGAACCTGCAATCTGTTGAGGTTCTCGAAAGCCTTGAATCAGGGAGAGAGTCTGCGCACGATGGAGTATTGCCAGTGCCTCTTGTTCATCACTGATCTCCAGCCATTGGCATAGTTTTTTAGTCGTTATTTGTTGGCTTCTCTCCTGCTTTAATAAAATTAACATGAGACGCCGGATCGGGTCCTCCTCACGGCCAGAAACCGCATAAAAAGCCCCTGCAGTTGTTGGTAATAAATGGAATTCTTCAACTAGTTGATATTCAGGCATGGTTTCGGTATCACAATCAAATACAGGTAGGTGTGAGGGGGGTTAGTTAGTTATGTGTTTTGAATCACGAAAAAATCTTTCTGTATCGCACCACAAATCGGGCAAAGCAACGGATCTGCCAATAAGCCTAGTGTATGTTCTGTAAAAAGCCTCTTGTGCATGCTGCTGTTTGTATAGAAATAGCAGTTCGCAGCAAACAGCATCATCACCTGGGTCGTGATCTAAGGCATTTTCTAGAATGACCATAGCGGTGAGCCAGTCATTCTGGTGTAATCGCTCCATCGCTTGCTCAATAGGAGCTGTGTCAGGGTGGCTGTGGGCTGTGGTTTTCAGGCTGACAATATGCGTGGTACCTGAGAGACCTTTGGATAAACTGGAAAATGTATTGGATGGCAAGGGGGTGTCTGTGTCCAGTCCACGCTCCATACATCTCATAAGGAACTCAACTTGCTCCTTTTTTAAAAATGGCGTAGCTTGCGTAAGTAGGTTTTTACGTAAGTGCAAACCGCGATTGCCTAAGATTAGAAATAGATCAATCAAAGCTGCATATATTGCTTCTGAATCTTGCTTAGAGAGATGGAGTAGCGTTCGTTGAACATGGGCGCGCAAATCTCGGGGATTTCTTCTTACTCGTTTTGCAAGGTATTGTGAAAAACTATTGCTCCACTCTGTAACCGAAAAAGTTGGCAGTAGTTGGCTTGATTGAGGGAGCAGGCTTGCTTCAATAGGGTGATCTAAGGTTTGCTGAAGTGAGTTATCATCTACTTCATCCTTGCCGGTAATCTTTTTTACAATCTGTTCGTGCATAAAGTGTGTCGATATCGTCTATTAGTTTAGGGCTTGTTTATGGATATAGTGATGCAGGTATTTGATCCCTATTCTGTATTGTTAAATATCGATTTGAAGCGCTGAAATATTTCCTTACTAGTCAATACGAGTTTGTCTGTCGTTTCCTGATTTTGGTTTGATGGTGTGTTAATGGGTCGCTTTATTAGGTAATCTTGTTTATCTTCGGTGATAGGAACAGAGCTGGAGCATGCTTGACCTTTAGCTTGCAAGCTGCTGGCCATCTGTTTCTCCAAGGAAGTTTTAGTGTGCTGTTCGTTTAGGGGAGGGAAGGCCTGCGCTACTGCAGCTAGTTTTGGTTCAAGCTTAAGCAGTAGATTAACGATCATTGAGTAGGTGATAGGTCTTTTAAGTTTATACGGAAATGGATCGCAGATTTTACCACCAGAGGAGCAGCAGATTAGAATTGGTCTAATATCAGCTTGTATAGGTTTATCGATATCAAACTTTGATGTAGAATCCTCAAGGTCTGCGTTCACAAGAATGACATCAGCAATCCGTTCATTCACAAAGAACCATTCTGCGATATCGTATTCTGAGGCCATCTCAATGACAGTGCGAAAGAAGATAGCTTCTTTTTTATTGAAGCCAACCTCTGATATTCTGTAAGCGGACATAATGTAAAAACGACTTGCGCCTCTTCTCCCTGGAGCATATTTTCTGCATACCGCTACCAGCCTACCAATTTACAATGAAATTGTCACTGATCATGGTAGATATGGTAGATTTCAGTATTATAATCCTTAGAAATGTAATGTGTTGGGACATGGATGCTGGTAAAGTCCAAAGTAAATATTAATCTTTGTATTAATATATGGAATTGAAATAGATTATGCCAGTCATCTCAGATGATGTTAATAGAGGATAGTATCAAAATGGGAAAACAAGAAGATTTTGCGGGTATCATTAAGCAGTTACGAGAAAATGTACCAGATATAACAGGTGTAATGATTGCCTCTATAGATGGTCTCTCAATAGCAACGGATTTTTCCGACGAGGAAGCAGCGAGAATCGCTGCCATGGGTGCCTCTGCTGTAGGGCTGGGTAGTCGGATTACAAAAACAGCAGATCTTGGTGAGATGAATGATATTTTGATTGAAGGTGGCAGTGAGACGTTGATCATCTATATGGCGGGGACAGCTGCCATACTTGCGTTACGAGCGCCTCACAGAGCTAATTTAGGTCTTATTCGCCTGGAAGGCCCTAAGGCAGTTGAGAAAATTGTAGCGCTTGTCATGAACTGATTTAGGGAGGAGATATATGGGCTCAACGAGTCTCTTCAACAAGGATGGGCATTCGTTCATCCTGTTGGAAGGTTTTGGGCAGGGTGAGATGGTCGCGACCAATCAAGTCATTATACATAATGGGAATGAAGCGATTTTATTGGATCCTGGCGGACACAAGGTACACTACGAAGTAATTAATGAAGTCTCTTCATTGGTGCCAATCAGTGATTTAAAATACCTATTCTTTTCTCATCAAGACCCTGACATTATTGCAGCGGCGAATGCTTGGCTAATGTTGACAGAGGCGGATGCACTTATCTCCAAGCTCTGGGTGCGATTTATACCTCACTTTGGTATTGATGAGCTGTTATTGCCTCGTCTGAAGGGTATACCAGATGAGGGTATGCGCCTCCCGCTCGGTAATTCTGAATTGATTATTTTACCTGCTCATTTTCTTCATTCTGCAGGGAATTTTCAAGTCTATGATCCCATCTCAAAAACGCTCTTCTCTGGCGATTTGGGTGCGTCTATGAGTCCAGGCTATCTAGAAGTGACTGATTTTGATGCCCATATTGCATTTATGGAGAGTTTCCACCTCCGATATATGCCGTCTCATCAGGCTAATCAGTGTTGGGCTGAGATGGTAAGAGGGCTTGAGATAGAGAGAATCGTACCTCAGCATGGCGCTATTTTTCCCGACCCAGAAACATCCAAGCGGTTTATTGATTGGGTTGCTGAATTACCTGGTGCCATTGAGCTTTTTAAGGATAAATACAAGGTACCTGGTGCTGTGGGTACGTCAACAGAGCAGGGCAAAGGTAGCCCAACCAAAGTGGACGAAGAGCTACCTGGTATCGTGGGTACGTCAGCAGAGCAGGGCAAAGCTAGCCCAACCAAAGTGGACGAAGAGCTACCTGGTGCCGTGAGTACATCAGCAGAACAGGGCAAAGGTAGCCCAACCAAAGTGGACGAAGAGCTACCTGGTGTCGTGGGTACGTCAGCAGAGCAGGGCGAAGGTAGCCCAACCAAAGTGGACGAAGAGCTACCTGGTGCCGTGAGTACATCAGCAGAGCAGGGCAAGGGTAGCCCAACCAGACTGGATGAAGAGCTACCTGTGCCTGAGGAACGTATCGCTTCTATGAATTGGGCACAGCGTTTGAAAAGCGTTTTTAAAAAATAGATTACGCAGTTGAGCTGTTCGGAAAAGGTCTTGATCCTTTTAGGTTAAAGATGACGATTAAGGCTCCAAAGAAAGTAGGCGACGACTGCTAGCAAAAAGATGCCGAGTATTGGTGAAAATCTGAATATGACAATCCCAGTAAATATGATCAGCGCCCAGGTGATGCCGCCAACCAAATTGCCGATCCTTCTGCGAAGGAAACCAGGAGCGCTGTGGTAGGCATCTGTTGTCTTTTCATCGATTGAGTCTGAGGTCTGGTTGGGCAATGGCCGATCTACAGATGTGTTTCTTGATGGTGGTGGTAATGTGCTTTTATCTATGACCAGCTTTGGTATTTCTGGCGCTGGAAGCTCTTTGGGTACCCACCAGTTTTCTCTCGGTGCACGACCTGTAGCAGCAGCCGCTTTGAATAGAGCAGGACTTAAAGCGCTGCGCAACGAAGTAGGCGGCTCTTGGGAAAAGCGTTGTGTAATCCGTTCAATCTGATCGAGATAGCGCTGCCCCTTCTGCGCATCAACCATGGATACGAAATGGGCGTAGCCCTTTGCTGACCTGAGGACATTAGGTGAGCCTCCCCAATGGCAACCGTCTGGCCCTTGTTTTTCCATTCTGTGTAACAAGGCTCGAAACCGGCGCAAGGTTTTTCGGTCAATGGATGGTTTTTCATTGACTACGATTCCAGTGACCTCTTGCTGCGTGCTGTTACGCATGATACGGCTCTTTTCAGGGTGAAGCTGAAAACCCTCCTCAGCTACAATCGCCTTTAATCGCCATTGCAGTTTGTTTAAATGAGAAATGCTCTCCTGGTCACCGGAAAAACTTAAGTCGTCGGCATAGCGGGTATAACGAAATCCTAGTGAACGGGCGACCCCCTGCAAGCGGGCGTCCAGTCGGCGGCAGATTATGTTGGTCAATGCTGGGCTGCTGGGTGCTCCTTGCGGCAGATGTCGATCTCCTTGCTTTACATAGTAGTGGTCACCATCCAATACCACTTCTTGCACATCCGCCTCGGTGGTTAATAGGGCCAAAAGTGTGGCAATCTGCTCACCATAACCAAGGCTGCGATAGAGTCCACGGATGCGAGGATATTTTAAGGAGGGAAAGAAATCCTTGAAATCATAGTTGAGTACGATAAAAGCCTGGCAGTGGGGTTGAGCATTGGTAACAATGGAGCGACCTGCTCTAAAGCCATGTGCTGATTCGTGGAGTGGTATCTTTTCCAGGATATTCGCCAGTACCCAATATTGCGCCCGTTTCAGTCGGGGCATGGGGGCGCTGATCGCACGTTCACCTCCGCTCTTTTTCGGCAAGGTGAAGCGTTGGTAGTGATGGATTCGGAAAATGTTTCGGTTATAGCTTAAAAAGCGTAGTTCCGCTAATGAGATTCCCATTGCTTGGCTTAACGCTTCGGCGGTTTCGATAGGCGGCAATCCATAGCGCTCTAGTTTTTGCAGGTCGATTGAGGTGTCATTAAGTCCAGCCGATACCTGCTCGCCTAGGTAGAGGATCTCCTGCTGTCTGCGCTGGTGCCACTGCGCGGCCTTTTCATGGCGCTCGATAATACGCCGTTCTCGATACTCTTTTTGTCGTTGTTTCGAGTCGGCCATGCGCTGAGTACGCATCGCTTTTAGCGCTTGCTCGGGATCGGCATAGAGCTGCTGTTTCTGAACCAATTGGTTCAATTCGCGCTGTAGTTCGCCTTTGCGCTCGATTAATGTTTCGCTGACATCAGCCTGGTTCTGATCGGAGGGCCAGAAACCCAAGCGTTTCATCTCCTCGAGAATGACTTCATCTTTGGATGAGGCGCGAATGCGATCGTAGAGTTCCTGGCGTTTGTTACTGCTCATTGCGCATCCTGTCGCTTACGCATAAGTGGTGTGGATACTCCGAGTGCAAATTGGGTGGGCAGCAGCGATGGCGATGATCCCTTCGTACTGATCCCAGGACTGGGCCGCTCAACTCGACGCGGGGCGCCTATCAGTGCATCTATTGACTTCAAAGAAGTCATACTGCAATAGTGCACTGATAGGCAGCCCCGCCCAGTGAAGAGCGGACCAGTGACGCGTGTGACGGCTGTAAGCAAGGACGGCGAAACGCCGTCCGGGTTGCAAGGTAGAACACCATCACTACTGCCCATGACTTATTGTAACCGAGGTTGTGGTGGAATCAATGGTTTTAGACGCGGCGTGTAGTCGGCGAATGGCTAACATATGTTCACAGGGGCCTTTGTAGAGTTTGTTCTGAACATAAAAATGACAGCTACACTGGGCCTCAATCAGACGTTCATCGCTATCGAGCACGATGACCGGTTGATAAGAGACGGCGTTATCGAGCACCTGGCCGGTGATGCGAAGATGATTATCACGGTAGTCGATATCTCCCAATGTCACTAAATTGGCCTGTATAAAATTATCAGCTTTGGCTTCTCGTTCGTTTTCATAGCGTAGTTGCGCCATTGGCAATGGTTCGCGACTCAACTCTCTGATTCGATAAACACCTTTGGCTAAATCATAAATTACCCGCCCAGCCTGTGTGTAGAGGCCCAGGCTCGATTCGATGATGGATGGTTCCAGTTGCAAGCGTTGGCTTAACGATTCGCTGCTTTCGTACCAACACTCCTGGAGTGCCGAAAAGACGCGCTGGTGAGTCAGTTGGTCAACGTCTGTGCGGGGTGCCATTAGGTCAAAATTACCCATTCTTGACCAGTCGTTAGCCGTCCAGCCTGAAAGCCCTAAAGTAAAACTCATGTCACCCATGTGGGCAATAAAGAATGAGGGTAGGCCGGTTCCCAGCAGGCGTACAGTGAAGTGGCTGGCCAGAGGAATCAGACGCTCTAGGGTTAAGAGGCGACGCCGCCCCCATAAGCGAATCTCTCTCTCTTGAGTGCCACTGAAGGGGGAGCGTTGGCATGTGAGTTCTTGGTTCCAGGGTTCGAAGATGAGTTTCACCGGCTGATTCGGGATTAATTGAAAACGAATCGAACGTGGTCCTTGGCGCTCTTTGTGGCGACGCAAAAACAGGCAGATGTTATAGACATCCATGGGATGTAAACGAAACTCGATCATCGGCATTCCCATCGCCGAACTAACCTGCAGAAAACCGCGCACCCAACTGTCGGGTAGGTCGATCTTCTCTTCCAGGTAGGTCTCTTCATGAGCAGTGGTTACTTCGAAACCGCTTGGATCGATTTGAAAGTGCGATTGCTTGTAATCGCGCAGCTTTTGGAATTCGTTGTACAATGCATCAGAGTAGTCGATATTCGTCGTGCCGCAGGCCTTCTCTCCGATATTGCGAAACACGTCGTATCCACAGCTCAAACGTGCATAGGTCGACTCATCACTGCTGAAGCATTCGAAAAAGACCTCGTCTGGATGAACGCTGATAACTGGGTCCAGGACAAACCAAGCATCATAATCTGTTGCGAAGAGGTAGTTGAAGTATTTCTGCCGAGCCTTGAGAAAGGGCCCCATTGCCTTCTGATAGCGCGCATTGATGGCTGTGAGTTCTTGCTTGACCTCGTGCAGTCGCTTCTCTGTGGCCTGCTTTTGCGCCATGAATTCTGCCAACAAGGCAGACTCATTTGCCGCAAGCCATTCAAAGTAGACTTGCCGGTCTTTTGGCAGGGTACGTAAATCTGAGATCACGACGTCGTGTAATGCCGATATGGCTTCACGAAATAACAGGGTTTGAGCTAGTTCCGCTTTGAAATAGGTGGGGGGACGTAGCGTATCTGGCTCAAAAGCGATATGACTGCTTTCACTATCGTTGCTGACTTGGGAAGCGCTGGCATAACGGTAAGTAAATTCCATCTTAGACGACCTTTACCGCCGGGTGTGTTCGTGTCTCAATCAGGTTCAGCGGTGAGTCGAGTTCGGGGTAGCGTTGTTTGATGAGTAATAACATCTCAATACAGGCCGTTTTGTCCACGATGGCGCTGGTGACGGAGTGCCGTGAAAAAAGTTCCAATACGAAGTCTGCTGCAAGCGGTGACTTCAACGCCTCGCCTCGTAGAAAATCAATGATGCGTATTTTGGCTGTCCGTGCTTGATTGACCTTCGCTAACACGCTCATGAAGTAGTAGCGTAGTCTTTGCAAATGCTCGATGTTATTTGAGGCATATTGTTGCAGAAACTGGCTGACAAAAAGCTGGACCTTATTAGAGGGGTGCTGCGAGAGTTTTAATAAGTAGTTGACCCCTTGCTGTTCGTCGAAGAAACGCATAATCAGCTGCCGGCCATAGTCCTGCACATCATCTTGAGTGCTATCGCAGATTGCGATCAATAACTCAGGATGCCAGTCATTGGCATTGAAGTGCTGATTGAAATAGTCTCTGGCAAAGTGGCGGGTGTCTTCCCATTGAGCATCGAATATCACCAGTGCATCACGGGCCTCCTCTTTGATCCGTGCTACCTGCTGCTGATAGCCATTCCAGGCCCATTGACGTACCGCGAGTATCGGATTACCCGCCAGACGGCCCAATTGTCGGATGCTGAAATCCTGAGGGGTCCAGCGTTCTAATAGATGAGCACCATAACGTTGCGCACCCTTTGAGCGAGCTTGTAGTAAACGCCAGGTTGTATTGACATCGATAGACTCTGCTGTGTTCGCCAGGCTCTCTTTGATACATTGCAAAATATCGTCATGGAAACCCTCGATGGGTTCGGCGCGAAACAGAGCATCGATCAGGCGATCAAGAGCAAAGGCCGCAAATTCGTGATTAGCCTGAGCGAGTCTATGAATGACGGGTTGCACAGCCTGGCGTACTTGAGCCTCATGAGAGAGGGCTAGTTTCAGGATCAGGGTTGGTTGTGCCAATAGGGCTTCATCGGAAAGACGAGTGAATAATTGGGTGCCCAAGGCGCGAACATCGCCAGATGTGGCTTCTAGTAATGTTCGCAATAAATGGGGGGGCTGTTGCTCCACCGCAGTGGCATGATTGAGTAATAGTTTGGCACCCAATATTTGCAGTGCTACAGAGGCTTCATTCAATAGATCGGCGATAACATCAAACCCCAGTTCTCGGGTAGTCATTGAAAAACTGTTGCATAGCATCCAGGTGATATCATCGATCAGGCTTGTGCCATTATCGGAGTCACGTCCTCGTTGTATCGCCTCAGCAATCAGGCGAGCGACTAATGGCGCGATAATCTCATCCTTTAGGGGGTGATCCGCACAAAAGCGACGCATCCAGAGGCGATTGTCTCCATACAGGCTGGTGATTGTGGCGAAGAGCCGTTCGGCATGCTCGGTCATCAGATTTGGATTGAAGCCCAAGGTCTCCTGAGCCAGCAGGCGAGCCTGCTCAAGCGGGGATTGCAATAGTGCCTCGATCAGTGATCCATCGATTTGACCCATGCGTACCCGTTTTTGCGCCATCTCCAAAGCGAACTGGGCCGTCTCTTCGTAGGGCATGCTTAACATGGCACAGATTGGTTCGAGACCGATGTTACGTACAAACTCGCGATTGCATTTGAGTGCACGCAGGGCAAAGCGATGAACTGCTTCGCAATGACTCTCCATTAGCAGTCGAAGCAGCGCCTGCGGTGTCTGATCCCAATGCTCAGCATAGGCTTCACAGCGAAGATCGGCCAATGCCTCAGCAGAGTTCTCCTTTAACCAAAGCTTACCGTTCCCAGAGAGTCTCATCTGGGGGTTATGATGGTTCAGGATGTGATTGAAGGCAAAGAGATGAGCGAAGCGGTCATGGGTGTGAGACACGTAGCTGCGGAGTTCGTAGCTATAATAGGAAAAGACCTGTTCAGCTCGGGCATCGGCGTCGCTTACCGTAAGCAATATCTCCACAGCAAAAGCGACATAAAGCTCTGAACTCTGATCGGCCAGTCGCCTCAAAGTACGCCAGCTACGACGGCGCAGATAGTCTCGCGTGCGGCTTGAGTAGGCAAATGCGGGCGTTTTTTTCTTGTGCTCTTTGGATATAGAGAGAAAGCGCCGTGAAATAGGGTCGTAAGCCGAGTCTCCATAAGCGCGATAATAGGAGAAGCTCATATCGACTAGATGAGTGATGCCCGCATAAATCGGTGCATCTTGGCGAAACTCAGACGCTTTAAATAAACGGCGAATTGCTTTGAATATATTTGGGACTGGTTTCAAAGTGGGGAGCAACTGCAGGATAGCCCGGTGAACTGAGTCGTATTGCAGTGCCAGTGCATAGAGATCAATCAGGATATCACTTGTTCGTGGAGATGGTCGTTGGAGTAGGGGAGTTATTACTGCAATAATATCAGCGGTTTGCTGATGCGTTACAGCCTGCTTGAGATCATCGGGTAAACCCTCTCTAATCTGCTCGAGCATGGCATCGCGATCCCTGGGCTCCAATAGTGCCAGTTGCGCCTCTCGTGCCATGGCGCTGACAAAATGTTCACCATAGTTCTGCCTGATTGTCGCAAGGGTGGGGAGTTGTTGGGTGTTGCCACAACGTCCCAGTGACCAGGCAATACAATAATCGAGTAAATCGTCATCCTGCCCGACCAGTTGTTCAATCATCGTGGCCGCTTGTGGTATACGCAACTCACCTGCCCGCCAGACCACGCGTTTGACGGCATTGGATGAGAGCTGATGACGGCAAGCATCACTCAATCGCTTAAGGATATTTTGTAAACGAGGATCTTCCTGCTCGGTGGTTTGCGCCAAGGAGGGCGTTGGGGAATGCGCATTGTCGGGCTTATCTGCCTCAGCTACTTGGTAACCATTATTGGTTTTTGATACAACAACGCTGTCAAATAGTTTGTGTGCCTTCTCCAAAGTCACTGGTCGGGAGGTTTTTGAGCCTTCGCGCAGCGAGGCTCCTCGTCGACCGTAGCGATAATTTACGACATAGCGTGCATCACCTTGGCTGGCGCCAAGGTCGCAGAGATCGACTTCATAGACTTTATC
>JARRQF010000109.1:0-10683 GCA_037382065.1 Candidatus Thiodiazotropha sp. | reverse complement strand
ACTGCCAGCGCTCTGTTAGGTTCGGTGTTTCCCATGGACGAGGCCAAGGCGGCGCTGAAAGAGAGCATGGGCACGGGCAAGCTGGAGAAGACCAAGCTCAACGTCGGTTTCGTACCCATTACCTGCGCCACCCCGATCATCATGGCCCATCCGATGGGCTTTTACTCCAAGTACGGTCTCGATGTGAACGTGATCAAGACCGCCGGCTGGGCGGTGGCGCGTGACAAGTCGTTGGCCAATGAATATGACGCCGCCCATATGTTGACCCCCATGCCGCTGGCCATGAGTATGGGCGCCGGGTCTACCGCCAAGCCGTTTATTATGCCGGCTGTGGAGAATATCAACGGCCAGGCCATCGTGTTGCATGTGGATCACAAGGATAAGCGTGATCCGAAACAGTGGAAGGGCTTTAAGTTTGGTGTGCCCTTTGAGTACTCCATGCATAATTTTCTGCTGCGTTACTATGTGGCAGAGCATGGTCTGGATCCGGACAAGGATATCCAGATTCGCGTGGTGCCGCCGCCGGAGATGGTGGCCAACCTGCGTGCCGGCAACCTGGACGGTTACCTCTCTCCGGACCCGTTCAATCAGAGAGCGGTGTGGGAGAAGGTGGGCTTTATTCATACCCTGACCAAGGATATCTGGGAGGGTCACCCCTGTTGCGCCTTCGCCTGCTCCCAGGAGTTTGCCGACACCCATCCCAACACCTACGGCGCCCTGCTACGCGCCATCATCGACGCCACCCACTATTCAGCCAATCAAGAGAACCGTAAGGAGATCTCGGCTGCGATTGCGCCGAAGAACTATCTCAATCAACCGGCTCCGGTGATCGAACAGGTGTTGACCGGTCGCTATGCCGATGGATTGGGCGGAGTGCAGAACGTGCCCAACCGCATCGACTTCGATCCCTTCCCCTGGCACTCCATGGGTGTCTGGATCCTGACCCAGATGAAGCGCTGGGGTTATATCAAGGGTGACGTCAACTACAAGCAGATTGCCGAGCAGGTCTATCTGGCTGGTGATACCGCCAAGATCA
This sequence comes from Candidatus Thiodiazotropha sp., assembly GCA_037382065.1. Taxonomy (GTDB): domain Bacteria; phylum Pseudomonadota; class Gammaproteobacteria; order Chromatiales; family Chromatiaceae; genus Thiodiazotropha. Next base: position 9,647 of record JARRQF010000109.1, on the reverse strand, counting down.
TGAAGGAGCTGGGTTACGAGCCGCCAACCAAGACCTACGCTAACTACACCATCATGGGCAAGGAGTTCGACTACACCCAGCCGGAAGCCTACGTTAACAGCTTTGCTATCAGGAGGAGCTGATGTCCCACTCCTTGCGACTCAGAGCGGCCATCGTATCGGTGGTGTTGTTGGCGCTCCTGCTCGGTGTTTGGGAGGTGCTCAATATCGCCCCCGCTGATAGCAAGCCGCTGACAGAGTACGAGATCCTCATGGGGGGCGCCTCGCAGGAGGCGCGAGTGCCCCCACCCTCGGACGTGATCAAGCTGGCCTTTGAGGAGCTGGGAAACCCCTTCTACGATGCCGGTCCCAACGATAAGGGGATCGGCATCCAGTTGGGCTACTCTCTCTACCGGGTGTTAACCGGCTTTCTGATGGCCGCCCTGGTGGCTCTGCCCATCGGCTTTCTGGTCGGTATGTCGCCGTTGATGCAACGGGCGCTCAACCCTTTCATCCAGGTCCTTAAACCTATCTCTCCTCTGGCGTGGATGCCGCTGGCGCTCTTCATTATCAAGGATTCGGAGGCCTCGGCCATTTTCGTCATCTTCATCTGTTCTATCTGGCCCATGTTGATCAACACCGCCTTCGGTGTGGCCAATGTGCGCCAGGACTGGATCAATGTGGCGCGCACCCATGAGCTGGGCCATCTGAAAACCGCCTTCCAGGTGATTCTGCCCGCGGCGGCGCCAACCATCCTTACCGGCATGCGCATCTCTATCGGTATCGCCTGGCTGGTGATCGTCGCTGCCGAGATGCTAGTGGGAGGGACGGGTATCGGCTACTACGTCTGGAATGAGTGGAACAATCTCGATCTGACCAGCGTGATCTTCTCCATTTTGATGATCGGGCTGGTTGGCATGTTACTCGACACCGCGCTGGCAACTGTCAATCGCTTGGTCGAGTACGAGGAGTAGTTATGAGCAACCATTTCGTTGAAGTCGAAGGACTCGCCAAGCGCTACCCCACGCCGGGCGGTGGGGAAGACCTGACGGTGTTCGAGAACGCCAACTTTGGTATCGACAAGGGTGAGTTCGTCTGCATCATCGGTCACTCCGGTTGTGGCAAGTCGACCATCCTCAATATCCTCGCAGGCCTCGATGAGGCGAGTGAAGGTGTCGTGATCATGAATGGCCGGGAGGTCTCGGGACCGAGCCTGGAACGTGGCGTGGTATTCCAGAACTACAGTCTGCTGCCCTGGCGTAGCACGCTGAAGAACATCACATTCGCAGTGCAGGCGCGTTGGCCTAAGTGGACTAAGGAGAAGGTGCTGGAGCACAGCATGCGTTTTCTCGAGCTGGTCGGACTCAAAGGGGTCGAGCAGCGCAAGCCCTCGCAGCTCTCCGGTGGCATGCGCCAGCGGGTGAGTATTGCTCGCGCCTTCGCCACCCAACCGCAACTACTGCTACTGGATGAGCCCTTCGGCGCCCTGGACGCGCTGACCCGAGGCATGATCCAGGAGGAGTTGATTAAGATCTGGGAAGAGACTCAGCAGACCGTCTTCATGATCACTCACGATGTGGACGAAGCGATCCTTCTCTCCGACCGCATATTTTTGATGACCAATGGACCTCAGGCCAGGGTGGCCGAGTCTGTGAAGGTATCGATTCCGCGGCCCCGCAACCGTACCGACATCATCCATCATCCCGGCTACTACAAGATCCGCAACCATCTGGTGGATTTTCTGGTGAACCGTTCCAAGGAGTTGTCGGGTTCATCAAGCACCGCTGAAGTCGCTGACAGCAAACACCCTTTGGTAGTCGATCCGACGGCAGAAGCGGTGAAAGATGACAGTACCAAGCCATTAAAACAGGCGGCCGTTTAGCGGCTGTACCCAGCTTACAATTCAATACGAGGTCAGAGAAGATGAACAAACTGGAAATGACCGAAGTGATCCTGGCGGCCAAGAAGAGTTCTGGCATGGGTTGGGAGGCGATTGCGGAGAAGGTGGGACTGGCGCCAGTGTTTTTGACTTCCGCCTGCCTGGGAATGAACAGCCTCAAGCCGGAATATGCCGCTAAGCTTTGTGGAGTGCTCGGTTTGGACTCAGAGGTCTCCGGCGTGCTGCAGGAGTTCCCCCACAAGAGCTGGGACAAAACGATTCCCACCGATCCCGTGATCTACCGTTTTTATGAGGCTATCGGTGTCTACGGCGAGACCATTAAAGAGGTGATTCATGAGAAGTTCGGCGATGGCATCATGAGTGCCATCGACTTTTCTATGCATATCGATAAGGAGGAGAATCCGGCCGGCGACCGAGTGGTTATCACGATGAACGGTAAGTTTCTGCCCTACAAGAGCTGGTGAGTCGCATGCGCTAGTACGGCTTGGTCGCACTGCAAGTGAGCGTCAACCTCTCATGCTGATGTGGGCTGTATGGTAGATGCCTAGGATTTATTTACGGCGGTGGCAGGTCGTTTGTATTGGATTTTTCTGAACTCGCAATCTCCCGTCCTTGCTGGACGGGAGCTGAGGCTAGTTAAGCGCTAGCAGTCGTCTCTTGATGTGACCAGCCAAGACTCTTGGCTTTCGCCGGCGCCTGCTCTGGCACATCGGTGGCGACAAACTGGCTGTGCAGCAACTGCACGCCTAGCATGTGGTTGAACACCGCATCCATGGTGTTGCGGGTGGCGTCGGTGGTGTCCGGGTCGTCGAGTTGTTTGAACAGAGCCTCGACGTCGGCGCGGCTGAGCAGGCCGGCTGACTCCACGGCCTCTGGGTTGAGGTATTGATCGGCCAGGGCCTGCACGGCCTGCCACTTCTTCGGGTCGGAATGGGCGGGTGGCGCCATGAAGGCGAACTTCTCGCGCTCATAGAGTACCTTCGGCAGCAGCCCTTTCATGGCCTCGCGCAGGACCCACTTCTCTTTCTTGCCCTTGATGCGCACGCTGGTCGGCAGGGTGGCGGCGAACTCGGCCAGATGGTGATGGCATGGCCTGGTTGGAAACCGGGGAAGTAGGACATTTCAAAAAAGTTCCTGCAAATAAACATAATGGGAATGCAGGATCAATTGAGCTGTTCGCCAGTCTCGACATCGAGTTCTCTGAAATACGCGGTCTGTGACTTCGACCAACGAATGTTCATATTCATGGTGACGTTTCCTTCATAGATGTAGAGGGTCAGCTTTCTATAGCCACCGTCATTTTCGGACCAGTTGACTCCTATATCATCGTGATAGTCATTGACCAGGATGTCGATGGCGTCATTGACAGTCGTTTCTCTGATACGGCTGGCCTCGTTATATATGGCTATATCCGAATCTCGAAAAGACATAGTATTCAATTGACAACAATATAATATGGTTGTCGAGGGTATTCATAGTGTTCAAAATCTAGCTGTAATTTGATCAGGAATATCAAGATCTCCAACTACCAAGAAAATCATATCAGTATTCGCATCTAATGTTCGAAACCCACTGGCTCTATTTTTTACGATTTTCACAATCCGATTAAGCCCTTCTCCAATAGCATTAGACAGCCGTGTTCCTACAAATACCACTACCCCATCATAATGCCTGCGTAGTGTACCAACAAATTTTCTCAATGGATCCAAACGGCTTTTTAGTGCGCGGGTCGTCGAACCTTTCAAAAACCGCTCTGCCGCCCATGTGGCACTGTATTCCTAAAACCTTTCAAACTCATCCTTCAGAGAAATAGTTTCATGCGGGGATCTGTGCCGGGGATAGCACCTCCCTTAACCTAGTGTGCCAAATGGTCTTTATTTACAATCGATCACTCATCAGATCGATAGGTAATACTTACCGGCCACATGGGCATACCACATGAGACACACCGATAACAAGGCCGCGGTTTCCGTTATCTGAACTAATTAATGATGAATACTTGTCACTGGTTGCCTTGTTTCCCTGGCCAAACACGCTCAAGCCACAACTTAGAGTTACTCTCATTCGAAGCTATCTAAGTCCTGTTTTAACGCAATCTTTGAAATTCACCCTTTGGGGGGATCAAAAATAATTTGGGTTCAGCTACCATGTTGTACGTCAATAATTATTTTTCTTTGCAATGAAAATATATTTATAGACCACTAACGATTGTTGTCATTACTTTGATTAAACTACCAAGGAATATAGTCATGAATAGGATAATTGTATTATTGCTTTCTATGTTTATGTCATTAAGTACATCCTATGCTGACGGAGTATCTACAACGCCAAATATTCTAAATTCAATTGACGGTGTACCGATGGAGTATTTGTTAACTGAAGAGAAATTCGCTACAAGAGGTGAATATTTTCGCGCCAGCTGGAATAAGTCTGCGCTTACAAAGGCAAGAGAATGGTGCCGAGGACGTGGTGTATGTTGGTTTTCTGGTAATCTTTTTTTGGCCAGGGCTACTGACCCTAGACGCGATGGTAGCATTGTAATTAAATCATATTAATGATTTGTTGTTATTCTTGTTTACTGACATTATTTAAGTGAACCATATCAACTTAGTTGCCCCTGTTTAATACAGGGGCTCTAAAGTACTCATAGCAACACTATGGATTACCCCCCTAGGAGTGGGCTTTACCGGATCTGGCATTGCAATAATGTCCTCACTCTTGTGAAGAGCCCAGTGGACTCGTGCTAACATTATGGATGATATAATCATGTTCAAATCATTTCTAACTGTTGTGTTTTCGTCAATATTTATAGTTTCAACACATGCCAATGAGAATAGCTCACCTGAAATAGTCAATAATCTATCATCAGAAAATATGGCAATCATGGACAGTATTCAAAAAGAGAGTGCTCGTGGCGAGTGGTTTTATAGTTGGTATAGTGCGTATAATTTTTGCCGTCTCAACCGAAGGCAATGTGACCGAGTTTCATACAGTTCGGCCAGAAAGAAATATTATGTGATTGATTATTATCCATTTAATGTCTGGGAGTATTAAGCATATAAGGCTTTTAACCACCTAAGTGATATATAAAGTAATTCACCTAGTCATACCTAGTGTGGTGTCCTATACTGTTTGACGTTTTCATAGGCCCGCAAATGACTCAAGACAAGGCGCAGCCCGCCGTCAATTCTTCTCGTTGACGCCAACACGTTTACCACAATACTACAACAAAAAATACATGTACTTAATCGTAAATAGAAAAAATGTGTTACTTGCCTATTTTTTTAGCACACACCAAATAATTGTATTGCTTCTTATTACACTAATTCCGCCTACTTTTTTAAGCAGCCAGGCCAATGAAATTGTCACTAGTGAAACAACAGATATAACCAACACAAATGATCAAAGACAGTCTGAACCACCCGATAAGATCGGTGAACCGCCTGAAGATGACATTAGTCACTTGTTTGTACGTGAGTCCGAAGTATTACTAGCCCCCAGGGAAGTTCAGATCATATTTGGGGTCAGTTATAGCTCAGAGGAAGATTATTCCAACCTTCGTAAAGCCCGAGATAGAACCTTCTCTTTTCCACTTGTCGTTAGTATTGGAATCACTAATGACCTTGAATCGTACATTTCCATTCCATTTGTATATACCGAAAGTGAATATACGTCTTTCGGTGAGGGGGAGAAAAATGAGAACTCAGGGCTCGGTGATATCTCACTGGGATTTTCCCACCGATTGTTGCCTGAAACGTTGGAGTACCCGAGCATAACCGTCTCCTTTAAAGTTCAGGTACCAACAGATGATAACAATGACACTGACACTTCGGAATCACCTGCCACCAGTTCAGGTTATTGGGGCGTGAGTAGCAGCATTAGTTTTACTAGATCAATAGATCCAGCCATTATGTTTTTTTCTTTCGGTCTCAATTATCAGTTTGAAGATGAAAAATATGGCCTAGATCTCAGGCCGGGGAACACATATTTCTATAGTTTTGGCACCGGCTTATCGATAAACAGCGCGATATCGCTAAGTGGGCGGGTATCTGGCAGTTATTCTGAAGAGCTTGAAGTCAATGGACAAAAAAGAGTCGGTTCAAACAATGAACCAGTGTCTCTTGTACTCACCTCTATCTACCGTATCAACAAAAAACTGAGTTTGGAAACCTTTGTGGACTTTGGCTTGAATGAGGATGCGAATAGCACGTCATTTGGTTTCAACTACATCTACAACTTATAATAATGCAGCGTTCAATCTTTAAAATTTTATGTGCGTTATTGTGTTCTCAGTTAGGTACACTTGGATGCAGTACCGCACCCTTGTTGACAAACGGTGGGCACGTAATTGAAAAACAACCAGGCAGGATAAAATCCTGGAAAGAGCTTAATGAAAAAGACGTCATCATGCAACGGTACGACTACTCCTGCGGCGCAGCTTCTTTGGCAACATTGTTGCGTTACTATTTTTTGGAGGATGTGACAGAGCAAAGTCTGCTAAATGATATCAATACGATTTTTACCGATGAGGAGTTAAGAGTCATAAAGCAAATTGGACTGTCTTTTCTTGAACTTGAGAAAATCAGTCAGATAAAGGGGTATCAGTTCGCCAGTGTTCGGTTGAATGTTACCGCACTAAAGCAGCTCAAGGGACCTGTGCTGGTTTTTATTCAACCGGACGGATATAAGCATTTTGCCATCTTGCGGGGCGTGGTAGAAGATAGAGTGTTTCTAGCCGATCCAAGCAGGGGAAATATCAGAATGACTGTCGCCAGGTTTCTTGAAGAGTGGCATGGACAAACGCTCATCCTTGGTAAACAAGGGTTTGGCCTTCCCACTGAACATCCACTCGCCATTCATCATAGTCTGGGTTTTCGTCACGAGCTGATGATATTACGTGAATACTTGAGAAATGAGCCCCAACTCCGGTGAAATCTGATGAAAGTTCTTGTTACCCTAATCACTTACATAGTATTTTTAATCATATTTCAACCAGCGAATGCTTTTCCAGCAAAAGGAATGGGGGGGAATCTGGCGCGAGTCAAGATCAACTCTACACTGGATGCTGACTTGTTCAGATTAATCAATGAGAACAGCAATAATCAGGTGATACAAACGTCTAATCGCCCTGTCAACGCTCTAGTAACAGTCGATGCTGTTGCAAAGCATGATGGCCGTAAATTATTGAACGATATGTTGTCTATTGGATTAGTGAACGCTCAAGCGGCCGGACGCTTTGTCTCCGGCAGCCTCCCCATCTCTGCACTAGAATCAGCCTCACTACTAAACTCCCTACATTACCTTTACCGAAGTCGCACTATGACTTACAACTCCGTGATATCTCAAGGGGTGCAAGCCATGACTGTCGATGCGGTTCAGGCCGAGCTTGGTCTGAACGGTAACGGTATTAGAGTGGGAGTCATGTCGGACAGTTATAACTGTTATGCGAAAAGTGATGATATGGAAAAACTCATCAGAAGCGCAGAGACAGATATAGCCGGCGGAGAACTCCCACAAGGTGTGATCGTACTGGAAGAAGCTCACGATTGCGACAATAAATCGGATGAGGGCCGCGCTCTAATGCAAATAATTCACGACATTGCACCAGAGGCCGAACTGCTGTTTTTTTCTGGCGCCAACGGCATGGCTAATACCATAAACGGGCTCAGACGATTCTATGATGAACAGGTCAACTTGATTGTTGACGACACCGCATTGAGACTTGAGACCTATTATCAGGATGGCCCCATCAATCAATTAATAGAGCAATTATCACAAAATGGTGTCATTTACGTGACCGCTGCAGGAAACAACGCACGAAATGCTTACCAATCCATCTATCGAAATGTGTACGATCCACATCTTGATATCCATGCACACGATTTTGATCCCGGTGAAAGCGTCGATGTATTTCAGGCTTTTACGCTTGCGCCGGGAAACGTCATGCAGCTGGAATTACAATGGACTGATCCCGCCTATTCTGTCAGTGGCCCCCCTGGCTCTGCAACGGACCTCGATATATTCATAGTCAATGACGAAGGCACTGAAATACTCGAGACTGCCACACAAATCAATACAGGACGAGATCCATCGGAATTTATTCAATTCGCCAACCCGGAGTCTTCTAAGCAAAGCAACTTTAATATTTTGATCACAAAAGCATCGGGGCCTCCACCCAAAGAATTCAAGTATATTATACAAGGGCGCTTTAACGGCGAAATAATTGAATATACCGGTAACCGGGGTACTATCACTGGTCGAAGCAATTCGGCGCAAGCTATTACAGTTGGCGCTGCCAGTTACGATCAAACACCCACATTTGGGGAAATGTCACCCATACTACAATTTTTCTCATCCGCTGGCGGGGACACTGCTATTTGGTTTGACTCGAAAGGCAAACGATTCGCACAAGCCATTTACCGGCAAAAGCCGGATATTGTTGCACCCGACAATAACAACACCACTTTCTTTCAATTTGATCGTCCAGAAATCGACTATGACAACGATGGACTTCCGAATTTTCTAGGCACCTCTGCAGCAGCGCCACACGCTGCTGGCCTGATTGCACTTTTGTTGCAGGTGAATCCAGATTTACAACCGGACGATATCAAACATATCCTCAAAGAAACTGCAGTGGATATGTACCTACGCAATATGAAGAATAGCGGAGACTACCAGGATATTGTCAATGGCCATGGTCAGGATGATGACAGCGGCTATGGCCTTTTAGATGCAACCGCCGCCGTAGCCCTTGCAAAAACCTACCCAGCATCTACAGCGACCAACAATGGCGTTGACTCCGACATCAACACCGTTGTTGCCGAAACAGGCGGCGCAGGCGCTCTGGATTGGGTACTGACTTTTGGGCTATTTATATTTATTTTTCGAAACTGTCACCCAGTGAGCCTTATTCACATTAGAAACACTAAAACTGTAGATCCTATAGAGAGCTTGGCAATGAGTTGAGTTACTCCTGTCTCTTTGGAGATAAGCAACACTGATAAAATTTCCTTGCAACTATTTCCCTGTTAAGCCTGATATAAACAACTCTTCGCTCAGGTGTCGCTCTGATTCTCCATATGATGAAAACAAGACCTAATTGATCACATTAGTTAACGCCTGAATAACCTTCAAATTCACTTGTTTATTCTGCCATTCCCCGGGATCAGGTTTCGTGTTCACGGCAGATAAGCGCCACTTCCTCAACACTTAACGTCTAATCGTCCAGCTTGCAATAGAATGCTTCATCCTTGCCATAAATCATAAAACGAAGAGGCCGATGGCACCTCTGTTTTTTAGTCGCCGTAGAGCTCCGCCGTACATAACCTTTCCTGATTACGTCTAAGGCTCAGCTTTTGAACCGCTGAGTGATAGATAATAAACCTGCTCGAAAACAAGGAGATGCCGATCAGATTAACAAGAAGATTAACAGGACATCCAGTGCACCGTGCAAAATCGGCAAGAGATTGGAGGTAAAAGTCCTCTACCCGGAAAGGCGTAGCGACCCGCCGAGACCCCGAGTCATGGGCCGTTGAACGCAAGGTCGGGGGAGGTAAGTGTTGACCGGAGAAAACGCAAGCTCAGTAGTGAGCTCCGAAATAGTTGAATGAGCGTGTTGACCTTGTTGGGTGAAGGGGAAGAGAACACGAGAGGTATAAGGAGAATAACCGCTATCACCCATGTATATCAAGGCAGAAAACTGGGGCCTGAATCATCCGTCTATCCGACCTCAATCTATTCAATCTACCAGAATTTAGGTTGAATCCACC
>JARRQF010000108.1:0-24188 GCA_037382065.1 Candidatus Thiodiazotropha sp. | reverse complement strand
CATCCGCGTTGTTGCGCGCCTTGGAAAGGGAGAAGCCATTCCCGGCGGCACGCGCCTAGCGGCTAACCGCTTAGCGTCACGCTATCATCGTCAATTTGTATGAAGCACCACACTAGGTATCGAGATATCTAGGGTCTGGTTAGTAATGCCCTTCTCACTTCTCAATGGGTATCGGCAATCGCTTAGGGGACTTTAGTCTCAGGCGTTTGCTGCGGGATGACTCACCGGATAGTAGGGATATCCTGGAGCGGGGGAGTCCAAAGGCGTTAGAGATGAATTTCAGTAATCTGGCATTCGCCTTGCCATCAACCGGGGGAGCGGTAAGTGAAATTTTGTATTCATTATCGCCATAGGGCCCCACAAAACAGTCTTTAGAGGCTTTGGGCTGAATGCGCAGATTTAGGATTAGGTCATCCTCTTCCCAGCGATACCAGCTCATAGCAAAGGGCTGCTGGTGATGAGTTGCAGAGGAGGGATTAATAACATCTTCAGTAATATCAGTCCAATCATAACCAGCATCGGAGAGAGATCAATGCCTCCCATTGGCGGTAGCAGCTTTTGGGCTGGCCGCATCAGCGGTTCTGTTAGGCTGTATAGCAGGGCTGTTGCTGGGTTGTATTGACCAGGGTTAACCCAGCTGAGGATTACCTGAATCAGTATACTGAATAGATAGATGTTGATCAGTAGTTCAACTAATTCGGGGATAGCCCATAAAACAGGGCCGAATAGCGTTACCGTACCTCCCACGGGGGGGTGGTGATCTTGATCAGAAATTGGGAGATCGGATTGTAAAAGTCAGCGCGCACAAGCTGTAGCAGGAAGCGCAGCATAACAGCAAGAATGTAAAGGTCAAATAGGGTTTGAATGAGAAAAACCAATGGATTGGTAAGATAGCTACTGCCCATGATTATTGGTGTCCTAGTAGGTCGGAAAGCTCTTTGGAGCGTTTCTGTGCCCCTTGTAGGGCATCTCTAAATAAGCTGCGTAACCCTCCCTGTTCGAGAATGTTGAGCGCGCATTCGGTGGTGCCGCCTGGTGAAGTGACTTTCTGTCGAAGAACGGCGGGTGAATCGCTACTCTCCATCGCCATTCGAGCCGCCCCTAAGGCCGTTTGCAAAGTGAATAATCGAACTGTGTCGTCATCAAGCCCCATCTCTTTTGCAGCTTCCTCGATCGCTTCCATAATGAGAAAAAAGTAGGCCGGCCCACTCCCGGATACCGCTGTTACCGCATCGATTTGGGACTCTTCAGTCACCCAGCAAGTGACCCCTGCCGCTCTGAGTATGCTCTCAGCCTGGTTACGCTGGGCTTCACTGACCGTCGGGCCAGCATAGAGGCCGGTCGCACCAGACTGGATCATTGCGGGCGTGTTCGGCATGCTACGAACCAGAGCCAGGCCCCCACCAAGCCACTCATTCAGTACACCAACTGTTACACCCGCAGCGATTGAGATGACCAGGGGGGTGCTCTGTTGGATGGCTTTGGCCATGTCTCGGGCAACTGTTTCCAGTACTTGGGGTTTGACTGCCAAAACAACAATATCAGCTTGCTGGATGGCCTGTTCGTTATTAGATACGGTGTGTACGCCATAATGAGCCGCTAATTGGCTTAGTTTGTCTGAGTCGGGGTCGCTGACTGTGATGGCGCTTTGTGCATAACCATCAGCGATAAGACCGCTGATCAGGCTGGCAGCCATATTACCGCCGCCGATAAAAGTGATTTTGTCGTTTTTCATGTTTTGTGTCTGGATTGTGAGGGTTGGGACATTATTGATTATACTGCCGGGGACCAAAAATTGCGGTGCCAATTCTAACAATAGATGCACCTTCACAGATAGCCGCTTCAAGATCATTCGACATGCCCATAGAGAGGGTTTTCAGCGCTGCTTTTTCACTGCACAGTTGGTCACGTAATTGACGTAACTGGCGAAATGAGTGATGAGGGTCGGCGCTGTTCTCAGCCGGTGCGGGTATGGTCATCAGACCGCATATCTGGAGGTTGGCTAAATTCAGGTAGGCCGGTAATAGTTGCGAGAGCTCTTCTGGGGTGTGACCATCTTTGCTAAGTTCTCCGCTAGTGTTGACCTGCAGGCAGATATTGAGTGGTGCCAAGTGTGCTGGGCGCTGTTCACTCAAACGAGTTGCATGTTTGAGGCTGGCGACACTGTGAACCCAATCGAAATGCTCAGCTATTTGGCGTGTCTTGTTACTCTGAATGCGGCCGATAAAATGCCATTCAAGATTTAAATCCTTCAGTTGGGCAATTTTAGTCAGTGCTTCCTGGAGATAGCTTTCACCGAATAACCGATGTTCCTGCTCTGCTAGTGAGCGAATTTCATCGGCACCACGTGTTTTGCTCACCGCCAGAAGTTGTACGCTATTGGCATCGCGTTGGCAGGATGATTCTGCCTGGCGGATGCGTCGCTGTACGGCATGGAGGCGTTGCTGAAGGTCGTTTCGATTCTGTTTGCTGCTATTTGTCACTTTGATTGAATGATGTTTTTTTGCTCAAGAGCGGTTTTTTGTCAATTAGTAGTATATTATTTTCTCAAATGGGGGCAGGTAGTTGCCATTTCAAGTTAAATGCTGGTTAAACTTATCTGAGCGGGGGACGATAAAAGTGCTATGCCTCCCGGCTGAAAAAGAGTATCACGAATTGCAACCTAACAATGTGCAAGAAGCTGCGCATCTACCTGTTGCCTAATTATAATGGGGGAATGAATGGATATCGCTGAACTTTTAGCCTTCAGTGTCAAGCATAATGCATCCGATTTGCATCTCTCGGCTGGCTTGCCGCCGATGATACGTGTTGATGGAGATATCCGGCGCATCAATGTTCCGGCCCTTGAACACAAGGTGGTGCATGCCCTAGTGTATGACATCATGAATGACAAGCAGCGTAAAGATTTTGAAGAGTTTCTTGAGAATGACTTTTCCTTTGAAATACCTGGGCTTGCTCGATTTCGTGTCAACGCTTTTAATCAGGCCAGGGGCGCGTCGGCGGTATTTCGTACCATCCCTTCCAAGGTGCTGACTCTGGATGATCTGGGATGTCCACCAGTTTTTAAAGATGTGGTTGATGTGCCTCGTGGATTAGTCTTGGTTACCGGCCCCACCGGCTCGGGTAAGTCAACAACTCTGGCCGCGATGATGGACTATAAGAATGATAATGACTACTCTCATATCCTGACCATCGAAGATCCGATTGAGTTTGTCCATTCCAGTAAAAAATGTTTGATTAATCAGCGTGAGGTGCATCGCGATACGTTGGGCTTTTCTGAGGCGCTGCGCTCTGCGCTGCGTGAGGATCCAGATATTATCCTGGTGGGTGAGTTGCGTGATCTTGAGACCATCCGCCTGGCATTGACTGCTGCCGAAACTGGGCATCTGGTATTTGGCACCTTGCACACAAGCTCGGCGGCTAAGACAATTGACCGTATTATTGATGTGTTTCCAGCAGGTGAAAAGTCCATGGTTCGTTCAATGCTTTCGGAATCCCTGCGTTCGGTTATTGCCCAGACGCTGCTGAAAAAGATCGGCGGAGGCCGGATTGCCGCTTGGGAGATCATGGTGGGCACGCCGGCAATCCGAAATCTGATTCGTGAAGATAAGGTGGCACAAATGTATTCCGCCATTCAGACGGGTCAGGCGGCAGGCATGCAGACGATGGATCAAGCCTTGAAAGATCTGGTGCAGAAGGGCGTTGTTAGCCGCTTGGATGCCAGGTCCAAGGCGCAGAATAAGGATCTATTCGCAAGTTAAGTACAGATGACAGGTCTACCCACTTCCACAGCATATACTCATGTTGGAGTCAGTGAAATGCATTTCATCCGAAATGAGTATTTAGAGGATTAGCGTATGGAACTGAATACACTCCTTACCATGATGGTTAAAAATAAAGCCTCGGATCTTTTTATTACTGCAGGTCGTGAACCGGCTATCAAAGTGGATGGTAAGATTCACGCCGCCAATAAGACACGTTTGACAGCTCAGCAGACCAAGGCTCTTGCCTATAGCATCATGACAGATGCTCAGCAAAAAGAGTTTGATCATACCAAGGAGTGCAACTTTGCAATCAGCGCCAAGCGGGTTGGGCGTTTTCGAGTCAGTGCCTTTATTCAGCGTGATGCTGTAGGTATGGTGTTGCGCCGAATTGAGACCAATATCCCCTCTTTGGAGTCGCTCTACCTACCGCCTGTATTGCAGGACCTTGCCATGGCCAAACGCGGGTTAGTGATTTTCGTGGGCGCGACTGGCACGGGTAAATCAACCTCTCTGGCTGCCATGATTGGCTATCGAAATACTCGCGGTGATGGTCATATCATTAGTATCGAAGACCCTATTGAGTATATGCATGACCACAATAGTTGCATCATTACTCAACGCGAGGTTGGTATCGACACCGAGTCATATGAGGTAGCCTTGAAGAATACGCTTCGTCAAGCACCAGATGTTATATTAATCGGCGAAGTTCGCACCCGTGAAACCATGGAGCACGCTATCACCTTTGCTGAGACAGGGCATCTCTGCCTCACTACCCTGCATGCTAATAATGCCAATCAGGCCCTGGATCGCATCATTCATTTCTTTCCCGAAGACTCCAGGGATCAGGTCTTTATGGATCTTTCCCTGAATCTGAAAGCGATCGTCGCCCAGCAACTGATACCAAAGGCGGATGGAAACGGTCGACGGGCAGCGATTGAGGTGTTGCTGAATTCCCCCTTGGCGGCAGAGTTGATCCGCAAGGGAGAGATCCATAAACTGAAAGAGTTAATGAAACGCTCAACTGAGCACGGCATGATTAGTTTCGATCAGCATCTCTTCCAGCTCTATGAGGAGGGTGTCATTAGCTATGAAAACGCATTAGCATATGCTGATTCTGCTAATGATGTACGTCTGATGATAAAACTCGGAGCAAACCGGGCGGGCGATTCACTGGTAGATGGCCTTGAGGGGATCGGTCTCATAGATAGCAAAAGCTGAAGTTCAATCTAAAAGGATTGCAATAGCTTTTCGATCTCTTGGTGGTGGGCTTTCTTGGCCCAGTCCAGGGCCGTCATGCCGTTAAAGTCTTTTAGTTTCGGATCTGCGTGATGTGCTAACAGCGTCTTGACTGATTCCGTATGGCCGAGTTTGGCTGCCCAGATCAAAGCTGTCCAACCGCCTGTGACTTCAACCTGATTAACCCTGGCTCCGTTTTGCAGTAGTAGGTCGGCAATTTCAAAGTGGTTGTTCGAAGCCGCCAGCATCAGTGCTGAGTATCCCCCTTTATCAACCTGATTTACATCGGCTCCAGCGTTAATTAGGTGTATTGCGGCATCCAGATGGCCGTTCAGAGCGGTCTTCATCAGTGGTGTCCATAGGCAGGCATCCTTTACATCTACCTGGGAGTTATTGTCCAATAGCTTGCTAATGGTTGGAAGGTCACCATTTTCCGCCGCGATAACCAGCTCGGGTGCAGAGGTGAAATCCTCTTCATCAGCAGCTTGTTCAGAGCAGGCAGAAAGGAAAGTTAGCATTAAGGCCAAGCAAATAAGGTTTGTCATAATAGAAATACACTGAAGAGTATTAACACCATTCTCGATAGCCTGTATTGGGACTCAATGAGTAATCGCAAACAGGCTCATTTAATTTTTATCAGGATTATTCTTTGGCCCAAGAAAAGGGTTTGGAAATTGAGTGATATTAGAATCTGAATCGATATCGGTAATTTTTCCCGGACCGTGATCCCGGTTTTCCACCTCATCGATGCGAATGACCGAATGGATAGGGATACGGGTACGCTGGACACCAGAGAACTCCTCTTTGAGCTTTTCCGAGGAGGGATCGATCACCAAAGAGCTGGTCTCCTGAAAAATCAAGTCCTCAACCTCAACAAAACCGTAGAGCTCACCCTGACGTACTATTTTGGCGAAGATTTCGTAAACTTTTCCTTGGTTTAGAAAAACAATCTTGAATAAGCGCATGATGAAAGGCGAGGTTCCTGGGGCGAATACTGTTTTAGCTGAAGCAGAAGGGTGCAAGCATAATCCTAGACTCTGCTGTTGAACAAGGTTTTTCCACAAATTCTTATTGCGCTAATCGTCCACCCAATGGGTTTTGAGAATATACTTCTTTTGTTTGGGGTCCTAAGTAGCCAGGGAGAAATGGCCATACAGAAGATTAGATGGTTATACAGGAAGCTTCCCTCCATTCAATTGAATGACCTGATTGTGAGGTCAATATAGTGCACAATAACAAAATCGAACGAGATACTTAGTCGTTGTGAAAAATCAAAGCGATGAATGAAAAGCAGCATGGTCTGGTTCAGGCAGAGTTAGCCAGACGCATAAATATTTGCAAAAAACACGCCGGTCATATCTGACAGGCAACTAACAGAGGAAAGGGGAGATATGCAGCAATTGAAGACACTGATTCTATGGGTAACGTGTGCCATTATCGTGTTGACGATCAGCAGTTGTAACAATAATGGAAATTCAACAGACAGCTCGACGCATGATAACCTCATCACCGATCCGCCATTACGTGTAGCCCGCTTTACGGCCTCCGACATTGAGAATATATTAACCAGCAGCGCAGAAGGGCGAAGTCTGCTAGAGCTGGCCGGTACCCCTCAATGTGGTTTCGATGTTCACTACATCGAGTATGTGACGCATGGTGCCCTGGGGGAGGAGACCAGCGCCACAGGTGCCTTGATGGTTCCAAATGGCTCCACGGCACCCTGTGGTGGGGCTCGACCCATCGTGCTCTACGCCCATGGTACGAACGAAGTGAAGACATACAATATTGCCGCTATTCTAGACGCCAGTAATGCCGGATATTTAGAAAGCTTGCGCATCGCCACCATGTTTGCCGCACAAGGTTATATCGTCGTTGCACCAAACTATGCTGGTTACGATACATCTCCGTTGCCTTATCACCCCTACCTCAACGCCGAGCAGCAGTCGCAGGAAATGATCGACTCACTGACCGCAGCACGTTCCGCCTTGGGAGGAATTCCAGCTGCGGCAACCACAGATGACGGCCGACTTTTCATCACAGGCAACTCCCAGGGAGGGCATGTGGCCATGGCAACCCAGCGAGCCCTGCAGGAGAATGACCAAACTATCACGGCTGTAGCACCTCTATCTGGTCCCTACGCCCTGGAGGCGATGGGCGATGCCGTGCTAACCGGCAGTGTCAATGTGGGCTCGACGATGTTTATCCCTATGATCATTAATAGTTACCAGAATGCCTATGGCAATGTCTATTCAGAGGTCACCGATAGCTACTCAAGCAGTTATGCCACAGGGATCGAGAGCCTGCTGCCAGGTCAGCCCCTAGAAACCCTACTAACGAACGGACTGCCTGTTTGCGGCCGGCTTCGGCGACCCATACCTGATTAATAACAGCGTTCGTATCGCATACGTAACAGATGCTGCAGCTAATCCAGACGGCTTTGTACCAACCCCGAGCAGTGGCGCAAAGGTGGCTGCCTCATCAGACGTCGGCCTGCGCGAAGACCTGCGTATTAATGATATGCGCTATGATGAAACCTTCTCTCCATTATCGCCAACGCTACTGTGTGGTGGTAGCGAAGATCCTAGTGTCTTTTTTATGAACGCCCAGGCAATGCAGGCATTCTGGTCCACCTTTAATCTGCCTGATGGTCTTTTAACCGTTCTTGATTTGGAAACAGGTTTGGGTGAAGGCGATCCCTATGCAGCACTAGAAGTCGATTTTGCAGCGCTTAAGAAGCAGATGGCAGCCGATGCGGTTTCGGCCGGTGCCACAGATGGTGGTGCTAGCGCGGTGGCTGCGAGCTACCATAACGATCTGGTATCCACGTTCTGTACAGCAGCGGCACGTATCTTCTTTGATCAATTCTAAGAAAGCAGATTGGAAACAGGGTAAATAGCTTAGGTTTGTGAATGATGAGTGTGGCGGCGCATGGCGGCGTTGCAACTCCTTGGAATAGCGGGCTATTGTGCGTCGTTGCGCGCTGTGCATAGATGCACAAGTGTCGCGGGCACATGGATGTGCAGGAGCGACTCTTGCCTGCACCACCACAAGCGCACTCTTCACGCTGTCCAACTGATCTTTTTAGGGGAATGGAGCCGATAGGCGGAATCGAACCGCCGACCTACTGATTACGAATCAGTTGCTCTACCAACTGAGCTACATCGGCTGCCAGGATACTGCGTTGCCATGCTTGAAAAGGGCGAGCCATTCCCTGCGCATTGCGCCTTGTCTCCTGGCCTGAGCAGGCTTCTATCATCGTCAATTTGTATGAAGCACCACACTAGTTGTCCAACTGATCTTTTTATCACGCTAGAAATGGGAAAGGATCCATCAAGGATTAGTCAGATGGATCCTTTGAGAGTATGTCTATGCTATGCCATTAGTTATTAATACTCTCTTCCCACCATATGGGTATGAGTTGATTTGGCCACTCTTGTACCTCTTCAAGCCCTACCATGGCTTTTACTTTTGTACCCAACATTCCGTTGTCTCCTTCTGGGAATACTAGGTTTGATGCTGGCGGTATGCCGTTCATGCTTAATACCATGGAGCGGTCATTGATATCGAGTAAAGTATCGTTTCCTCCTAATTTGGGGAATATAGCCGCTCCGTTTGTCATGTTAACCGCGTAGAATCGCGATACGCCAGTTGCTCCTTGAGTCTGGCAGACTGATTGGTTGTTATTGATGGTTGCACTGTAGGTGGTAAAAAGCACCGCATAGTTGTATAGAACAGCCTCAGAGTAGGATTTTTCGCTTGATCCAAAATCGAGATACCATCCATTTGCTGCCGCAAGACTGTTAGATGCCGCCGTTTGTTGAGTATTGTTTCCATCTTGTATGAGGTTGGCACTGGTATCGTATAGGCTATTTTCCTTGACCACGACATAGGATGAAGGTGGTGTCCAGACGTTGGGATCTTTTATCATGTAGAAGCGATCCTTTACTGATGTGTCCAAAGGCGTTGGCTGGTTGCCTGTGCCTATCATGATAGCAAGGTACTGCACACCATTTCTGTTGTAGTAGCCGATTTCTGGGGTATTGAAGAAGCGACGGAAAGCGGATGCAGGAGCCGCATTAATATCGGCTATGACACCACCAGTGAGTGTTCCAGAGGTACTTTCAGGAACATCTATGCGAATGATGCGACCGCCAACATCGGCGGCATAAATGCGGTCTACCACACCATTGCGGTTCATATCAAAGGGGATCACGTTAGCAGGAATGGCATTATTCATGCCGCTAATACCTGTTGTACTATTTGATAATTTTAGAAGAAGCGAGCCATTCGCTGCATCTACAATAAATATCGCATTGCCTTCATTATCGTTTACTCTTGTGGTGGCGTTATCCTGGTCGGTGTCGTAGCCACCACCAAAGACCAACACATCTTTCACTGCGTTTCCAATAAATATTCTGGAGTGAATGGCTTTTGACCAGGTTTGCCCCAGACCATCGAAGCTATCACCTGCTGTGGATGGAGCTGGATCCGTAATTTGTGTTATAAATTTAGGATTTAGTCTGTCGGTTATGTCTAATAGGTAGTAGCTTTTGCCACCGCGACGCATGCCGACAATGGCCATGGTTTTAGGATTATTGGTGGGGCCTATTTTATATATCGTTAAAGGGCCATCCAAGCCGTAGCCAGGGACCGTTGCACTCGCATTTGTTTTAAGCGCTAAAATGTTTGGAAGAAGGTCTTTTGGCATAAATGCCCAAAGCTCTTTTCCTGTCGTTGCATCAATAGCCTCAAGTACCCCCTCGCTTGTTGGGAGGTAGATCACCTTATTGCCGTTATAATCGACAACGGAAGGGTGAGTGTGTATTGGAGCACCCATCGTGCCTTCATGAGAGGGTGCCGCCGTTTGGCCTACTGCTGGCGTGGGAGCGGTCCAGTTCCAGGTGATCCAGTTAATCAAGTCAATTCTTGTGGCATTTGCTGCAACCCCCATATCAGCGTTGGTGATATTGGTGGTTTTAACAAGGTTCGCGGCATTTGATAGTGGCAGAGTATTATTTAGATTGGTGTAGAGCTTTCTGCTTACGTTGCTTGCCCCCATTTGTGCTGCTGCTCCATTAGCAAGTGGGTCTCCCCCATCAAGCGTGCTGCTCCAGTGGTCTTGAGAGCTGATGAACGCATAGTTACTATCAATAATTGGATTGTTATTAGCATCACGTAATATGATTTTAGATGTAATAGGGTCGGTTGTGATGGTGTAACTCTTCAGATTGCCACCCCACGCACTTGTGCCTGTTGGAACAAACATCGGTACATAGATGCGGTTGCCACTGACCGCAGCATTACTCTGATTGAAGGGAATGACTGGCGCTGTATAGGCATAGGGAATCGATTGTTGCGCTGTTGTTAAAATGGCCTGGAAAGCAGCGGTAATCTGTGTGGAATTAGCTGCTGGATAGAAATTACCGCCACCTGCATTGGATATCGATGTGAGAAACGCTTGTGTTTGGGCGTTGGTATTAAAGCCGATAGTATGGGTGGTGATATTTTGTGTGCCAGTCCAAGAGTTGCCGGGTTGAAGGTCGGTAGCAAGCGCCCAAGCAGCGATCTCTCTTGCACAGTTACCCCCCTGATTAAATGAGAGCGCATCAGCGGTACAGGCGGCCCCTCTAAATGTGTTTATGCCGTTATTAGCACTGGGAGGGAGAGCGTTGGAGTTGGGTGAGCCATCCGAAAGGAGTACGATGTGATTGGGTTTACACCAATTATTTACGGGAGCTCCGGTGATTGGAGTTGCCATGGTGGTATTAGTAGAGTCGGTGAAGTTAAAAGTTGGATTGGGATCAAACCAATTGACAGCCGACTCTAAATCTCTGACGGGTGGTGTTCCGCTGAGAGCCTGCAGATTGTTGATCTGTGTTAGAAAAGTGGCTTGATTAGCTCCGATCATCATAAAATTACCGCTATGTGCCGTTAATCGCGGAGCCCCACCCCAGCTGAATGTTGTATAGCCAAGTAGGGCCGCGTTAACATTGGCCATTGTGGCGTCATTAATGATGTTTTGCATCGCGGTAATAAGCTGAGTCCTGGGGGTGCCGTTCATACTACCCGATTCATCTAATACAAAGAGAACATTTGGTGGAACTGGGTTTGGTGGCGGAGTGATATAGATTTGTACATCGTCTGCCAGTAGGGGAGGCGAGCTGGTTATGCTAAGCAATAATCCCAGAGTGACCATGGTGCGTGTCGGGGAAATTCGGTGGTCATTATTCACGATCTGTTACTCCTGTTGCCATGATTTCTCAGTAAACGAAACGGCAGCTGATCAGATGTTTGGGTTTACGTGAGTATCGATAAGTTACCCGGCTTAAGGTAGGCGTGTTAGCCAACATCAATATTTCTAAATCGATTAAGGTGACATTTTGAAGCTGTTTCAATTGCTGCACCTCATACTGCTGACTATTAGCTTAACTGAGGCTTTCAAGTATGGGGATGCCGTTTGTCGGGCTAGAGTGGCCGGATGTCTGGATTTACCCAATAGGTGGGCATGAAATGGGTTAACTGATCTGGTAAATCATTGATTTTAGAAGTTAACTGATTATTTTAGGATGAGATGTTACAAACTCGTTATAACAAAGAATCCATCGAGTATTAGCCCGATGGATTCTTTGAGAGTAGCTCTAAATCTAGTGTGGTGCTTCATACAAATTGACCCTGAGCAGGCTTCCCTTCGGGCGAGACGCTAAGCGGTCATCCGCGTTGTTGCGCGCCTTGGAAAGGGAGAAGCCATTCCCGGTGGCACGCGCCTAGCGGCTAACCGCTTAGCGTCACGTTATCATCGTCAATTTGTATGAAGCACCACACTAGGTTCAACCTTAGTGAGCAAGGTTGAATTCCTTCACCTATTCAGGGATTACCTCTTCCCACCAAATAGGTATCAGTTGATTTGGCCACTCAGCTACCTCTTCAAGTGCCACCATAGCCTTTACGGAAGTGCTCAGCATTCCGGCACCATTTTCAGGAAATACCAGGTTTGCTGTTGGTGGAAGACCACGCATATTTAACTCCTTGGAGCGGTCTTGTATGTTGAGTAGCGAGCCATCGCCGTCTAAATCTGGGAACATTGCTGTTCCATTAACCATATTGATTGCGTAAAAGCGTGATGTTCCGGTTGTACCCTCAGCTTCACAGACTGAGAGATTGTTGCTTATGTCTGCGCTGAAGGTGGTAAACATCACAGCATAGTTGTATAGAACAGCCTCGGAGTAGGATTTTTCAGATGATCTATAGTTGATAAACCATCCTTGTTTTGTCGCGAGTTCGTTATTTTCTGACGTACGCTGGGACGCGCTTCCATCTTGTATGAGATTATCAGTAGCGTCGTAAAGATTGCTCTCTGTCACTGTGTCATAGGATGCAGGTGCAGTCCAGACATGCGGATCTTTAATCATGTAGAAACGATCAGTGACCGAAGTGTCCAAAGGTTTGGTCCGATTACCTGTGCCGATTAAGATGGCAAGGTGCTGCATACCGTTTTTATTGTAGTAGCCGATTTCCGGGGTATTGAAGAAGCGACGGAATTCATTAGCACCCACACCCGCATTGATGTCGGCGATGACGCCGCCAGTGAGGCTCCCCGTTGCGCTTTCAGGAATATCGATGCGAATGATTCGACCACCAACATCAGCGGCATAAATACGCTCCACGATACCATTACGGTTCATGTCGAAGGGGACCACATCAGCGGCAATCGCGTTGTTCATGCCAGAAATGCCGGTTGTGCTGTTCGATAGCTTCTGAAGCAGCCTGCCGTCCGATGCGTCTACAATAAATATGGCACTACCCTCATCATCACCTTCTGGTTCTCTCATGGTAGTGCTATCCTGGTGGGTATCGTATCCACCACCGAATATCAGTACGTCGGATAGTGTGCCACCGACGAACACGTTTGCATGAAAAGGTTTCGACCAGGTTTGTCCCAATCCATCAAAAGCATCACCGGCTGTGGATGGATGGGAATCGGTAATTTGTGCGATAAATACGGGCGCATCTTTGTCTGATATGTCCAGCATATAATAGCTTTTACCACCGCGACGCATGCCGACGATGGCCATGGTTTTCGCCCCAACTTTGTATATTGTTAAAGGGCCATCCAAACCGTAATAGGGGATTGAAGATGCCGTATTTGTCTTAATGAGAGAGATGTTTGGAAGAAGGTCTTTTGGCATAAAAGCCCAAAGTTCTGTTCCTGTTCGTGCATCAATAGCCTCAAGTACCCCCTCGCTTGTCGGGAGATAGATCACATTATCATTACCGTAACGGACAACAGCAGGGTGTGTATGTATAGGAGCGCCCATCGAACCTTCGCGAGAGGGAGCGGGGTCTTCATCTGGTGGTGGCGTGGGTGCTGTCCAGTTCCAAGTGATCCAGTTAATCAGTTCATTTTTTTCGGCATCCGTTGCGACACCGAGATCATCATGGGTGATATGAGTATTAGTGGTTGAGACAAGATTAGCGCTATTTGACAGCGGCAAATGTGGATCTTCTTCATCCATATTGGTGTAAAGCTTCCTGCTTGCTATACCTTCCCCCATATGAGCTGCCGCACCATTGACGAGTGGATCTCCACCATCAGGGCTGCTGCTCCAATGATCTTGCGAACTGACAAACTCATAGTTGGTATCGATAATTGGATCGTTATGGGCATCACTCAATACGATATCCGATGAAGCTGCGTCAGTCGAAATGGTGTAACTCTTCAGGTTGCCTTCCCAGAACTGGGTGGCTGTTGGAACAAGCATCGGTACGTAGATGCGATCGCCACTGACCGCAGCGTTGTCCTGATTGAAGGGGATGGTCGGAGCGGTGTAGGCGTAGGTGATCGATTGTTGTGCCGTTGTTAAAATGTTTTGGAAGGCGCTGATAATTTGAGCAGAATCAGTAGCTGAATAGAAGCGGCCGCCACCGCCATTATCTCCGACTAACGATCTGAGAAAATTTTCTGCGGTTGAATCGGTGGCAAAACCGATGGTACTCGTGGTGATATTTTGCTTTCCTCTCCAACCAGCATCATTTTCTGCAAAGTCATGAGTATACGCCCAGTGGACAATCTCTTTTGCACAAGTACCAGAGTGCCAAGCTGTTTCTGTATCTGCTTCGCAATCCTCACCTTCGTATGAAGTCAGACCGTAGCCTTGCTGATCATAATGAATGCGATCATTAGTGTTTCTTGGTTCACCATCCGAGAGCAGAACGATGTGATTAGGTCTACACCAATTATCTGCCGGATCCCCCGTAATCGGGGATGCCATGGTGGCGCCGCTGGTGTCGGTAAAAGTTCGGTCCCTATGAAACCAATCGACAGCTGCCTCTAATGCCTTGACAGTTGGCGTGAAGGCGATATGCTGAAGGCCGTTGATTTCTCTTATAAAAGTTGTGCTATTATCTCCAATTTTTTTGAAATCGCCAGTGCGGGCGTTCAAGGATAACGAGTTACTGTGGAATGAAGTTGTCGTGTAGCCAAGTAGGGCGGCATTGACATTAGTCATGCTGGGGTCTCGGATAATGGACCGCATCGCGCTAATAAGCTGATCTCTGCGACTTGGTTGGCCGTTCCCCATACTGCTTGATTCGTCCAATACGAAGAGGACATTCGGTGCAGGTGGGTTAAGCCCTGTTAGATACAATGATACATCATCGGCCAACAGGGGGGGAGTGCCGATTATGCTGATCAATAATCCCAAGATAGCACTTTTGTATCTTGGTGGAATGCGGTGGTAAGGATCCATAAACAATTACTCCTAGTTATTATGTTCAATCAGTAAATCGAATAAAAACTTTCTAAGTGATTGAAAACATAAAGAAATAGTGAGGCATAAAAAGCGCTCTTCTCTGCTGCCATTGAGTTGTCGGTATCAATAATACAGCATGATATGATTGCGTAGCATCCCTTCATCTGCCGGCTTGATTAAGCGAGGCCCAGTAAGGCAGGGCTCATTAGGAACTATTTTCTTGATTATTAACCAAAAATGCTAGTTTAGACTATTCGTAATTTGTACATGGTTCACAAAATGGGGCCAGAAACCTGCTACAGAGATTTTATCTGATGGTTCTGGTGGCGTTTTTAGGTGAGATATTTGGGTTTATTGAATATTTCGGTTTGCAGTGAGGCTGTAATCTGTCTTGGTTAGTATTAATGGGCGCTCTAGAATGATGTCTGCTATCAAGCGGCATGAGGCTGGGCCGAGTACGACGCCATTACGAAAATGCCCGGCATTGATATATAGACCCGCTATTTCGGGTACTGGGCTGATAAAAGGGATGCCGTTTGGTGAGCCTGGGCGCAATCCCGCCCAATGGTGCTCGATTTCACAGTTGGCTAGCTCTGGATAGTGGTTAAGGGCAAAATCCTGAAGTTCCTGTTTGGCCTGTTCAGTCGTGGTTTTATTAAAACCACGGTACTCCAAGGTACTGCCAACCAGCACTCTTCCATCCCGGCGGGGGATGACGTAGCGTTTCTGATGCAGGGTGATGCGGGATATCTTTCCCGGTTGGTGACGGAAGATGATCATCTGCCCCAAAACAGGTTCGATAGCTGGCGGGGCTATCAGTGATTGGAGTAGCTCTCCACTCCAGGCACCAGCACAGATGACGACCCTGTCGCTCTCGATCTGTCCCTGTTCCGTCTGGACCCCTTTGATGCGATGATTCTTAGTCAGTAGGCCCGTGACACGGGTTTGTTGATGAATCGTAATCTTGGGGGTGATGGCCTGATGCAGAGCTTTTACAAGTCTTGGGTTGCGAATTTGCGCGACATCAGGCATCCATAGCGCCTCTTGGGCATGGCACTGCAAGCTTGGCTCAATGATTGAAATCCTATCGATATCGATTTGCTGAATTGTCTGATGGCACTTTTTTGACCATTGTAGCGCCTCGACACTATCTCCAGGGTCGAGTATCAGTAGACCATTGACGCTATATTCTGGATCGATACTTCCCATTTGGCACAGCTCTTCACTAAGTTCGGGATAAGCGTTTTGGCTCCAATTAGCTAATGCTGTGACTGCGTTTGGATAGCGCCATGGGTAGAGGGGGGAGATGATACCGCCGCCGGCCCAGGAGGATTCACGACCTATCTGGCCAGACTCCAGCAAGGTGACACGCATCCCAGCATCGCTCAGTTCTTTGGCGGTAAGCATGCCGATGAGTCCACCACCGACAATCAGACAGTCCTTCATATTATTCATTGTATCAGAAATAGAAAAAGACCCATCGAGTATTAACTCGATGGGTCCCTTAGATAGTAAGGTTAAACCAAGGTTACTTATGTTGTGCTGATGCGATTACTTCCAACCACTTTCCCAGCTGCCATACTCTAATCGCTCCTTCACGCCTGAAGAGTTAAGCCGGAATGCTTGGATGGTATCCTTATTTTGGTCACGCACGGCACTAGGTACTATTGAGACCGTATAACAGCTAACGATGCCGTTAGTACAGCCCCCCGCGCTGATCGTCAAATTGTGATAGTAATGTTCTGGACTCTCCGTTGACATGCCGAGCAGGGCTGGGTTAGTGGTGTAGCTTGCATTAGTGTTTCGATATATCTCCTGGTTCCGGGCCACATCCAACAGTGTTGATGTTCCATCATGGCGACGGCTTTTACGAATCGCACGTTCATAACTTGGATAGGCGATGGCTGCGAGTACTCCAATGACGGCGACAACAATCATTAACTCGATAAGGGTGAATCCCCGTTGTTTGGCTATGAAATTATTCACTAATCACCTCTTCCCACCAAATAGGTATCAGTTGATTCGGCCACTCAGTTACCTCTTCAAGTCCCACCATTGCTTTTACAGATTTACCCAGCATGCCAGTATCTCCCTCGGGGAATACCAAGCTTGGTGTTGGTGGAATGCCGATCATGCTTAATACTGTGGAACGGTCACCTCCAGTGAGTGTGGCTGCGTTGCCACCTAAATCTGAAAACATAGCCGTTCCGTTCACCATGTTGACTGCATAGAAACGTGATACTCCGGTTGCGCCTCGAGCTTCGCAATCTGCCAGGATACCATTCCGATTCGCACTGAAGGTAGTGAATAATACGGCATAGTTGTACAGAACGGCCTCGGAGAAGGATTTTTCAGATGTGCCATAATCGAGAAACCACCCTTTTGCTGCCGTAAGCTCACTATTTGCTGTTGCCTGTTCAGCTGTGTTGCCATCCTGCAGGAGATTGTCAGTAGCATCATAAAGAACGCTCTCTGTCACTGCTTGATAGGACGTAGGGGCTGCCCAAACCTGCGGATCTTTGAACATATAGAAGCGATCAGTTACCGATACGTCCAAAGGGTTGGGCCGGTTACCTGAACCGATCATGATGGCAAGGTACTGCACGCCGTTTCTGTTGTAGTAGCCGATTTCTGGGGTATTGAAGAATCGACGGAATGCGGTAGCACCTGTACCATTGATATCGGCAACGACGCCACCGGAGATTGACCCAGCCGCATTTTCAGGAATATCGAGGCGGATGATACGGCCACCGACATCGGCCGCATAAATGCGGTCTACGATACCATTACGGTCCATGTCAAAGGGGATTACATCAGCAGCAATCGCGTTATTCATGCCTGTAACACCCGTGATACTGTTCGATAGCTTTTGAAGCAGTGTGCCATCGGATGCTTTTACAACAAATATGGCATTCCCTTCGTCATCGTTTGCTCTTGTGGTGGCGCTATCTTGGTCGGTATCGTATCCACCACCGAATATCAGTACATCAGATATTTCGCTGCCGACAAACATCGTGGCGTGAATAGCTTTCGACCAGGTTTGTCCCAGTCCATCGAAAGCATCATTGGCTGTAGATGGATTAGGGTCGGTGATTTGTGTGATAAATACAGGCGCATCCTTGTTTGATATGTCCAGCATATAGTAGCTTTTACCACCACGACGCATGCCAACGATGGCCATCGTTTTTGTGCCGACTTTGTATATTGTCAAAGGGCCATCCAAGCCGTAGTAGGGGACTGAAGACTCCGTATTGGTTTTAATGAGGGAGATGTTGGGAAGAAGATCTTTTGGCATAAAAGCCCAAAGTTCTCTTCCTGTGCTCGCATCAATAGCCTCAAGTACCCCCTCACTTGTCGGGAGATAGATCACTTTATCACTACCGTAACGGACAACGGCAGGGTGTGTATGTATAGGAGCGCCCATGGAACCTTCGCGAGAGGGGGCGGGGTCTTCGCCTGATGGTGGCGTGGGCGCTGTCCAGTTCCAGGTGATCCAGTTAACCAGTTCAGTTCTTTCGTCATCTGTTGCAACACCAAGATCCTCGGGGGCGAGCGTTGTGGTCGAGACAAGATTTGCGCTATTCGACAGCGGCAAATGCGGAGTTTCTCCATCTAAGTTAGAGTAAAGTCGTCTGCTTACATTACTTTCCCCCATATGGGCCGCTGCACCATTGACGAGAGGGTCTCCGCCGTCAAGAGAGGTGCTCCAATGATCTTGCGAACTGACGAACTCATAGTTAGTATCGATAATTGAATCACCATTGGCATCGCTTAATACGATATTAGATGTTGTTGTGTCAGTCGAGATGGTATAACTCTTCAGGTTGCCTTCCCATAACTGGGTGCCTGTTGGAACAAACATCGGTACATAAATGCGATTACCACTGACGGCGGCATTGTCCTGATTGAAGGGAATTACTGGAGCGGTGTAGGTGTAGGGAATCGATTGTTGCGCATCTGTTAAAATGGTTTGGAAGGCGCTGACAAGGTCTGTGGCATTGGCCGCCGGGTAGAAGCTGCCGCCACCTGCTGTGGCAATCGATGTAAGAAATCTTCGTGTTGAGCTGTTGGTTTCAAAACCGATTGTGTGCGTAATAATTCTTTGCGTGCCTTCCCAGCCGGTGCCAGTCTCAAGGTCAGTGTTAAACGCCCAGCTGGCAATCTCCCTGGCACAACGACCATTTTGATTAATTGATGTCGTATCGCTGGCACAATTGGTACCTTGGTATGTTGTCAGGCCATAGTAATTGGGGCGCCATCTAGAGGGAGGCGTGTTGGAGTTGGGTTCACCATCTGAAAGCAGAACGATATGGTTAGGCTTACACTTATTGTCTTCAGGCCTCCCGGCAATTGGGGATGTCATGGTGTTATTGCTAAAATCGATAAAGGTTCGGTCGTTACGAAACCAATCGACAGCCGCCTCCAATGCCTTGACGGTCGGTGTATAGCTGTGAGTCATCAGACGATTGATTTGGTTGAGAAAAGCACTTCTATTATCTTCTATTATTTTAAAGTTGCCAGTGCGTGCATTTAGGTACAGTGGGCCGTTATTGCCTGTATTTGTCGTGTAGCCAAGCAAGGCGGCATTGACATTGCCCATGTCGGGGTCGTTGACAATGTCTTTCATCGCAGAAACAAGCTGATCTCTGCGACTTGGACTGTTACTGGACATACTACCCGATTCATCCAGCACAAAGAGGACATTCGGAGGAACCGGATCAGGTGGCTCTGTGAGATAGATTGCGACATCGTCGGCTAGCAGGGAGTGAGCGTAGGTTATACCGATCAATAATCCTAAGATGGTACGTTTGTGTGTCGATAGAATTCGGCGGTAGGTATTCATGATCAGTTACTCCTGGTTGGAATGTTTACTGAGTCATTTGCACGACTTGTGAACGGGTTGTGGATTGTGCATGAGTAATAGCTCCTCCAACATACCCTGTGGCCGTTGGTAGATAGGAGATGTAGCCACTGTCAGGAGGAAAGCCCGAGATCAGGACAGATGACGCGCAGTCACTATCAGGGAGAGATTGTCCCTGCCCTATATGACAGACATACCCCATGTTGAGATTAGCACGGAGTCGCGGAGTTTGATTTAGGTTGTTTTCATCATCGCTATCGAAATAGTTTGGATTTGGAGTAGCTATGGTAGCCCCTACGTTTGGTACTTGTACCTCAGGATTTGGGGCAGTCACTTTTGCTAATGCATTTTCTGCGGCTTGGAAACTCATCTCTTTGAATTGATGGTTGGTCGCAATTCTGGTATTGAGAATAGAGCTTTGCATGGCACTAATACTCAATAAGGTGATGATGGTGAGCAATATCAGGGCGATAACCAAGGCTGCCCCTTTTTGGGTTGAACGCGTAGATTCTGAAGTGATTCTATGTGTGATCATCATTACTGTCTCTGAACGGTGCCGGTACGGTTTCTAAGCGCAATCGTGGTGCTGGCTCTTTTATGAAATAAATTGCGATCGTTGGGGGGGATTACATAATCCATGCCAAGGACTTTGATCGTATTGCTGGTGAGGGAGGCTGAAGCCTCGAAAGTCTTGGGGAGAGGGTTCTCGATACCAGAATTGGAAACTAACCCGATACGTATGGCAACAACATTATTCCAGTCACTCGCAGTCATGGTCCCAGCCGTGACGTATCTATCGGCAGTGGTATCCTCATCAGTTCCATCAACGCCATAGAGGGCTTGCATACGCTTGATATTGGAGACCAGTGGTATCGCAGAAGCTCCGTCATTGCAAACAAGTTCATCGTTGTTGTTTACATAAAAACTAACGGTGGTTGTGACGCCTGAAATTTGACCGCTCTGTCCACAAGGAGTTGGGCCATCTGCATAGCGAATGGCGATCACACTATTACCATTAGCATCCGCGTCGATATTTACGCCTGGTCCAGGGAATGTTCTTCTGCCATTGTCTGTATTATTGTAAGCATTGATATCATCATCACTTTGTGCAATTCCACGCCCAGCCATGATTAGTGTACGTCGCAAATCCTGAATGGAGAAGCGAAGATTTTCCGTAGCTGCTGCGATTGCCGATCTTGCATTGAAGCTATTTTTGCTGTCGATGTAGACTTTCAATGAACCGCCAATGAGAAACATGCCAATTGCACTGGCTATCATCAGTGAAACAATCGAAAAGCCTGATTCATACCCTAATCTCTTTTTCACTTCACACTTCTCCCGGTTTTTTAACGACGGAGCCAGGAATGATAGGTGACATGGTCTCCTGAAAGACCGGGTCATTAGCTGCGTCCATCTCTTGTGTGGGCCATCTTATCGTTATCTGCATGACATCCGTTGCTGAGCAACCATTAGGGCAGGTGATTATTAACTCACTGCCCGAAGGAAACTCCTCACGCACGAGATCAAGAGTACTCGCAAGATCAAATGTGGCCATATCAGCTGGATTACAGTTGGTAGCAGGAGTAGCATTACCTGGTATCATTGTGCAGTTATTTGCTACGATCGTGTCGGCGGTGGTGTATGTAACGTCTGGTGTCGGGGCGTAAGTATCAAGTACAGTGGGATTGGCTCTTATCCGATCAGCCAATGATGAACTTATGTCGGCTGCTCTGGAGCGGTAGTTGGCATCATTGGCATCTCTTAGTGCCGTGACCTGAAGGGCAGCCACACCAAGCAGACCGACACCTATAACCACGGCGGCGATTAGGACTTCGATCATTGTCATTCCCCGACAACTATGACGGGTCAGTGAAAATTTATGAACTCTCATGGGCAGGTTCCATCTTCTGCTAGTACGATGAAGGGGCGTCCAGTAAGACTGAGACATACTCGACTCTTGAGCGAGTTTTTGTAACTAATCGATATTGTTTGAGCGGTATTATTGGCCTTTCTGCCTCTTGGGGTGTATACGATGGTGGGACCTGCAATCGCTATATTACTATTATCGATCGTCTCACTCTGAATAACATCACCGGTTGGGTTGGTAACCTGCCAACCGGAGGCGGAGGGCGTGAATGTCACATCTACATCATTGAGTACTGCCTCGCTTCGGGCGAGCAGAATGCCATTCAGTATTCCATTGCTGGTGGTCGTGATGGTGTTATTCTCAATCATGTTAAGAAAGGCAGGAATACCAGCCGCTGTCAAAATACCCACGATGACAAGGGTAATCATCAATTCGACTACAGTGAAGCCTTGTATCTGTTTCATTACTGCACCTCATTATGCTACTTACAAGCTTAGTTGAGACTCTCTGGTATGGTGATACCGTTCATCGGGCAAGAGCACCCAGATGTCAGGTAAAGGCTGGGGAAATAGTTGGGCCGTTAGCCAAGCAAGCTCTTGGGTAGGGCAAAAACGACCCTTTCAGGTTTCCCTTGGGTTTCCATCACCGATTCAGCGCCCCATTTTTTCAGTTGCTCAATCACACTTTCGACCAAAATCTCTGGTGCTGAGGCGCCAGCTGTCACACCAATGTGGCATTTATCCGCTAGCCAATTAGTGTCGATGTCTTCTGCTCCGTCAATAAGGTAAGCTGGCACGCCGTGCTTCTCCGCAATCTCCCTCAGGCGGTTCGAATTGGAGCTGTTTTTTGGCCCGGTGATATTGGGAAAGCGTCTCTGCAAGGCCTGGATAATCTGTTGGGTGTCGTCTATGGAGAGGGTGGTTTGGGTGACGAAGGCAATTTTATCTGGATTGCTAATCTCCAACTCATCCACATCTTGAGTGGTGACGACCAGATGAATATGCGGCTGATTGCTGTTTCGGCGGCACTGCCCCATAGTGCCTTCCACTTCCGGGTGGCCGCGATGTCCGATCAGAATCACCTCAAAACCATCGCGACAGCGTCGGGCTACTTCGAGGTGTACCTTGGTGACGAGAGGACATGTGGCGTCGAAGACCCTGAGCTGACGCCTTTCAGCCTCCTCCCTTACTGCCTGGGAAACCCCGTGGGCACTGAAAATCACGGTGTTCCCATCAGGCACATAGTCAAGTTCATCAACAAAGATCGCACCGCGATTTCGCAGGCTTTCGACGACAAATCGGTTATGCACCACTTCGTGTCGTACATAGATGGGGGCACCTAGCTGATCGAGGGCGCGTTCAACGATTTCGATGGCGCGGTCCACGCCAGCGCAGAACCCTCGTGGATTGGCAAGAAAAATCTGTTGCATGGTGCTATCCAGGCTGCTCAACATTGATAATGGTGACATTATAGATGAATGCTTTACCACTCAGTGGATGGTTGAAATCCACCAGGACCCTCTCTTTTTCAATTTGCATAATGACGCCGGGGAGTTCCTCTCCCTGTTCGCTGGTGAAAGCGATGATCTGGGCTTCACAGATTGATAGGTTGGCAGGAAAAGCAGTGATCGGCAGCCAGTGAGTTTTGCTCTCATCTAGCGGGCCGTAAACCTCGTCCCCAGATATTTGTAACGATTGCTCATCTCCTGCACGCAGTCCAAGCAACGCATACTCCAACAAGGGTTCCATGGTGCCGTCGCCTAGGATGAACTCCAATGGAGCCTCATTATAGGTAGACACAGCTTCCGTTCCATCCAGTAAGCTCAGGGAAAAGTGCATGGTTACCCGGCAGCTAGGTACGATTTCAGGGATTGATTCAGGCATGACTCAGTTTTTTACCATGATCTTTTTAGGTTTGATAATGACGGTTCGGATCAT
Source organism: Candidatus Thiodiazotropha sp. (assembly GCA_037382065.1). Classification (GTDB taxonomy): domain Bacteria; phylum Pseudomonadota; class Gammaproteobacteria; order Chromatiales; family Chromatiaceae; genus Thiodiazotropha. The sequence continues at coordinate 774 of JARRQF010000108.1, read as the reverse complement.
AACTGATTTGCAATATCATATTTACGGTCTACTATTATCCTAATATAGAGGGTTAATAAAAGAGTTTAGTGAGATGATAAATAAAGAATTATTAATCGAAGCATCTCTCCCGCTTTATGAGGTAGAAGAGGTGTCCCTGGCTGATGCAATGATATTGTTAAAACACCATGGGATGTCAAGCGGGGAATCGTCAATATCCCGTGCAGCAGAGCGTCTTAAATCTTGTTCTGAGCAGCAATCGAGAGAGCCTGGTTGGCCGATGGATAATAGTCACTAGCTCATGATTCATCCTGGAACCTTCTAAGCGGGCTTCTATCATCGTCAATTTATATGAAGCACCACACTAGTGAGTTAAACAAATATTTCTTGGGTGATAAAAAGGAATCCCAGGAAAACGATAACCACAACAACAGCTAAATATTGCGCCAAGATGCAGATGACGGGCAGATCATTGCAGGCCTTCTTGAATCGGCAGAGTTTACAGCTTTTCAACTTAATACCTAACTTTATTGCTTGAGTTGGAGCCGCCTCACAATGGTAGCGCGCCCTTTGCTAGCTCATATAATCGCATACTTCTTGCTTGAAATACCATCTTCACAGGTACGATGCCGGTATTTTTCTTGATCTATTCAGGTGTTCTGCCCCTCGTTCCTATGTGCTAGTGTGGTGCTTCATACAAATTGACGATGATAGAAGCCTGCTCAGGCCAGGAGACAAGGCGCAATGCGCAGGGAATGGCTCGCCCTTTTCAACCTAAAAAGATCAGTTGGACAG